>JAGNQK010000181.1 GCA_017989115.1 Dermatophilaceae bacterium | reverse complement strand
TCCTGACACGCGTCGGGGTCGCGATCATGAGCCTGATCGGGGTGCTGGGCCTGGGCTTCGCCGCGGCGGACGCGTTCGCCGACCTGGAGACCCCTCAGGCCATCGGCACCATCGCACCGTGGCTCGTCCTGGTGACGTCGCTCAGCGCGCTCGCTTCTTCTCCCGCAGGTTCGCGCCCTGGGCGCTGGCCCTGCTCACCGCGTTCACCATCGTGTTCGGCATCATGGAAGCCGACGCCGGGCAGATCACCAGGGACGACCCCTTCTCGGGCATCTGGGTGCTCGTGCTGGCCGTGGCCCTGGGGTTCCTCGGGCTGAACCACACGCGGCTCGCCGGTGGTCTGCTGGCTGCGCTCGGGGCCGGGCAGCTCGTCGCCCTGTTCGTGGATGCCAACCGCGACGGTGCCGGGTTGGCTGACCTGCTGGGCTCTGCCGCAGGCTCCGTGGTCATCCCGATCCTCGTGGTCGCTGCCCTGTTCCTCCTCGACAGCCGCCAGCAGGTGCCGGTCGAGGAGTCGAGACACGCCGACGCGGCAGCGTGATCCCGAGCGTTTCTCGACCCCTCGACTCCGGCTGCGGGGCGTGGTGTCGACCCCTGGGAACAATCCAGCCCTGACCAAAGTTGAGTCAAGTGAACGCAAGTTTGGAGCGCTCGGTTTGCTCACGGCATCCGAGCGGTCTACCTTGAGTCTCAAGCACTCAACCCCAGCATCACACAAGGAGCACCCATGGCACGTGCAGTCGGAATCGACCTCGGCACCACGAACAGCGCCGTCGCCGTCCTCGAGGGTGGCGAGCCCACCATCATCGCGAACGCCGAGGGCGGTCGCACCACCCCGTCGGTCGTCGCCTTCTCCAAGGGCGGTGAGGTGCTCGTCGGCGAGATCGCCAAGCGCCAGGCAGTCACCAACGCCGACCGCACCCTGCGCTCTGTCAAGCGCCACATGGGCACCGACTGGCGCTCCGACGACATCGACGGCAAGAAGTACAACGCCCAGGAGATCAGCGCCCGCATCCTCCAGAAGCTCAAGCGCGACGCCGAGGCCTACCTCGGTGAGGCCGTGACGGACGCCGTCATCACCGTCCCCGCGTACTTCGACGACCACGAGCGCCAGGCCACCAAGGAGGCCGGCGAGATCGCGGGCCTGAACGTCCTGCGCATCGTCAACGAGCCCACCGCGGCCGCGCTCGCCTACGGCCTGGACAAGGGCAAGGAGGACGAGCTCATCCTCGTCTTCGACCTCGGCGGTGGCACCTTCGACGTCTCCCTCCTCGAGGTGGGCAAGGACCCCGACGACGGCTTCGCGACGATCCAGGTCAAGGCGACCTCGGGCGACAACAAGCTCGGTGGCGACGACTGGGACGAGCGCGTCGTGAGCCACCTGCTCACCACGGTCAAGAACTCCTCCGGCGTCGACCTCGCCAAGGACAAGATCGCCATGCAGCGTCTGCGCGACGCCGCCGAGCAGGCCAAGAAGGAACTGTCCTCGGCCTCGAGCACGAACATCTCGCTGCAGTACCTCTCCATGTCCGAGAACGGCCCCATCCACCTCGACGAGACCCTCACCCGGGCGCAGTTCGAGCAGATGACCAAGGACCTGCTCGACCGCACCAAGCAGCCGTTCCAGAACGTCATCAAGGATGCCGGGATCTCGCTGTCCGACATCGACCACGTCGTGCTCGTCGGTGGGTCCACCCGCATGCCGGCCGTCACCACCCTCGTCAAGGAGCTCACGGGCGGCAAGGAGCCCAACAAGGGCGTCAACCCCGACGAGGTCGTCGCCCTGGGTGCCTCCCTGCAGGCCGGTGTCCTCAAGGGTGAGCGCAAGGACGTCCTGCTCATCGACGTCACGCCGCTCTCGCTCGGCATCGAGACCAAGGGTGGCCTGTTCACCAAGCTCATCGAGCGCAACACGGCCATCCCGACCAAGCGCAGCGAGGTCTTCTCCACGGCCGAGGACAACCAGCCCTCGGTGCTCATCCAGGTCTTCCAGGGTGAGCGTGAGATCGCGCAGCAGAACAAGCCGCTCGGCACCTTCGAGCTCTCCGGCATCGCCCCGGCCCCCCGTGGCGTCCCGCAGATCGAGGTCACCTTCGACATCGACGCCAACGGCATCGTCCACGTGACCGCCAAGGACCGCGGCACCGGCAAGGAGCAGAAGATCACCATCTCGGGCGGCAGCGCGCTGTCCAAGGAGGAGATCGAGCGCATGGTCAAGGACGCCGAGGCCCACGCCGAGGAGGACAAGCAGCGCCGCGAGGAGACTGAGACCCGCAACATGGGCGAGTCGCTCGTGTTCTCGACCGAGAAGTTCCTCGCCGAGTCCGGCGACAAGGTCTCCGCCGAGCTGCGTGCCCCGGTCGACGAGGCCCTGGCCGCCCTCAAGGAGGCCATCAAGCCGGAGACGGCGGCGTCCAAGGACGACATCCAGGCCAAGATCGACGACCTGAACACCAAGTCCCAGGCCATGGGCGCGGCGATGTACGCGGCCGCGGCCGAGCAGGGCGAGTCCGGCGACGTGCCGGGTGCCGAGGCCCACGCAGAGCGTGGGACCCGCACCGACGGTGGCCAGCCGGCATCCGACGCGGGTGACGACGACGTCGTCGACGCCGAGGTCGTCGAGGACGACGCGCCCGAGGACAAGAAGTGACCGAGCCCCACGGCCCGGAGCAGACCGACAGCAGCCCGCTGAGCGGTGAGGTCGCTGACGACAGCGTCAACACCGAGTGGGTCAACGACGGCGAGGAGGTCGCCCCGGCAGCAGCCGGGGCCGCCCCCGCCGCGGCCGGCGAGGGTGAGGCGGCTGCCACGGCATCCGCCGACGGGGTGGATGCCGTGGGCACCCACCCGGATTCGATCCTCGCCGCCGAGCGGCTCGGCGACCTGCAGCGGCTCCAGGCCGAGTACGTCAACTACAAGCGCAGGGTCGACCGCGACCGGGCGCTGATGCAGGAGCGCGCGGTGCGTGACGTCCTCGAGTCGGTGCTGCCGGTGCTCGACGACATCCAGGCCGCGCGGGACCACGGCGACCTCGTCGACGGACCGTTCGCGGCCATCGCCGACAAGCTCGAGGCGACGCTCGGCAAGTACGGTCTCGAGCGCTACGGGGCCAAGGGCGAGGCCTTCGACCCGATGCAGCACGAGGCCCTGATGCACGCGCCGTGGCCCGAGGGCGACGACGACCTGCCGACCGACGCGCAGTCCACGACGGTCGTCACCGTGCTGCAGCCGGGCTACCGTGCGGGGGAGCAGGTCCTGCGCCCCGCCCGGGTCGCGGTCGCAGACCCCGCCTGATCCACTGACGAGGCACCGAGAGGAGGCGCCCATGGCCAGCCAGGACTGGTTCGAGAAGGACTTCTACGCGATCCTCGGCGTCCCCAAGGATGCCGACCAGGCCGCGATCAAGAAGGCGTACCGCAAGCTCGCGCGGCAGCACCACCCGGACCGCAATGCCGGGGACGCTGCCGCCGAGCGGCGGTTCAAGGACATCGGTGAGGCCCACTCCGTGCTCTCCGACAAGAAGCAGCGCGAGGAGTACGACGCGGTGCGCCAGATGGCGCAGGGCGGTGCCCGCTTCCGCGCCGGTGGCCCCGGTGGCGCCGGCGGCTTCGAGGACGTCTTCTCCGCCTTCGGTGGCGGAGGGGGTGGCCAGCGGGTGCGCTTCTCCACCGGCGGCCCGGGCGGCGCCGGTGGTGCCGGGGCCCAGCCCGACCTCGACGACCTCCTCGCGCAGATGTTCGGCGGCGGCGCCGGGGCAGGCGCGGGCGCCGGTGCTCGTGGGGCCCGCGGCGGCGACCCGTTCTCCGGGTTCGGAGCCCCGCGCGGACCCCGCCCGGGCGCTGACGTCCAGGCCCGCACGACCCTGAGCTTCCGCGATGCCGTGCAGGGCGCCACGGTGACCCTGTCGACCGCCGAGGGCCGCCGGATCACGACCAAGATTCCTGCGGGGGTCAAGGACGGGCAGAAGATCCGGCTGCGGGGCAAGGGAGCCGACGGTGACCCCGGGGCACCCAAGGGCGACCTCATCCTCACGGTGACCGTCGAACGGCATCCGGTCTTCGGGCGCGACGGTGACAACCTCACCGTCGACCTGCCGGTGACCTTCTCCGAGGCCGCACTCGGGGCCACCGTCGCCGTGCCCACCCTCGACGGCACCCCGGTGCGGGTCAAGGTGGCACCGGGGACCCCGAGCGGCCGGGTGCTGCGCGTCAAGGGACGTGGGGTCTCCGGGCGAGGCGGCACCGGTGACCTGCTCGCCAAGGTGACCGTCATCGTGCCCCAGCGACTCACCGACGCCGCCCGCGAGGCGGTCGAGGTCCTGCGGGAGCAGGAGGCCGACGTCGACCCACGCGCCGGCCTGTTCGAGCAGGCGAGCAGCTGAAGGAGGACGCCATGACGTCGTTCCAGTACGCGGCCTTCAGCCCCGACGACGAGACCCCGGTCTTCGTCATCTCCGTCGCGGCCGAGCTCGCCGGCATGCACGCCCAGACCCTGCGTCAGTACGACCGACTGGGCCTGGTCACCCCGTCGCGCACCCGCGGGGGCGGTCGCCGGTACTCCCAACGTGATGTCGCCCTGCTGCGCGAGGTGCAGCGGCTCTCCCAGGACGAAGGTGTGTCCCTGTCGGGCATCGCCCGCATCCTCGAGCTCGAGAACCAGGTGGCCGCCCTGCGCTCGCGGGTGGCCGAGCTGACCGCCGAGCTGGATGCCGTTCGGGCCGCATCCGGTCGCGTCACCCGGGTCTTCTCGGTCGCCTCGAGCGGCGACGTGTACGCCGCGCGGCTCGGTGAGCGGCCTCGGCACGGGCGCTCGCAGGCGCTCGTCGTGTGGAACCCGACCCGATCCTCCTGACCTCCTGGCCCCGGGTCAGGAAGCGGTGG
>JAGNQK010000180.1 GCA_017989115.1 Dermatophilaceae bacterium | reverse complement strand
TAGGCAGGATGCGGCGGGCTACGCTCGCACCGTGCTCGCCGTCGCCTTCCCCGCTGCCGCCTTCGCCACCAACTGCTACGTCCTCGCGACCGGCCCGGGGCAGGAGTGCCTCGTCGTCGACCCGGGGATCGGGGTCGAGGACACCCTGCGCGACGTGCTCGCCGAACACCGGCTGCGCCCCGCGGCGGTGCTGCTCACCCACGGCCACCTCGATCACGTCTTCTCGGTGACGCCGGTGTGTGGGGGAGACACGGCGGCCTACATCCACTGCGACGACCGGTACCGGCTCACCGACCCGATCGCGAGCCTGGCCCCCGGAACCCTCGCGATGATGGAGCAGCAGTTCGGTCAGCGAGCGACGTGGCGTGAGCCCGAGACCGTCGTCGAGGTGACCGACCGCCAGACCCTCACCCTGGCCGGCCTCGAGGTCGAGGTGCTGCACGCGCCCGGGCACACCGAGGGTTCGGTGATGTTCGGTCTCGGAGTCGTTCCCGACGGCCTGCCCGCCGACGAGGGCCTGGACCGCACCATGGTGTCGGGGGACGTCCTGTTCGCCGGCTCGATCGGGCGCACTGACCTGCCCGGAGGCGACCACGCCGCCATGCAGCGCAGCCTGCGCGACGTCGTCCTGCCGCTGCCCGACTCCACCCTCGTCCTCACCGGCCACGGCCCGGCCACGACGATGCGCCGCGAGCGGGGCACCAACCCGTACCTGCAAGGATTGACCGCGTGAGCACTCCCACCAAGGTCACCCCCATCTCCGGGTTCCCCGAGTTCCTGCCTGCCGAGCGGCTCCTCGAGCTGCACTTCCTGGACGTCATCCGTGAGGTCTTCGAGCTGCACGGTTTCGCGCCGCTGGAGACCCGGGCCGTCGAGCCGGTCGAGCGTCTGCTCGGCAAGGGCGGCGACGCCGACAAGGAGATCTACGGGGTCACCCGCCTCGCGGGGGAGACCTCGGTCAAGGATGCCGCTGTGGGCCTGCACTTCGACCTCACCGTGCCCTTCGCGCGCTACGTGCTGGAGAACGCCGGCAAGCTCGCCTTCCCGTTCCGGCGCTACCAGATCCAGAAGGTGTGGCGTGGTGAGCGGCCCCAGGAAGGGCGCTTCCGGGAGTTCACCCAGGCCGACATCGACGTCGTCGACGTCGGCGAGCTCGCGCCGCACTTCGAGGCCGAGATGCCGTTGGTCATCGCGGAGGCGTTCGCGCGGCTGCCGATCGGGCAGTTCCGCATCCAGGTCAACAACCGCAAGATCCCCGAGGGGTTCTACCTCGGCATCGGGCTGACCGACGTCGCCAGGACGCTGCGCATCGTCGACAAGCTCGACAAGATCGGCCCGCAGAAGGTCACGGCGCTGCTCATCGAGGCCGGTGCCACCCCGGAGCAGGCCGAGCACGCGCTGGCGCTGGCGGCCATCAGCAGCACCGACCTGTCGTTCGTGGATGCCGTACGCGCCCTCGGCGTCGAGCACCCCACCCTGGACGAGGGGCTGGACGCGCTCGCCGCCGTGATCACGGCCGGCAGGGCGCAGGCGCCCGGCGTGCTCGTCGCCGACCTGAAGATCGCCCGTGGGCTCGACTACTACACCGGCACGGTCTACGAGACCCAGCTCGTGGGGTCGGAGTCGTGGGGTTCGGTCTGCTCCGGCGGCCGCTACGACTCGCTCGCCAGCGACGGGCGCACCACCTACCCCGGCGTCGGCATCTCGATCGGCCTGACCCGGCTCGTGCACCTGCTCGTCACCCGCCGCGGCCTCACGGCCTCCCGGTCGACCCCGGCCGCCGTCCTGGTCGCGGTCAACGACGAGGACTCACGCGACGCGTCACGCGACGTCGCCGCGGAACTGCGGGCCCGCGGCATCCCGTGCGAGATCGCTCCGAGCGCGGCCCGCTTCGGCAAGCAGATCCGCTACGCCGACCGTCGCGGCATCCCCTTCGTCTGGTTCCCCGGCGCTGCTGGCGCTAGCGACCAGGTCAAGGACATCCGATCAGGCGAGCAGGTCGAGGCGGATGCCGCGTCGTGGCAGTGCCCGGAGGCCGACCTGCGCCCGAGCGTCACCACCCGCTGACCACGGGTGGGCGGAGCCCGACCTCCCGCAGCTCGAGCAGGGCCAGCGCCCGGATGATCTCGTCGTCACCGCGACGCCACGCCCCGGCGGGGTCGTCGGAGACGGCGGCCAGCCGCGGCATCGGCTGCGTGGCCATGGCACGCAGGGCGAACAGGTCGAGGTCGGGGGCGGCGTCGATGAAGCGCTGAGCGGCGCTCGCCCGGCGCGCGAAGCGCAAGCGCAGGGCGAACCAGAACAGCCCGACGATGAGGATCGGCACCAGAGCGGTCGTGAGGGCGAGCAGCAGGGAGAGCTGTTCGACGGCGCTGACCAGTGCCGTGCCGGCCTGCTCGATCTCCGTGCCGACGCCCGATGCCGAACGGAACGGCGTGGCGACCCGGTCGCCGAGCAGCGGGAGGTTGTCGACGCCGTCGCCCGCACTGGTCATCGTCCCGCGAAAGCTCGACCCGGCCCCTGCGAGGTCACGCCCGGGCTGGGCGAGCTCCATCGTCGTGTCGTGCACGCGGCCGGCGACGCGCACCCACAACGTCACCCAGAGCACGATGCCGACGTCGGAGGCGACCTGCACGAGACGGCGGGCAGGGATGTCGCTGTACAACTTCACGAAGGGCTCCTCGAGGGCGGGGGCACGCAGGTGGCGCGGGTCTAGACTCGCACCGCGCGCCCACGCAGCGCACCGCCACGGCAACGGTGCCGTGGGTTTTCGTCGAGACAGACAGGGTCAGATAACCGTGAAGGTCGGGATCCCCAGCGAAGTCAAGAACAACGAGTTCCGCGTCGGCATCACCCCCGTGGGTGTTCACGAGCTCGTCCGCCGCGGGCACGAGGTGCTCATCGAGAAGGGGGCCGGGCTCGGGTCGACGATCACCGACGACGAGTACGTGTCCCAGGGCGCTCGCATCCTCGACGACGCGGATGACGTGTGGGGCGAGGCCGACATGGTCATGAAGGTCAAGGAACCGGTTGCGCAGGAGTACCACCGCCTGCGCGAGGGCCTGACCCTGTTCACCTACCTGCACCTCGCCGCGGACGAGCCGCTGACCCGCGAGCTCGTCGACAAGAAGGTCACCTCGATCGCCTACGAGACGGTCCAGCTCCCCTCGGGTCTGCTGCCGCTGCTGTACCCGATGTCGGAAGTCGCCGGCTGTCTGGCCCCCCAGGTGGGCGCGTACTCGATGATGAAGGCCCAGGGTGGCCGCGGCGTGCTCATGGGCGGCATCGGCGGCGTCGCCAACTCCAAGGTCGTCGTCATCGGTGCCGGTGTGGCCGGGCAGAACGCCGCCAACATCGCCCTCGGCATGGGTGCTGACGTCACCCTGCTCGACACCGACCTCGACAAGCTGCGGATGAGCTTCTGGCGCTACGACAACCGGGTGGCCCAGATCGCCTCGTCGTCGATGTCGATCAAGGAGCAGGTCCTGGGGGCCGACCTCGTCATCGGCACGGTGCTCATCCCGGGTGCCAAGGCGCCCAAGCTCGTCACCGACGAGATGGTCGCCCAGATGAAGCCCGGTTCGGTGCTCGTCGACGTCGCCATCGACCAGGGTGGCTGCTTCGAGCACTCCCGTCCCACGACCCACGCCGACCCGACCTTCCCGGTGCACAACTCGATCTACTACTGCGTCGCGAACATGCCCGGTGCCGTGCCGCACACCTCGACGTGGGCGCTCACCAACGCCACGCTCTCGTACGCGACGAAGCTCGCCGACCGCGGCTGGAAGGACGCCTTGCGCGCCGACCCCGCGCTCGCCCTCGGCCTGAACACGGATGCCGGGCACATCACCTACGGTGCCGTCGCCGAGGCCTTCGGCATGGACAGCATCGGCATCGACGAGGCCCTGTCCTGACCAAGGGATCCACCGAGCCGACGGCCCGACCCACTGCGGTGGGCCGGGCCGTCGACGCGTGGCTGACCCACCTGGACGTCGAGCGCGGGGTGTCGGCCAACACGTTGGCCGCCTACCGCCGCGACCTCAGACGCTGGAGCACCTACCTCGAGCAGGCCGGCGTGAGCACCCCCGCCGACGTCACCGAGGCGCACGTCACCGAGTTCCTGACCGGACTGCGCGAGGGCGACGAGCACACCACACCGCTCGCGGCGACGTCCGCGGCCCGAACCCTCGTCGCCGTGCGCGGCCTGCACCGCTTCCTGGCGCTGGAGGGGGTGCTCGACGCCGACCCGGCACGACGGGTGAGCCCGCCCAAGGCTCCCTCGCGGCTGCCCAAGGCCATCCCGGTCGACGAGGTCGAGCGACTGCTCGAGGCTGCGTCGGTGGGCGACACCCCGGCAGCCCTTCGAGACCGGGCCCTGCTCGAGGTGCTCTACGGCACCGGGGCCCGGATCAGCGAGGCGGTGGGCCTCGACGTGGACGACGTGCTGGGGGAGGACGGCGTGGTGCGCCTGCGGGGCAAGGGCGGCAAGGACCGCATCGTGCCGCTCGGCTCCTACGCGGCGCAGGCCCTGTCGGCGTGGCTCGTTCGCGGCCGGCCGGCGCTCGCAGCCCGTGGTGGCAGCACCCCTGCTCTCTTCCTCAACACGCGCGGTGCCCGCCTCTCGCGCCAGAGCGCGTGGGCCGTGCTGCGTTCCTGCGCCGAACGAGCGCACCTGAACGGTCACCTGTCGCCCCACACCCTGCGGCACTCGTTCGCGACCCACCTGCTCGAGGGCGGCGCCGACGTGCGCGTGGTCCAGGAACTGCTGGGCCACGCGTCGGTGACGACCACCCAGATCTACACGTTGGTCACCGTGCAGCGACTTCGTGAGGTGTACGCCCAGAGTCATCCGCGTGCCCGCTGATAGGGTCGGCCCCGATCAGCGCGATGCTGACCGTCGAGCACCAGAC
>JAGNQK010000179.1 GCA_017989115.1 Dermatophilaceae bacterium | reverse complement strand
TGCTGCCACCCTCGGTCCGGGCCCGGGTGAGCATCGAGGCCGGGGTGGCCCAGGGCTGGCGCGACGTGGTCGGCGACTCCGGCCGCTGCGTGAGCATCGAGCACTTCGGCGCCTCGGCGGATGCCGCGACCCTCTTCCGTGAGTTCGGTTTCACCCCCGATGCCGTGGTCAAGGCGGCGAAGGACTCCCTCGCGGCCGCGCGCAAGGCTGGCCAGGTACCGGGCCTGACCGAGACCGCACCCCGGGCCCGCAAGGACACCGGCACCGACGTCGGCACCCCCAAGGCAGCCAGCCGCAAGAGCGCGGCCGGGAAGTGAGGTCGGCATGACGAGCGCCGCCGTCTCCGACCTCGCCGCCCACGGCGTCTCCGTCTGGCTGGACGACCTCTCCCGTGAACGCCTGAGCACGGGCAACCTCGCCGACCTCATCGAGCACGAGGGGGTCGTCGGGGTGACGACCAACCCGTCGATCTTCCAGGCAGCCCTGTCCGCGGGACACGCCTACGACGACCAGGTCCGCGAGCTGGCCCGGTCGGGCGCGAGCGTGGACCAGGCCGTCATGGCGCTCACGACCCAGGACGTGCGCGACGCCTGCGACGTGTTCGCCCCGATCTACCGGTCCTCGGGCGGCGTCGACGGCCGGGTGTCGATCGAGGTCGACCCGCGACTGGCGCACGACACCGCCGCGACGGTTGCGCAGGCGCTCGAGCTCGCCGCCGCGGTGGACCGCCCCAACGTCCTCATCAAGATCCCGGCCACGACCGAGGGGCTGCCTGCCATCAGTCAGGTCCTGGCCGCCGGGGTCAGTGTCAACGTCACGCTGATCTTCGCCCTGGACCGCTACCGGGGTGTCATGAACGCCGTCCTCACCGGCCTGGAGCAGGCTCGTGAGCACGGCCTCGACCTCTCGACGATCCACTCCGTCGCGTCGTTCTTCGTCTCGCGCGTCGACACCGAGATCGACGCCCGGCTCGACGCGCTCGGCACCGACGAGGCAGCCGCCCTGCGTGGCAAGGCCGCCGTGGCGAACGCCCGCCTCGCCTACCAGGCGTACGAGGAGGTCTTCTCGACGCCTCGTTGGGGCTCTCTCGAGGATGCCGGTGGGCACCGTCAGCGACCGCTGTGGGCCTCCACGGGCGTCAAGGACCCGGCGTACCCGGACACGCTGTACGTCACCGAACTCGTCGCCGCGGGCACCGTGAACACGATGCCCGAGAAGACGTTGAAGGCCGTGGCCGACCACGGCGAGGTCACCGGCGACACGGTGACCCACCACTACGCCGAAGCGGCCGAGGTGCTCGACAGCCTCGAACGGCTCGGCATCTCCTACACCGAGGTCACCACCCGGCTCGAGCGCGACGGTGTCGCGAAGTTCGAGGCCGCGTGGGACGAACTGCTCACGGGAGTCACCCGAGAGCTGGAAAGGGCACAGTCATGAGCACCCTCGAGGTCACCGCGACCGGCGCAGCCGCTGACGCCGTCACGACGCACGTCCCCACGCTGGTCCAGGACCGGGTCGCGAGCCGGATCTTCGCCAAGGACCACACCCTGTGGGGGCCGGCCGCCGAGGAGGAGTCGGCCAAGCGCCTCAACTGGACGGGCCTTCCCCGGACATCACGCCACCTCATCGGCGAGGTCGCCGCCCTGCGCGAAGAGCTCTCCCAGCTCGGCTACGACCGCGTGGTCCTGTGCGGGATGGGCGGCTCGTCGCTGGCCCCCGAGGTCATCTGCGCCACGGCCGGTGTGCCCATCGACGTCCTCGACTCCTCCGACCCGGACGTCGTGCGGGCCGCGCTCACCGACCTGGACCGCACCGTCGTCGTCGTGTCGAGCAAGTCGGGGTCGACCGTCGAGACCGACAGCCAGCGGCGCGCCTTCGAGCAGGCCTTCCGCGACGCCGGTCTGGACCCGACCGCCCGCATGGTCATCGTCACCGACCCCGGCAGCCCGCTCGACGCCGACGCCCGCGCAGCCGGCTTCCGGGTGGTCAACGCCGATCCTCAGGTCGGTGGCCGCTACTCGGCACTGACTGCGTTCGGGCTCGTCCCGAGCGCCCTGGCAGGCGCCGACGTCGAGGCCCTGCTCGACGACGCCGAGGCCGTCTCCGACCTCCTCGCCGCCGATGACGACGCCAACCCCGCGCTGCGCCTGGCTGCGGCGATGGCCGGCACCCAGCCGCTGCGCGACAAACTCGTCCTCGTCGACGACGGCACCGAGAACGTCGGTTTCGGCGCCTGGGCCGAGCAGCTCATCGCCGAGTCCACCGGCAAGGACGGCACCGGCATCCTGCCGGTCGTCGCCATCGGTTCCGCCCCGGCGACGCTCTACGCCGACGGCACGGTGGTTCGCCTCGTCGCCACGGACTCCGACTCCGACGGCGACCAGGACACCGCGGATGCCGGGGAGTCGGCGTCGTCGGCCGCCTCGCTCGTCACGGTGGCCGGCCCCCTCGGCGCCCAGATCATGCTCTGGGAGACCGCGACGGCCGTGGCCGGGCGCCTGCTCGACATCAGCCCCTTCGACCAGCCTGACGTCGAGAGCGCCAAGGCCGCCGCTCGCGAGTTGCTCGACGCCGGCATCGGCGCCGGTGTCGAGCCGGCCTTCACCGACGGGGCGGTCGAGGTCACCGCACTCGGTGGCGACTGGCTCGGGGACGCCAGCACGGTCGACGCCGCCGTCGACACCCTGCTCGGCCTGCTGGACGACCAGCAGGGCTACATCGCCGTCATGGCCTACCTCGACCGGCTCGGTGACGCCGATCTCGAACTGGTTGCCCGTGACCTGTTCGACCGCACGGGGCGCCCGGCCACCTTCGGCTGGGGGCCGCGGTTCCTGCACTCCACGGGGCAGTACCACAAGGGTGGGCCCTCGACGGGGGTCTACCTCCAGGTGACGACGGCACCGGTGCAGGACCTCGAGGTGCCCGGGCGCGAGTTCACCTTCGGTGAGTTCATCGCCGCGCAGGCCGGCGGCGACGCCGCGGTGCTGGCGGAGCACGGGCGGCCGGTCCTGCGCCTGCACCTCACCGCACACGACGAGGGCCTCGAGCAGGTCCGGGCAGCGCTGAGCCGGGGCCGCGCATGAGCCCGGCCCGGGTGACGGCATCCGAGAACCCGCTGCGCGATCCCCGCGACAAGCGGCTCCCGCGCATCGCCGGGCCGTGTTCGATGGTGCTGTTCGGCGTGACGGGTGACCTCGCCCGCAAGAAGCTCATGCCGGCGATCTACGACCTGGCCAACCGCGGGCTGCTGCCACCCGGGTTCTCCCTCGTCGGGTTCGCCCGCCGCGACTGGGCCGACCAGGACTTCGGCAAGATCGTCTACGAGGCGGTTCGGGAACGAGCCCGCACCCCGTTTCGTGAAGAGGTCTGGCGCACCCTCGCCGAAGGGCTGCGCTTCGTGCCCGGCACGTTCGACGACGACGCGGCCTTCGACCTGCTCGCGCAGACCGTCGCCGAGCTGGACGAGCGACGCGGGACCAGCGGCAACCACGCCTTCTACCTGTCCATCCCCCCGTCGTTCTTCTCCACCGTCTGCCAGCAGCTCGAGCGGTCGGGGTTGGCCTCGTCCAACGGGGACGCCTGGCGGCGGGTGGTCATCGAGAAGCCGTTCGGGCACGACCTCGCGTCGGCGCGCAAGCTCAACACCATCGTCGAGAACGTCTTCCCCGCCGACTCGGTGTTCCGCATCGACCACTACCTGGGCAAGGAGACGGTCCAGAACCTGCTGGCCCTGCGCTTCGCCAACCAGATGTTCGAGCCCGTCTGGAACGCCAACTACGTCGACCACGTGCAGATCACCATGGCCGAGGACATCGGCATCGGTGGTCGGGCCGGGTACTACGACGGCATCGGCGCCGCCCGTGACGTCATCCAGAACCACCTGCTCCAGCTGCTGGCGCTGACCGCGATGGAGGAGCCGGCATCCTTCGACGCCCACGGTCTGCGCCTCGAGAAGGAGAAGGTCCTGGCCGCCGTGCGCATCCCCGCAGACCTGTCCACGGGCACCGCCCGGGGGCAGTACGCCGCCGGGTGGCAGGGCGGCGAGGAGGTGGTCGGTTACCTCGAGGAGTCCGGAGTCGCCAAGGGCTCGGGCACCGAGACGTACGCGGCCATCCGCCTCGACGTCGCCACCCGTCGTTGGGCCGGGGTCCCGTTCTACCTGCGCACGGGCAAGCGACTGGGCAAGCGGGTCACCGAGATCGCGGTGGTCTTCAAGAAGGCGCCCCACCTGCCGTTCACGGACACGGCCACCGAGGAGCTCGGGCAGAACGCCATCGTCATCCGCGTGCAGCCCGACGAGGGCGTGACCCTGCGCTTCGGCGCCAAGGTGCCCGGCGCGCAGATGGAGGTGCGCGACGTGACGATGGACTTCGGTTACGGCCGGGCCTTCACCGAGTCGTCGCCGGAGGCGTACGAGCGCCTCATCCTCGACGTCCTGCTCGGCGAGCCCCCGCTCTTCCCCCGCCACGAAGAGGTCGAGCTGTCCTGGCAGATCCTCGACCCCATCGAGAAGTACTGGGCCACGAAGGGTCGCGCCCCGGAGCAGTACCCCGCCGGCACGTGGGGCCCCGCCTGCGCCGATGCCATGATGCAGCGCGACGGACGAGAGTGGAGGCTGCCGTGATCGTCGACCTGCCCGACACGACCACCGCCGCCATCTCGGCGCGACTGGTCCGGCTGCGCGCCGACACCGGGTCGATGGCGCTCTCGCGGGTGCTGACCCTGCTCGTCGTCGTCGACGAGGCCCACGCGGACGCAGCGATCGAGACCGCGAACGACGCCAGCCGCCAACACCCCTGTCGGATCATCGTCGTCATCGCGGGCAGCAAACGTGGTGCCGCACGGCTCGACGGGCAGATCAGGGTGGGTGGGGATGCCGGGGCCTCCGAGGTCGTGGTCCTTCGCCTCTTCG
>JAGNQK010000178.1 GCA_017989115.1 Dermatophilaceae bacterium | reverse complement strand
CGAGGCCCGGCAGAACGTGGCCCGGCTCGCGCACCACGCCTCGTTGGCGCTGCTCACCGGTAACAACGAGAACCTGTGGGGCTACGAGGACTGGGGGTGGAAGGAGCGGCTCGACGGCCGCACCTGGGGTGCGCACTACTACGACGAGCTGCTCCCGGCCGTCGTCGCCGAGGTGGCGCCGCACGTGCCGTACGCCCCGGGCAGCCCGTTCAGCCCGGGCGGGCAGCACCCGAATGACCCGAGCCACGGCACCACCCACCTGTGGGAGCAGTGGAACTCCCTGGACTGGGCGACCTACCGGGACATCGCCCCGCGGTTCGTCGCGGAGTTCGGCTGGCAGGGGCCGCCGACCTGGTCGACCCTCACGACGGCGATCAGCGACGACCCCCTCACCCCCGAGTCGCCCGGCATGCTCGCCCACCAGAAGGCCGTCGACGGCAACGCCAAGCTCGTGGGTGGGCTCGTGCGCCACCACCGGGTGCCCGACGACATGGCGACCTGGCACTGGGCGATGCAGCTGAACCAGGCCAACGCCATCACGTGCGCCCTCGACTGGTTCCGCTCCTTGGCACCTTCGTGTTCGGGTGCCGTCGTCTGGCAGCTCAACGACTGCTGGCCGGTGACGTCGTGGGCGGCCATCGACGGCAGCGGCCGCGAGAAGCCGCTGTACTTCGCCCTGCAGAACGCGTTCGCCCCACGGGTGGTGTCGGTCCAGCCCCGGGGTGGCCGTCTGGTGGCCTCGCTCGGCAACGACACGGACGTGCCGTGGGAGGGCTCGCTCACGTGTCGGCGGTTGCGGTTCGACGGCACGGTGTGTGGGTCGAAGGACGTTGCGGTGTCGGTGCCCGCCCGTGGGTCGGTGACCATCGACCTCCCCGCGGTGGTCGCGGACGCCGACGACCCGGCATCCGAGGTCGTGGTCGTCGAGGCCCTCGGGACGCGAGGCTCCTGGTTCTTCTGCGAGCCGCGGGACAGTGCGCTTCCTCCCGCGGCTCTCGAGGTGAGCGTGGCCGCGACGGATGCCGGGTTCGACGTCTCCGTGACCGCACGGACGCTCGTGCGAGACCTGACCCTGCTGATCGACAAGGTCGATCCTGCCGCTCGGGTCGACCGTGGGCTGGTCACGCTGCTGCCGGGGGAGTCGGCCACCTTCCGGGTGACGGGGGTTGGCTCACTGGACGTGGGCGCGGTGTGCGCGCCCGGCATCCTGCGCTGTGGAAACGAGCTGATGAACCCGACGTGATCCGAGGGCCCGGGTCGGGGATCACGGTCGTGCAGGACCGACTGGCGACCTTCGGCGTGCCGGCCCCGCTCAGCCCTCGAGGGTGGCCGAGTAGTCGGGCACCGCCTGCTGGAGCGAGCGGTCGGGGCGCACGTACCCCTTCGACGGCGGCCGCGGCGGGAGCTCGACCAACGGCGCCTCGACGGGCTCGTAGGGCACCTGCGAGAGCAGGTGGGCGATCATGTTGAGCCGCGAGCGACGCTTGTCCTCGCTCTCGACGACCCACCACGGCGCGGCCGCGATGTCGGTGTGCACCATCATCTCGTCCTTGGCGCGCGAGTAGTCCTCCCAGTGGGTGATCGACTCGACGTCGGTCGTCGAGAGCTTCCAGCGGCGCATGGGGTCGGTGAGGCGGGACTCGAAGCGGCGCTGCTGCTCGGCATCGCTCACGGAGAACCAGTACTTGAACAGCCGGATGCCGTCCTCGACGAACATGCGCTCGACGATGGGGCACTGGCGCAGGAAGCGCTGGTGCTCCTGGGGGGTGCAGTACCCGAGCACGCGCTCGACACCGGCGCGGTTGTACCAGCTGCGGTCGAAGAGCACGATCTCACCGGCGGCCGGCAGGTGCTCGATGTACCGCTGGAAGTACCACTGGGTGCGTTGGCGCTCGGTCGGTGTGGGCAGCGCGACGACCCGCGCCGAGCGGGGGTTGAGGTACTCGGTGACCCGCTTGATGGCCGATCCCTTACCGGCGGCGTCACGGCCCTCGAAGACGATCACGACGCGCTCACCCTCGCGCTTGACCCACTCCTGCATCGTCACCAGCTCGGCCTGGAGCCGGACGAGCTCGGCCTCGTAGACGGCCTTCTTCAGTCGCGCGTTCTTCGCCATCGCACCATCGTGGCAGACCCGGCCGGATGCCGCCCGCTCGCCACGTGATCATCAGGAACGTTCCCGTGGCCTGACACCGCGGGGGTAGCGTGACGAGAAATCTCTTGCCGCCACCCCGGAGGTCGGTCCGTGAAGCTCGCCCGTCACGCCTCACAGTTCGCTGCGCTCGCCGCCATGGTGGCCGTGCTGACGGCCCTGTCCGGCTGCGGTGGGCCGTCCGCGAGCACCGACAGCTCAGAACTCGATGGGTCGTGGACCCTGGAATCGCTCGGTGGAGTCTCCGACCTCACGCCGGCTGACCCCGGTGTGACGTCCACCCTCGTCCTCGAGGACGGCCAGGCCTCCGGCTCAGGCGGGGTGAACACCTTCCGCGGTTCCTACGAGTCGCCCGCTGACGGCGAGCTCACCTTCTCGCCGCCGGCGAGCACGCGGATGGCTGGGCCCGAGGTCGCCATGGCGCAGGAGGCCGCGTTCCTCAAGGCGCTCGAGCAGACCAAGCGCTTCGAGCTGGACGGCGATCGGCTTGTGCTGGGCAACGCTGGGAACGACACCCTCGCGGTGCTGAGGCCGACCGCCCCCTGACCGTCCCGCACGAGAGAAGCCGGGCAACCGCCGCAGGTGCGGCAGGTTGCCCGGCTCCTCGCAGGAAGGGCCAGAAAGGCCCGTGCGCGGTTCGCCTCAGCTCAGGTCGAAGCGGTCGAGCTCCATGACCTTGGCCCAGGCCGCGGCGAAGTCGTTGACGAACTTCGTCGACGCGTCGTCGCTGGCGTAGACCTCGGAGACGGCGCGCAGCTCGGAGTTGGAGGCGAAGACGAGGTCGGCGCGCGTGCCGGTCCAGCGCAGCTCGCCGGTGGCGCGGTCGCGTCCCTCGAAGGTGTCCTCGGCCTCGGTCGTGGCCGACCACTTCGTGCTCTGGTCGAGCAGGTTGACGAAGAAGTCGTTGCTGAGCGACCCCGTGTTCGTGGTGAACACGCCGAGTGAGGACCCCTGCGTGTTCGCCCCCAGCACGCGCAGACCACCGACGAGCACGGTCATCTCCGGGGCGCTGAGGTTGAGCAGGTTCGCGCGGTCGACGAGCAGGAACTCCGCGCCGAGGCGGTGACCCTTGCCCGCGTAGTTGCGGAAGCCGTCTGCGCTGGGCTCGAGCACGGCGAACGAGTCGACGTCGGTCTGCTCCTGCGTGGCGTCGGTGCGGCCCGGCGTGAAGCGGACAGCCACCTCGTGGCCGGCGTTGCGGGCAGCCTGCTCGACCGCGGCCGTGCCGCCGAGGACGATGAGGTCGGCCAGCGAGATCTTCTTGCCGCCGGTCTGGGCGCCGTTGAACTCGGCCTGGATGCCCTCGAGGGCGCTGATGACCGTCGCGAGCTGCGCCGGGTCGTTGACGTCCCAGCCGTTCTGCGGGGCCAGGCGGATGCGGGCACCGTTCGCGCCACCGCGCTTGTCGCTGCCGCGGAACGTCGAGGCCGACGCCCAGGCGGTGGCGACCAGCTGGGAGACGGTGAGGTCGCTGGCGAGGATGCGCGCCTTGAGCTCGGCCACGTCGTGAGCATCGACGAGCTCGTGGTCGACGGCGGGCACCGGGTCCTGCCAGATGAGCTCCTCCTGCGGCACCAGTGGGCCGAGGTAGCGCTCGATCGGGCCCATGTCGCGGTGGGTCAGCTTGAACCACGCGCGGGCGAACGCGTCGGCGAACGCGTCGGGGTTCTCCAGGAAGTGCCGCGAGATCTTCTCGTAGGCCGGGTCCATCCGCAGGGCGAGGTCCGTGGTGAGCATGACCGGAGCGGTCCGCTTGGTCGGGTCGTGCGGGTCGGGGACGGCATCCTTGGCGGCGGGGTCGGTGGGCACCCACTGCCACGCGCCGGCCGGGCTCTTGGCGAGGTCCCACTCGTAGTTGAACAGCGTCTCGAAGTAGCTGTTGTCCCACGTCGTCGGCGTCGGGGTCCACGGACCCTCGAGGCCGCTGGTGATGGTGTCATTGCCCGACCCGGTGCCGTAGGTGTTCTTCCAGCCCAGGCCGACCTCGGCCATCGAGGCGCCCTCGGGCTCGGGGCCGACGTACTTGTTGGGGTCGGCGGCACCGTGGGTCTTGCCGAAGGTGTGACCACCGGCGATGAGGGCCACGGTCTCCTCGTCGTTCATCGCCATGCGGGCGAACGTCTCGCGGATGTCGCGGGCCGAGGCCAGCGCGCTCGGGGTGCCGTTGGGGCCTTCGGGGTTGACGTAGATCAGACCCATCTGCACGGCGGCCAGCGGGTTCTCGAGCTCGCGGTCACCGGTGTAGCGCTCGTCGCCGAGCCAGGTGTCCTCGGGGCCCCAGTAGACGTCCTCGTCCGGCTCCCACACGTCGGCGCGGCCGCCGGCGAAGCCGAAGGTCGTGAAGCCCATCGACTCCAAGGCGACGTTGCCCGTGAGGACCATCAGGTCGGCCCAGGAGATCTGCTTGCCGTACTTCTTCTTGATCGGCCACAGCAGGGCGCGGGCCTTGTCGAGGTTGGCGTTGTCGGGCCAGCTGTTCAGCGGCGCGAACCGCTGCATCCCCGCGCCGGCGCCACCACGACCGTCGCTGATCCGGTAGGTGCCCGCGCTGTGCCAGGCCATCCGGATGAAGAGAGGGCCGTAGTGCCCGTAGTCGGCCGGCCACCAGTCCTGGGAGTCGGTCATCAGGGCTCGCAGGTCGGCGCGCAGGGCGTCGAGGTCGAGGCTCGCGAACGCCTCGGCGTAGTCGAAGTCCTCACCCATCGGGTTGGCTGCGGGCGCGTGCTTGCGCAGGATCTTCAGGTTGAGCTGGTCGGGCCACC
>JAGNQK010000177.1 GCA_017989115.1 Dermatophilaceae bacterium | reverse complement strand
ACAGGGCCTGCTCGACGCGCAGCATGAGCAGTTCACCGTCGACGAGCGCCTGCGTGTAGTCCATGCCCTTCTGCGGGCAGCCCAGCGAACCGTCGTTCCACGTGACCGGGGACCACGCCGCGACGAGTACCTTCTCGGGGTCGACCTGGGCGCGTTGGGCGGTGTCGGCGATGGCCGCCGCGACCTCGGGGCGGGTGCGGATGTCGGCGGGCAGGGTGCTGCCGGTGCCGGGAGACGGACTCTCGGATGCCGTCGGGCTGGGTGTCGTGGATGCCGCGGGCGTCGTGCTCGCGGGGTTTGGTGAGGTCGTGGCGTCGGGGCTTTCCTGCGTCGGTGCGGCGCACCCGCCCGTCGCCACGAGGGCGGTGACGAGTGCGGCAGCCAGTCGCAGGTTCATGGCGGGCACGTGATCAGCGCAGGACGTGGCGGCTGATGACGAGGCGCTGGATCTGGTTGGTGCCCTCGAAGATCTGGGTGACCTTGGCCTCGCGCATGAATCGCTCGGCGGGGAAGTCCTGGGTGTACCCGGCCCCGCCGAGAACCTGGACGGCATCCGTCGTGACCCGCATCGCGGCATCCGTGGCAGTGAGCTTGGCGACCGCGGCCTCCTTGGAGAAGGGGCGGCCGGCGTCCTTGAGGCGGGCGGCGTGCAGGTAGGTGGCGCGGGCGCTGGTCACCGCGGCTTCCATGTCGGCGATGAGGAAGGCCAGCCCCTGGTTGGCACCGATGGCGCGGCCGAACTGCTGGCGCTCCTTCGCGTACGACGCGGCGAGGTCGAGGGCCGACTGGGCCAGACCGGTGGCGGCGGCAGCGATTCCCAGGCGGCCGGCATCCAGCGCGGACAGGGCGATGGCCATCCCCTGCCCTTCGGCGCCGATGCGGCGGGCGCCGTCGACGCGCACGTCGTCGTACATCACTTCGCGCACGGTGTCGCAGTGCAGGCCCATCTTGCGCTCGGGGGCGCCGAAGGACAGGCCGGTGGCGTCACCGGGGACGATGAAGCAGGACAGGCCCTTGCCGCCGTCATCGGAGGTGCGGGCGAAGGTCGTGTAGTAGTCGGCGTGACCGGCGTGGCTGATCCACGCCTTGCGACCTCGCAGCACGTAGTCGCCGGGGGAGTTCTCGTCGGTCGTCGCGCGGGTGGTCATCGAGCCGATGTCGCTGCCGGCCTGCTGCTCGGACAGGCAGTAGGCGCCGAGCTGCTCGCCCGAGAGCATGTCGGGCAGGAGGGCGCTCTGCTGCTCGGGGGTGCCGAACGTCGTGACCGGGTATGCGGTCAGTGAGTGCACCGAGACGCCGACGGCCACGCTCATCCACGCGGAGGCGATCTCCTCGACGACCTGGAGGTAGACCTCGTAGGGCTGCCCGTAGCCGCCGAACTCCTCGGGGTGGGGGAGGGAGAGCAGGCCCGCGGCGCCCAGGGTGCGGAAGACCTCGGTGGGGAAGGACTCGTCGGTGGCGGCGGCGCGTTCGGCGTCGTCGACCTTGGGCCGCAGTTCCTTGTCGCAGATCTCGCGGGTCAGGTCGATGAGGTCCTGACCCTCCTCGGTGGGCATCAGCCGCGTCGCTGCCATGGCCCGACCATACCCACTCCCGGCTTTTCCTCCCCATGGGGGAAGCACAAGGTTCGCAAGGGGTGCCTTCCCTTGCGGACCTGACCTTTTCCGCCCCATGTCGCAACGCTCAGCGGCCGGGGTCAGGCCGGGTAGGCAATGGTCTCGGTCGCCTTGGCCGTCAGCCACACCGGGGTGCCGCGTTCGAGGCCGAGGTCGGCCAGCGCCGCGGGGGTGATGTCGACCAGGCAGGACGGAGCCCCGGTCACCTCGACGCGCACGCGGTCACCGAGGAGTTCGATGCCGGTCACCGCGCCGGTCCACACGTTGCGGGCACTGGTGTTCTCGACGGGAGTGGTGAACAGGCTGACCGCTCCCGGGGGGAGCGCCACGAGCAGGCGCCGCGCGTCGGCGTCGGTGCCCGGGGTCGGGGACACCGTGAGGGTTCCGCCGCCGTCGAGGTTCACCACCGCGGATGCCGGGTCACGCGTCCCCGCGTAGAGGTTGAGTCCGACGAGGCGGGCGACGTAGTCCGTCGCGGGATGGCGGGCGACCTCCGCGGGGGTGCCTTCCTGGACGACCCGCCCTTGTTCGATGACGATGATCCTGTCGGCGATGACCATGGCGTCGATCGGGTCGTGGGTGACGACGACCACAGGGCCGGCGAACTGCTCGAGGTGGGCACGCAACGCCGTGCGGACGTCGAGCCGCGTCCGGGCGTCGAGGGCCGCGAGCGGTTCGTCGAGCAGGAGCAGGCGGGGATCGGCGGCCAGGGACCGCGCCAGGGCGACCCGCTGGGCCTGCCCTCCCGAGAGCTGTCCCGGCCGGTGGTGGGCGAGTTCGGTGAGGCCAAGCCGGCCCACCCACTCCCGGGCAGTGGCGCGCGAAGCCGCCCGGCTCGCGCCCATGGAGCGGGGGGCGAAGGCGATGTTGTCGAGGACGTCGAGGTGCGGGAACAGCCGGTAGTCCTGGAACACGATGCCGACCGGTCGCAGCTCCGGCGGGACCCACGTGTCGTTGGCGGCGTCGTCGAGCACCACCCCGTCGAGCCGGATCGAGCCGTCCTTGAGCTCGACGAGACCCGCGAGCGCGCGCAGCAGGGTCGACTTGCCGGCGCCGTTGGGGCCCAGGACGGCCACGACCTCACCCGGCGCCACGGATGCCGTGAGGCGCAGGGAGAACTGGCCACGCTCGATGAGGCCGTCGACGACCAGGCCTCCGGTGCCCCCGGTCACAGCGTGCTCCCGGGCCGCAGCCAGCGGTCGCGCAGCAGCGCGAGCACCGCCACCGAGACGGTGAGCAGCACGAGCGACAGGGCGATCGCCGCCTCCGGATCGCTCTCCATCGCGAGATAGACCGCGAGCGGCATCGTCTGGGTGATGCCGGGGGAGTTGCCGGCGAAGGTGATGGTGGCGCCGAACTCGCCCAGGGCTCGTGCCCAGCACAGCACGGTGCCCGCGGCCAGCGACGGCGCGATCAGGGGCAGCGTCACCCTCCGGAAGGTGGCCAGCCGCGACGCCCCCAAGGTGGAGGCCGCCTCCTCGAAGCCGCGGTCCAGACCCCGGAAGGCGCCCTCGACGGTGACGACGAGGAACGGCATCGCCACGAAGCACTGCGCGAGGACCACCCCCAGCGTCGTGAAGGGCAGGGTGAACCCGAACCACTCGTCGAGCCAGCGGCCCACCACCCCGAGGCGCCCGAACGCGAGGAGCAGCGCGACGCCACCGACGACCGGGGGCAGCACGAGCGGGAGGGTCACCAGGGCCCGCAGCAGCGACAGGCCACGGAAGCGGGTTCGGGCCAGGACCCAGGCCAGCGGCACCCCGAGCACGACGGCCACGGCTGTCGAACTGGTCGCGGTGACCAGGGACAGTCGCAGGGCATCGAGCACCGCGGGGTCGCGCAGGATGTCGGGCAGGCTGCTCCAGGGCGTGCGCAGCAGCATGGCCGCGAGGGGGACGAGGAGGAAGGTGACGCCGACGGCAGCGGGGACGGCGAGTGGCCACGGCGCCGTCTCGCGGCGAATGGGCTGCCGCGCCGAGCGTTTCACGGGGTGGCGAACCCTGCTGACGCGAGCACCTCGGCTCCCTCCTCGGAGAGGACGTGCTCGACGAAGGCGCGGGCGGCGGCGGGGTTCTCCGACTCCGTCAGCGTGGTGATGGGGTAGGTCGTGCTGGCGTTGACGTCGGCCGGGATGTCGATGCCCGTGACCTCGCCGCCGGCGGCCCGGACGTCGGTGACGTAGACGATGCCGGCGTCCACCTCGCCCAGCCTGACCTTGGTGAGCACCGCCTTGACGTCCGACTCCTGCGTCACGGGCACCACCGTGAGGGCGGCGTTGTCGAACACCGTCGCGGCGGCCTTGCCGCACGGCACCTGGGCCTGGCACAGGGCCACCTTGACGCCCGACCTCGTGAGGTCGGACAAGGCGGTGATCCCCGCCGGGTTGGCCGGTGGGACCGCGATCTGCATCGTGTTCCTCGCGAAGGCCGTCGCCGTCTCCGCGGCTCCGGCGGCGATGACGGTGTCCATCGTCGACTGGCTCGCGGAGGCGAACACGTCGCCCGGCTGTCCCTGCGTGATGCCGGTGGCCAGGGCCGAGCTCGCCCCGAGGTTCAGGATGACGTCGACGTCGGGGTTCGCCTGTTCGAACTGCTCCTCGAACGTCGTGAACGACTCTTGGAGCGACGCGGCCGCGAACACCGTGACGGTGCCGGAGAGGCTGCTCGAGGCCGACTGCGTGCTGGACGATCCGGGGCTGGCCGAGTCGGTGCTGGCCGAGTCGGAGGTGCCGGAGTCGCTCGAGCCGCACCCCGCGGCGAGCAGTGCGGCCAGGGCGGTGACCGCGGTCAGGGAGAGGTAGCGGGTCTTCACTGGGGGACTCCTACGACGACGTTGGTGGACTTGATCGAGGCGACGGCCACCGAACCGACCTCGAGGCCGAGGTCGTCGACGGCTTCGCGGGACATGAGCGAGACGACGCGGAACGGGCCGCACTGGAGCTCGACCTGGGCCATCACGGTGTCCTTGAGCACCCGGGTGACGATGCCGCGCATCCGGTTGCGGGCCGACTCGTCGGCGACGACGCCGACGGGGGCCGGTCGGGCGAGCTCCTGGGCCACCTCGGCGAGGTCGGCACCGTCGACGACGATGCGCCCGGAGCCGTCATGGGTGCTGGGCAGGCGCTGCGCGTCGATCATGCGGCGCACGGTGTCGTCGGACACGCCAAGGAGGGCAGCGGCATCCGATATCCGAATCTGCGACATGGACGTGACTCTACCTCCGCATCTGAGGAACTGGGGGATCTGCGGCGGTGTCCCTCCATCGACCAGTTGGTCACTGGAGGGACAGTGCAGGTGGGGGAGAGGTCACACCTCCCCGTGCGGGACCCGGGCCTAGGC
>JAGNQK010000176.1 GCA_017989115.1 Dermatophilaceae bacterium | reverse complement strand
GTATTGGGTCTAGCGGGGGTGTGCGGGGTCGATCACGCTGCCAAAGGATTAGCAACAGTCATCAAATGTATAACGATCGATTACCTGAAGAATCGTCGTCCACGATGTGATCCCGCGCGTATGCTCGAACACGTGTTCGAGAATCCGCCGTTGCGTGCTGGGAGCCCGGCCTCCCCGGCGCGCCAGCGAGCGGCATCCGGATCGGGCCTGGGCGGCCCGCCGGGGTGGCCGAACGGTGTCCCACCGCCGGGTGAGCGCGGCTGGGACCACCGGGCCACGGCCTGGTTGCTCGACCACTGCCCACCGGACTACCGGCTCTATCCGGCGTGGCGACGGCATCCGGTGGCGTTGGCGTGGTTCACGGTGCGCCACCTCGACGCCCAGCTCGACGCGATGCGCTCGGCCTACCGCGAGGTGCGGGTTGAGCTCGTCGACGACATCGGCCCCGAGGGGGTGGCCCAGGTGCTGAGCGACCTCGAGTGCGAAGGCGTGCGGTTGCTGTCGGCCAGGCGGGCTGCCGGGCTGCTCCTGGACGCCCTGCGCGGCCTGGAGTTCGTCCCACGGCTGTGATCGGTGCATTGTCGTGCCTTGTCAAGGGTCGACCGGGTCGAGCGCCTAGACTTCTGGGGTTCGTGTCGTGGATGTTGCATCAGATCAGGAGGTGGGCACCGGTGAGTCTGCTCGACCGCATCGAGGGCCCCAACGACCTCAGGAAGCTGAGTGCCGACCAGCTGCCCGAGCTGGCCGAGGAGATCCGCCGTTTCCTCGTCCACGAGGTCTCGCGCACCGGCGGCCACCTCGGCCCGAACCTGGGCGTCGTCGAGCTGACCATCGCGATCCACCGGGTCTTCGACTCGCCGAACGACACCGTGGTGTTCGACACCGGCCACCAGTCCTACGTGCACAAGGTGCTCACCGGGCGCCACGACTTCTCGGGGCTGCGCACCCAGGGTGGCCTGTCCGGTTACCCGAGCCGCGCCGAGTCCGTGCACGACGTCGTCGAGAACTCCCACGCCTCGGCCTCGCTGTCGTGGGCCCACGGCATCGCCGCCGGCCGTGTGGTGCGCGGCGAGACCAACCGCCACACCGTCGCGGTCATCGGTGACGGCGCCCTGACCGGCGGCATGGCCTGGGAGGCGCTGAACAACATCGCGGCCGAGCCGGACCTCCCCCTGGTCATCGTCGTCAACGACAACGAACGCTCCTACGCGCCGACCAGGGGCGGCCTCGCCGATCACCTGGCGACCCTGCGCACGACCCGCGGCTACGAGCGCTTCCTCGACTGGGGCAAGCACACCCTGGCGCGCACCCCCGTCGTCGGCGGCGCGATGTACGAGACGCTGCACGGGATGAAGAAGGGCATCAAGGACATCGTCGCGCCCCAGGGGCTCTTCGAGGACCTCGGCCTGAAGTACGTCGGCCCGGTCGACGGGCACGACGAGCAGGCCCTCGAGGCCGCGCTGCGCAAGGCCCGGGCCTTCGGTGGCCCGGTGCTCGTGCACGTCATCACCCAGAAGGGGCGCGGCTACGACCCCGCCATCACCGACGAGGCCGACCAGTTCCACGCCGTCGGGGTCATCAACCCCGAGACCGGCCTCCCGCTGGAGATCGCCGGCCGCAGCTGGACCGACGAGTTCAGTGACGAGATGGTGCGCATCGGGGCAGAGCGTGAGGACGTCGTCGCCATCACCGCGGCGATGATGATCCCCGTCGGCCTCAAGGACTTCAGCAACGCCTACCCCGAGCGCACGTTCGACGTCGGCATCGCCGAGCAGCACGCGCTGACGATGGCCGCCGGTCTGGCGTTCTCCGGCCTGCACCCGGTCGTGGCCGTCTACGCGACGTTCCTCAACCGCGCCTTCGACCAGCTGCTCATGGACTGCGCGATGCACCGCGCCGGGGTCACCGTCGTGCTCGATCGTTCGGGCATCACCGGCCCCGACGGCGCCTCGCACCACGGCATGTGGGACATGACGATCAGCGGTGTCGTGCCGGGGCTGCACCTCGCGGCACCACGCGACGGGCAGCAGGTGGCCCGCGCGGTGCGCGCCGCCGTGGACATCTCCGATGCCCCCTCGGTGGTGCGCTTCCCCAAGGGGTCGGTGGGTGCCCCGATCGAGGCCGTTCGCACCGTCGGCACGGTCGACGTCCTGGCCGAGCCCGACGAGGGTGACGTCGACGTGCTCCTCGTCGGAGTGGGTGCCATGGCGGCCACCGCGATGGCTGCGGCTGAGAAGCTCTCGGCCGAAGGGGTGCGCGTGCGCGTCGTCGACCCGGTGTGGGCGCTGCCGGTCAGCCCCGACCTCGTGTCCCTCGCTGGGGCAGCGGGCCGGGTGGCCGTCGTGGAGGACAACGTCGTCGTCGGGGGGATCGGCTCGCAGGTCGAGCTCGTGCTGCGCGATGCCGGCCTGGCCACACCGCTCGACCAGTTCGGCATCCCGAGCGAGTTCCTCGACCACGGCTCGCGCGGCCAGGTGCTCGACCGCATCGGTCTGACGCCGGATGCCGTTGCGAGCCGCCTGCGTGCCCGCCTCGCCTGAGCGCTCGGCTGGGCGATGGTGATCGGCTGGGCGCCTGCTTGCGGTGAGCGCTCGGCGGCCACCCGGCATCCGATGTCTGCGTCGGGGGAACACGCAGGGTGACGTTCGTGGTTGCGGGAGCATGACCTTCACCGCAGACGCTGGCATCGACGCCCTTGGCTCCACCCATGACGGCCTCGTCGCCGTCGTTCGCGACCTGTCCGACGAGCAGCTGGTGGCGCCATCCGGGGCCACCGAGTGGACTGTCGCGCAGGTGCTCTCCCACCTCGGCAGCGGCGCCGAGATCTCAGCGGCGACGCTGCGCAGTGCGGTTGAGGGCTCTGGGCGCCTGCCTGATGGCTTCAACCAGGGTGTGTGGGACCGATGGAACGCGATGTCCCCGCGTGAGCAGGCCGACGGTTTCCTCGTCGCCGATGCGGCTCTGCTCGCAGACGTCGAGGCCCTGACGCCCGAGCAGCGCGAGACGCTCCAGGTCGACCTCGGGTTCCTGCCCGAGCCCGTGCCCGTTGCCACCTACGTCGGGATGCGGCTCACCGAGGCTGCGGCCCACTCCTGGGACGTGCGTGTCGCCTACGACGATCACGCGGTCATCGACGAGCCGGCGGCGCAGGTGCTCGTGCAGCAGTTCGGCGGCCCCCTGGGGTTCCTCCTCGGCTTCACGGCGAAGGCCGATGCCGTGACGGAACCCGCCGTCGTCGACCTCGTCGGGCTCGACCACGATCTGTCGATCGGGGATGCCGTGGCGCTCGTTCCCGCGGGCGGGGCCACCACCGCGACCCTCCAGGGCGGGGCGGATGCCGTGGCGCGGTTGCTCACCGGGCGCCTCACGGCCGCGCACACCCCGGCGTCGGTGGTCGTGTCGGGGAACGTCTCGCTGGAGGACCTCCGGCGGGTCTTTCCGGGGTACTGACGCACTGGAGGTGCTGTCTCTCTCGTGGTCGGCGCGATGCAGGCTCGGCTCACCACCGAACGCGGGCTGTTGGTGACGCGGATCGCGCAGATGGAGGCCGACAAGGTACGTCTCGTGGCGGCATCCGTTGATTCCAACGCCGATGACGAGCACGACCCCGAAGGCCAGACCGTCGCGTTCGAACGCTCGCAGCTGGAGGCGCTGACGGATCGGGTGCGCCAGCACCTCGCGGAGGTCGAGGCTGCGCAGGCACGTCTCGTGGCAGGACGGTATGGCGCGTGCGAGGTCTGCGGGGAGCAGATCGACGGTGCCAGGCTTGAAGCTCGTCCGACGGCGCGCACGTGTGTTGACCATGTCGGGGGCGGCAGCCGGCGCAGATCCTGACGGCGATATCTGGGTGACGCGGTCGCGGAGGTCCTTGTCGGTGGCCGCCTGTAGGTTTTTTTCATCGCCTCCGGGTGGTGGTGAGGCCGGGTTGTTGTCAGCGGATCCGGTTGGGGGAGAGCACGATCGGGGAAGGGGGTGGCCGCTGTGGAGGACGTCGACACCGGGAGCGCGACGCACGCTTCGGTGACGTGTGATGGCGACACGAGCGATGGGGCGCGCGACGATGAGGCGGGTGTGCCCGTCGACGAGGCCAGGGTGCGTGCGGACCTCGACGACCTTGCCCTGCGCGTGACCCACCTTGCCGGCTGCGTCGAGACAGCCAGTGGTGCGTGGGCTCGGCCTGATCTCGCCTCGGCCCTCGCGAGCTGCCAAGGGTTGATCAACACACTGACAGCAGTTCAGGACGTGGCGATCACGCGGCTGGCGGCGATCGAGGAGGAATGGCTCGAGGACGGATTGGTCGTCGAATCCCGGCGTGCGCCGGGGCACATCGCCCTCGACGCACCGGACGTCGTCGCGGGAGCCTTGCGGGTGTCCCACCTCCAGGCGCAGCGGAGGGTTCGCACTGCGGTCCGGTTGGTCTCCGATGGGCTGGATGTCAGCCGATGGAACCGCGACGTGCACCGATCCAGTCGGCAGGGTCCGCACGACCTGGCCGCGAAATCACCTGGATCTACTCGCACTGCCCATGCCGCTCGCGGAGGCGGGGACGCCCGATGCAGTTCCAGCGCCTCCGGTGACACACGATGTCGTTCGGGACGACGAAGCCAGCATCCTCGAAACGGTGATGGAGGTCCTGGGTGACGGCTACCACCAGTGGCCGCACGTCGGCCAGGTACCGGTGTCTCGCACGGTGCCTGCGTCTCGTGCGGTGTCAGGGACTCGTGCTGCCTCTGTGTCTGTCTCGATGACGGGGACGCGGTCGATGGCGGGCGATCTGGTCCGTGCAGGTCCCGATCACCCGCGGTTGCGCTACCACCACGTGCGGCAGCAGCGTCTTCCATGCCATCGGCGAGAGAAGCGATGGGGCGATCACATGGCTCCTGAACTCATCGTGGATCCCCCTCCGTTCTGATGCTTCCGACGCACGGGCTCTTGACGGCGGCGGAGTTCGGCCTTGCGTGAACAC
>JAGNQK010000175.1:1907-4972 GCA_017989115.1 Dermatophilaceae bacterium | reverse complement strand
GGGCGATGGTGGTCTGCCCCCCACCGAGGGGCTGCGCTACTACCTGGCAGACGAGTCACGGATCATCGTGCGCCCCTCGGGCACCGAGCCCAAGCTCAAGGTCTACCTCGAGGTCATCGAGCCGGTCGGCACCGATGAGGAGGTCAAGACCGCGCGAGGTCGCGCTGGGAGCCGACTGGCCGGCATCCGGGCCGACCTGGAGGCGGCCACCTCGATCTAGCGGGTCCGCACTGACCGTCTGCGCAGGACCTGCCCACGGCTCGACGGCCGCCCCCGCGGGCACGAAGGTGCGCGCGAGCCAGCCGAACCACCGGTCGCTGTGGGTTGCGGCGCCGACGAGCCCCAGCACGGGGCCGAGGTCTGGTTGACGAGCAGCGACGTCACCCCCAGCGCGACCGCGGCCCCGACCGCGAGCGCCCAACCGCGCCGGGACGCCGCGCCGTTGAATCCCCCACCCATCGCTCGACCCTACGTCAGGTCGGTACCCGCACCTCTGGGCGACGTCGACAGTCGAGAGGACGCAACACGCAGGCCGTGAGGCGCCGTTCCCTGCGTGTTGCCTTCTCTCGACGGGCCCACTCGGGCTGAGACCCGCCGTAGACTCCGCGGGTGAGCACCGCCACCGACGTCGACCCCACCGCCCGCGCCCGCGACCTGCTCGGGGTGTCCCGGCTGACCAACCAGGCCCTCACCAGCTGGCTGCACGGCCTCCCCGGTGTCGACCAGGTCGGCTGCGAGGCCCGGGCCGCCGCGCTCGGCACCCGCTCGATCAAGACCACGAGCAAGGCGTGGGCCATCGACACCGCCATCTCGATGATCGACCTCACGACCCTCGAGGGCGCCGACACCCCGGGCAAGGTCCGCGGCCTCGCGGCCAAGGCCCTGGTGCCCGACCCCACCGACATGAGCACCCCACGGCCCGCGGCGCTGTGCGTGTACGGCGACATGGTGGCCGTCGCCAAGGACGCCCTCGGCGGTGCAGCCATCAACGTCGCCGCCGTCGCCACGGCGTTCCCGAGCGGGCGGGCGAGCATGCCGGTCAAGCTCGCCGACACCCGCGACGCCGTCGAGGCCGGCGCCGACGAGATCGACATGGTCATCGACCGCGGCGCGTTCTTGAGCGGCGACTACCTCACCGTCTTCAGCGAGATCGCCCAGGTCAAGGAGGTCTGCGGCAGCGCCCGGCTCAAGGTGATCATGGAGACCGGCGAGCTTGTGACCTACGACAACGTCCGCCGCGCCTCCTGGCTGTCGATGCTCGCCGGCGGCGACTTCATCAAGACCTCCACCGGCAAGATCTCCCCCGCCGCGACGCTCCCCGTCACGCTCGTCATGCTCGAGGCCGTGCGCGACTGGCACGACACCACCGGTGAGATGGTCGGCGTGAAGCCCGCGGGCGGCATCCGCACCAGCAAGGACGCGATCAAGTTCCTCGTCGCGGTCAGCGAGGTCGCTGGCGAGGCGTGGCTGACCAACGAGTGGTTCCGCTTCGGTGCGTCGAGCCTGCTCAACGACCTCATCCTGCAGCGCCAGCGGATGCGCACCGGCGCCTACTCGGGGGGCGACTACGTCGCCGACGACTCCCCCAGCCTGTACTGACCCTCTCGACGCGCCCAAAGGACCGAATCCCATGTCTCCCTTCGAGTACGCACCGGCACCCGAGTCGGCCGCCGTCGTCGACATCGCGAGCAGCTACGGCCTGTTCATCGGCGGCCAGTTCGTGCCCGCCACCGGCGGAACGCCGTTCAAGACCGTCAACCCGGCCACCGAGGAGGTGCTCGCCGAGATCTCCGAGGCGAGCAGCGACGACGTGGATGCCGCGGTGGCCGCCGCGCGGACGGCGTACACCCGCGTCTGGTCGCGGATGAGTGGCGCCGACCGCGGCAAGTACCTCTTCCGCATCGCGCGGATCCTGCAGGAGCGGGCCCGGGAGTTCGCCGTGCTCGAGACCCTCGACAACGGCAAGCCGATCAAGGAGTCGCGCGACGTCGACCTGCCGCTGGCTGCGGCGCACTTCTTCTACCACGCAGGCTGGGCCGACAAGCTCGACTACGCCTCGCTCGGCCCGAACCCGCGCCCCGTCGGGGTCGTCGGCCAGATCGTGCCGTGGAACTTCCCGCTGCTCATGCTCGCCTGGAAGGTCGCCCCGGCGCTGGCGTGCGGCAACACCGTCGTGCTCAAGCCGGCCGAGACCACGCCGCTGACGGCGCTGCTCTTCGCCGAGGTGTGCCAGCAGGCCGACCTGCCGCCGGGTGTCGTCAACATCATCACCGGCGCCGGCCCGACCGGACAGGCGATCGTCGACCACCCCGGCATCGACAAGCTGGCCTTCACCGGCTCGACGGCCGTCGGCAAGATGATCGCCCGCTCCATCGCCGGCACCCGCAAGCGCGCCACCCTCGAGCTCGGGGGCAAGGCGGCCAACATCATCTTCGACGACGCCCCCATCGACCAGGCGGTCGAGGGCATCGTCAACGGCATCTTCTTCAACCAGGGCCACGTGTGCTGCGCGGGCAGCCGGATCCTCGTGCAGGAGAACATCGCCGAGGACCTCGACCGGCGGCTAAAGCGGCGCCTGGCGACCCTGCGCGTCGGTGACCCGATGGACAAGAACACCGACGTCGGCGCCATCAACAGCCGCAAGCAGCTCGACCGCATCGAGGAGATGGTCGCGGTCGGCGAGGCCGAGGGGGCGCAGCGCTGGGACTCCGGCTGCGAGCTGCCGACCAACGGCTTCTGGTTCCGCCCGACCGTGTTCAGCGGGGTCAGCCAGACCCACCGCATCGCCCAGGAGGAGATCTTCGGGCCGGTGGTCTCGGTGCTCACCTTCCGCACACCCGCCGAGGCCGTGGCCAAGGCGAACAACACCCCGTACGGCCTGTCCGCCGGGGTGTGGACCGAGAAGGGCAGCCGCATCCTGTGGATGGCCGACCAGCTGCGCGCGGGCGTGGTGTGGGCCAACACGTTCAACAAGTTCGACCCGACCTCGCCGTTCGGCGGCTACAAGGAGTCGGGGTACGGCCGAGAGGGTGGCCGCCACGGGCTCGAGGCCTACGTGACGACGG
>JAGNQK010000175.1:0-1807 GCA_017989115.1 Dermatophilaceae bacterium | reverse complement strand
GGGAGCGAGCAAGTGAGCGCGCGGGTGGATGTTCGCAAGACGTACAAGCTCTACATCGGCGGGAAGTTCCCCCGCAGCGAGAGCGGGCGTTCCTACGAGGTGTTCGCCACGGCATCCGGCTCCGGTCGCGGGTCAGCGGCGCGCGCACCGAAGTTCCTCGCCAACGCCGCCATGGGCTCGCGCAAGGACGCCCGGGATGCCGTCGTCGCGGCTCGCAAGGCGCAGCCGGGTTGGGCGGGGGCCACGGCATACAACCGCGGCCAGGTGCTCTACCGGGTGGCCGAGGTCATGGAGTCCCGGCGGGCCCAGCTCGTGCAGGACGTGCGTGACAGCGAAGGCCTGTCCCCCGCCGCGGCCGAGGCGACCGTCAGCGCGGCCATCGACCGGTGGGTCTGGTACGCCGGGTGGGCCGACAAGTTCACCCAGGTGCTCGGTGGGCTCAACCCCGTCGCGGGGCCGTACTTCGACATCTCGGCCCCCGAGGCGACCGGTGTGGTGGCCGTGCTGGCGCCGCAGCGCTCGAGCCTGCTCGGCCTGGTGTCGGTGGTGGCTCCGGTCATCGTCTCCGGCAACACCGCGGTCGTGCTGACCAGTGAGGACCGCCCGCTGCCCGCCATCACGCTGGCCGAGTGCCTGACGACCTCGGACGTGCCGGGTGGGGTGGTCAACCTCGTCACCGGGCGCACCGGGGAGATGGCCCCGTGGCTGGCCTCGCACCGCGACGTCAACGCCATCGACCTCACCGGCGCAGCAGGCGCCGAGGGCGTCGAGTGGGGAGCGCTCGAGGCTGCGGCCGCCGAGAACCTCAAGCGGGTGCTGCGCCCGGGCGGTGCTGGGGCCGAGGCGGTGGAGCCCGACTTCTCGGCCACCCCCGACCTGTCGCGGCTGACGGCGTTCCTGGAGACCAAGACGGTCTGGCACCCCAAGGGCCGCTGACCCCCTCAGAACTTTCTCGCCCGATGCCAGAACCTTCAGCTCGGCACCACTTCATTTGTGGTGTCAACCTGAAACGAGTAGCACCGGGCGAGAAAGTTCCGAGCGGGGGTTGGTCCTAGACTGATCATCCGTGGCCCACGACCCGACGACCGCCCCTGCCTCCGGATCCTCGGGTTCACCGTCCCGCCAGCGGGTGGTCGTGCTCGCCGGGCCGAGCGGATCGGGCAAGTCGCGCCTGGCGTCGCGCCTGAACAGCACCCACGGGTGGCCGATCTTCCGGCTCGACGACTTCTACCGCGACCTCGACGACCCGGCCCTGCCCCGCAGTGAGGAGCTCGGCATCGTCGACTGGGACCACCCTGACAGCTGGGACGCCGACCGCGCCCTCGCAGCGCTCCTCGAGCTCGTCGACACCGGCCGCACCGACACCCCCGACTACGACATCTCCACCAGCCGCGCCGTGGGCCACCGCGAGCTCACGGCCGCCCAGGACGACCTCGTCCTCGCCGAGGGCATCTTCGCCGCCGAGGTCGTCGCGCGGCTGGAGTCGGTCGGCATCCTGCACAGCGCGTGGTGCGTGCACCACCGGCCGTCGGTGACCTTCGTGCGACGCCTGGCTCGCGACCTCAAGGAGCGTCGCAAGCCCCCGATCACGCTCGTGCGCCGTGGCCTAGCGCTCATGCGGGCCGAACCCGAGATCGTGCGCCGCCAGACCGACCTCGGCGCCCTGCCCGCCCGCGCCACCGAGGTCGAGCGCCAGTTGAGAAGGGACGTCAGCGGCGTCGTCTAGGGTGATCCGATGGGTGACGGAGGGGACGCACGATGACGGAGAATCCATGGGTGGCACCGGGCTCGACGCCGCCTCCGGAGC
>JAGNQK010000174.1 GCA_017989115.1 Dermatophilaceae bacterium | reverse complement strand
GGCCGGCGACCTCGTCCATGACGTCCTGCACGACCGCGGCCGTGCGGGCGTAGAACGGGTTCACGGTCTCGCGCGCCTGGAAGTACACGTCGGGGTTCTGCGCCGTCCCCCGCACGAACGGGTGCTCGGGCGTCAGGGCGCGGGCCCGGTGCTCGCGCACGAGGGCCTCGGGGACCACCGACCGGAGCACCTCGTCGTCGATGAGCTCGACGGTGTTCAGCTCGTGGGAGGTCCGGAAGCCGTCGAAGAAGTGGACGAACGGGACGCGCGTGCGCAGCGTGGCGGCCTGGGCGACGAGCGCCAGGTCGTGGGCCTCCTGCACCGACGCCGACGCCAGGAGGGCGAACCCCGTCTGCCGCACCGCCATGACGTCCGAGTGGTCGCCGAAGATCGACAGCCCCTGGGCGGCCAGCGACCGGGCCGCGACGTGGAACACCGTCGAGGTCAGCTCACCGGCGATCTTGTACATGTTGGGGATCATGAGCAGCAGGCCCTGGGACGCCGTGAAGGTCGTGCTGAGCGCCCCTCCCTGGAGGGCGCCGTGCATCGCCCCCGCCGCGCCACCCTCGCTCTGCATCTCCATGACCGTGGGAACCGTGCCCCAGACGTTGGCGCGCCCGTGGCTGGCCCACTCGTCGGCGAGCTCGGCCATCGTCGAGGACGGCGTGATCGGGTAGATCGCGCAGAGCTCGTTGAGGCGGTAGGCGACGTCGACCGCCGCCTCGTTGCCGTCGATCGTGACGCGCATCGGGTCAGCCCTCCGGGATCATGTCGATGGCGTGGACGGGGCACTGCCGGTAGCAGGCACCGCAGCCCGTGCACCGGGCGTCGTCGAACTCGTAGCGCAGCCCGACCCCGAGCTTGATGACGGCGCCCTCCGGGCAGGCGCCGAGGCAGCCGTCGCACTCGAAGCAGTTGCCGCACGACAGGCAGCGGCCGGCCTCGAAGACCGCCTCGGTCGGGGACAGCCCGGTCAGCACCTCGTCGAAGGTCAGCGCCCGGGTCGCCGGGTCGAGCACGGCCTCCTCGCGGCGGTCGTGCACGCCGAAGTACCAGAGGTTGAGCTGGTCCAGGCTCGCGAGGGGGTGCTTGGGCGCGCGGTGCACGGCGTCACCGCGCAGCCACGCGTCGATCGCCCGGGCGGCCCGCTTGCCGTGGCCGACGCCCACCGTGACGGTCCGCTGGCTCGGGACGGCGTCGCCCCCGGCGAAGATGCCCGGCACCCCGGTCATCAGGGTGTCCTTGGACACCTGCACGGTGTCTCCCTGGAACTCCAGGCCCGGGATGCCCCGGAGGAAGCCGGTGTCACTGGCCTGGCCGAGCGCGAGGATCACGGTGTCGGCCTCCAGGGTCTCGAACCGCCCGGTGCCGTGGGGGCGGCCGTGCTCGTCGAGCTCCTGGACCTCGACGGTGAGGTCGGTGTCCCCCATCGAGCTGATGGTGCGCAGCCAGTTGATCCGGATGCCCTCCTCCTCGGCGTCCTGCGCCTCGGACTCGTGGGCGGGCATCTGGTCGCGGGTGCGGCGGTAGACGATCACGGTGTCGTCGGCTCCGAGCCGGCGGGCGACGCGGGCGGCATCCATCGCGGTGTTCCCGCCGCCGTACACCGCGACGCGCCCGGCGAGGGGGGCCTGCGTGCCCGACGCGGCACCGCGGAGGAACTCGACGGCATCCATGACGCGGGAGGCGTCCTGGTTGGGGATGTCGACGCGCGTGGACAGGTGGGCACCGACGGCGACGAAGACGGCGTCGAAGGACCCGTCGCGCATCTCGGCCTCGAGGTCCTCGACCCGGTGGCCCTGCTCGATGACGACCCCGAGGTCGCGCAGCCGGTCGATCTCGGCGTCGAGCACGGCGCGCGGCAGGCGGTAGGTCGGGATGCCGTAGCGCATCATCCCGCCCGGCTCGCCCCCGACGTCGCGCACCGTCACCGCGTGCCCGAGGCGCACGAGGTGATAGGCCGCGGACAGCCCGCTCGGGCCGCTGCCGATGACGAGGACACGGTGGCCGGTCGCCGGCGGTGGCGGGTCGAAGGCCCAGCCGTGCTCGATGGCCTGGTCGCCGAGGAACCGCTCCACCCCGTGGATCGACACGGCGCCGTCGAGGTCGGCACGGTTGCACGCCGCCTCGCACGGGTGGTAGCAGACCCGCCCGTGGATCGCGGGGAAGGGGTTGTCGAGCGTCAGCCGGCGCCAGGCGGCCTCGGGGTCGCCGCCCTTGACCAGGGCCAGCCACGCCTGGATGTTCTCGCCCGCGGGACAGCCCGCGTTGCACGGCGGCAGGAGGTCGACGTAGACGGGCCGCTGCGAGCGGACGGGCCCCGACCGGGGCCGGCCCTGACCCACCGACGCGAGCGGGGTGAGGTCGCGATCTTCTCCGGCCACGGACATCTCCTCCTCGTCCCGCCCCGGGAGGACCGGACGACGGCAATACTACGCCGCGTAGTTGACGAGTGCCGCACCGAGGAGACGAGCGCCACGCGGGGGCCGGGTTAGGTTGTCCCGTATGCCGTCCGCACGCCTCACGCTCCTGCTCGCCTCCGCGTCCCCCGCCCGCCGCACGACGCTCATCGCCGCGGGCGTGACGCCCCACGTGCGGGTGTCCTCCGTCGACGAGGACGCCGCCGTCGCTGCGGCCGAGGCCATGAGCGGGCCGCTGGAGGCGCCAGACGTGGCCCTGCTCCTCGCCCGGGCCAAGGCCGAGGACGTCGTCAGCACGATCGAGGCCGACGAGACGGGTGACACCGATGGTGCCGACGAGACCGACGACCTCCCGGACGACCTGCTGGTCCTTGGCTGCGACTCCGTCCTGGAGCTCGACGGTGAGGTGCACGGCAAGCCGGCCGATGCCGCCGAGGCGGTCGAGCGCTGGCGGCGGATGCGCGGGCGCACGGGCACCCTCCACACCGGGCACTGGCTCGTCGACGCCCGGCACGCCGACGACGGCGGTACCGGCGGGATGGTGGGTGGCACGGCATCCACGGTGGTGCACTTCGCTGACCTCGACGACGACGAGGTCGAGGCCTACATCGCGACGGGAGAGCCGCTGGCGGTCGCGGGCGCCTTCACGATCGACGGCTTGGGCGGGCCGTACGTCACCGCGATCGAGGGCGACCCGAGCACCGTGGTCGGTGTCTCCCTGCCACTGCTGCGCGAGCTGGTGCGCGAGCTCGGCCTGGCCTGGCACGACCTGCGCACCCCCACCCCCTGACCGCGACCGTCCGCGGGATCAGACGGGAGGGACGTCGCGGCGCTTGTCGCTGAAGTGCCGGTCGCGCCGCGCCGCGTAGTTCAGGCGCCGGCGCAGCTCGTCACGCAGCGCATCGGCCTCGATGACCTGGTCGAGCACGAGGTCGGCCGCGAGCCGTTCGAGGTCGACGTCGGCCTCGTACTCGGCGCGCCGGGCGGCGACGAACGCGTCACGCGCCTGCACCCCCTCGGCCGCCTCGACCTCGGCGATCTTGTTCGCGTAGACGGCGTTCACGGCGGCCTCGGGGCCCATGACGGCGATCCGCGCGGTGGGCAGCGCGATCGTGGCGTCCGGGCCGAACCCCGGGCCGCCCATCGCGTACAACCCGGCCCCGTAGGCCTTGCGCACGACGACGCAGAACTGCGGCACCGTGGCCGATGCCACGGCCGAGACCATCTTCGCCCCGTGCCGGATGATCCCGCCGCGCTCGACCTCCGAGCCGATCATGAAGCCGGGCACGTCCGCGAGGTAGATGAGCGGGATCGAGAAGGCGTCACACAGCCAGATGAACCGGGTGGCCTTGTCGGCCGAGTCGCTGAAGAGCACCCCGCCCTTGACGGCCGAGTTGTTCGCGACGATGCCGACGCTCTCGCCGTCGATGCGACCGAAGCCGACCACGAGCTCGGAGGCGAAGAGCGGCTTGATCTCGAAGAAGCTGTGCTCGTCGACCAGTCCGTCGATGACCTCGTGGATGTCGAAGGGCTGGCTCTCACGCTCGGGCACGCTCGCCCGGGTCAACGGGGCCGACGGCTCCTCGGCGTGGTAGGTCGGCAGCGGGCCGCGCCAGTTACCGGGCAGGTAGGAGAAGTACAACCGGGCGAGCTCGATGGCCTCGGCGTCGTCGTGGGCGAGCAGGTCACCCACACCGGAGACGGTGCAGTGCATCCGCGCTCCGCCCATCTCCTCGAGCGAGACCTTCTCCCCCACGACCATCTCGGCCATCCGCGGGCTGCCGAGGTACATGGAGGCGTTGCCCTCGACCATGATGATGAGGTCGCAGAAGCTCGGGATGTAGGCCCCACCGGCCGCTGACGGCCCGAACAGGCAGCAGATCTGCGGCACCTTGCCCGACAGGGCGACCTGGTGGTGGAAGATCCGCCCCGCCCCTCGGCGCCCGGGGAACATCTCGACCTGGTCGGTGATCCGCGCGCCCGCGCTGTCGACGAGCCAGAAGACGGGCAGTTCCTCGCGCAGCGCTGCCTCGGTCGCGCGCACGATCTTCTCGACGGTGCGCGCACCCCACGAGCCCGCCTTCACCGTCGGGTCGTTGGCGATGACGATGACGGGGCGCCCGTCGACCGTCCCGCGCCCGGTGACGACGCCGTCGGCTGGCAGACCCGGCGCCCGACTGTTCGCGTAGCGGCCGTCCTCGACGAAGCTGTCCTCGTCGATGAGCAGGGCGATCCGGTCGCGCACGTAGAGCTTGTTCTGGGAGGCGAGCTTGGCGGCGGCCTTCTCGGTCGGGCGCTCGGATGCCGTGTGCGCGGCTTCCAGCCGCGCCCGGACGTCCGCGACGCGCGGGTCGCCCCCGCCGGGCTGGGTCATGACGGCAGGCCGAGCGACTTGGCGATGACCATGCGCTGCACCTCGGACGTGCCCTCACCGATCTCGAGGATCTTCGCGTCGCGGTAGAAGCGAGCCACGGGGTACTCCTCCATGAAGCCGTTGCCCCCGAACACCTGCGTGGCGATCCGGGTCGCCGTGACGGCGGCCTCGGAGGTGTAGAGCT
>JAGNQK010000173.1:1648-4986 GCA_017989115.1 Dermatophilaceae bacterium | reverse complement strand
CCACCGGCGATGGCGACGTCGACGGCCCCGAAACCGATCGAGGAGGCCACGTTCGTGACGGCGGTCATCGCACCGGCGCACATGCGGTCGACCGAGTAGCCCGGGGTGGTCTTGGGCAGGCCCGCGAGCAGGCCGGCCAGGCGACCCAGCGTCAACCCCTGGTCGCCGATCTGCGTGGTGGCGGCGATCGCGACCTCTTCGACCCGTTCCTTGGGCAGTTCGGGGTGGCGTCGCAGCAGTTCACGCATGCACTTGATGACGAGGTCGTCGGCGCGGGTCTGGGCGTAGATGCCCTTCTCGCCGGCTTTGCCGAACGGGGTGCGGACGCCGTCGACGAAGACGACTTCCTGGAGGGTACGGGGCACGGCGGTGGCCTCCTGGGTCACGGCGGACATGGTGCACCCGGATGCCGGGCGCGGCCCCGTCAGCGTACTAAGCGAGCGCTTAGTACGGGAGGGCTGGCGGGGTGAGAGACGTCACGCGGAGGTGACTTCTCGGCGATCCCGGGATCGCCGGCGTCCCTGAGGAGCATCGGCATCCGGCGTGGCGGGTCAGCCCGGGAACTGGGCGAACGCGGCCACGAGCATCGGGGCGACGATCTCGGCCTGCCAGGCCCGCACCCCCTGGTCGAGAAGGGCCCGGGTGAAGGCGGCCTCGTCCGGTTCGGACGGGGGCTGCCAGACCACGCGCCGCAACGGGTCGGGGGAGCAGACGTTCTCGACGGGGATGACCCGCTCCTCCGCGAACGCGGTGAGCGCTGCCCGGGTGGCACCGAGGCGATCGGCCGCCAACGGGTTCTTCTCCGCCCACACGCGCGGCGGTGGCGGGCCGTCAGAGGGCAGGGTGCGCGGCGGCAGGTCGTCCTCAGGGATCTCCATGGCTCGTCGCACCGCATCGACCCAGTGCCGGCCGTAGCGGGCGATGGCCCGGTGCCCGCGCGGCAGGTCAGCGGTGGTGGCGGGCACGGCCTTGGCGATCTCGACGAGCGCGGCATCGGGGAGCACCCGCCCGATCGAGGTGTCCCGCTCCCTGGCGATGTCGTCGCGGGTATACCACAGCTCGCGGACGATGGCCACGGACCGCCGTGAACGCAGCGTGTTGATCCCCGACGTTCGCCGCCACGGGTCGACCCGCTCGGTGGGGGCCCACTGCAGCAGCGCGGCGAACTCCTGGCGTGCCCACTCGGCCTTGCCCTGCGCGGCGAGGTCGACCCCCATGAGGTTGCGTAGTTCGTCGAGCACCTCGACGTCGAGGGCGGCGTAGCGCAACCACGGCTCGGGCAGCGGCCGGGTCGACCAGTCGACGGCGGAGTGCTCCTTGGCCAGGCCCAGCCCGAGGTAGTGCTCGACCACGGCAGCCAGCCCGACGCGAGGCAGCCCGAGGATCCGCCCGGCCAGCTCGGTGTCGAAGAGCTGCACCGGTCGCAGCCCGACCTCGGCCAGGCAGGCAAGGTCCTGGGTGGCGGCGTGCAGGATCCACTCGGCAGCACCGATCGCCTCACCCAGGGGACTGAGGTCAGGGCAGCCCATCGGATCGATCAGCCAGGTGCCCGCACCCTCTCGACGCACCTGAACGAGGTAGGCGCGCTGCCCGTAGCGGTAGCCGGACGCGCGTTCGGCGTCGATGCCGACCGGCCCCTCACCGGCAGCGATGGCCTTCGCGGCCCGGGCGAGCTCGCGCTCGGTCTCGACGACGTGGGGCACACCACCGGACGGCTCGATGAGCGGCACCAGGGTGACGGGCGCGGCCTCGGGGACGCGGTGGTCGCTGGAACTTCGGTCGTGCTGGTCCCCTGGCGGGGGTGGCGTCGTGGTCTCGGTGATCATCGGTCCGTGGTGTCCGTCAGTGGTGTCTGTCGCTGGTGTCCGTCAGCGGCGGGGTCCGGGGAGGGCGACGACGCCCTCGGGAAGGGGCGGCAGACCCGCGATGGTGCACAGCAGGTCGGACCATGCCAGCAGGTGGTCTCCGACCTCCGGGCCGAGTGGGGTCCAGGACGCGCGCACCTCCATCTCGACACTCGCGGGGCGGTCGGCCAGGCCGGCGAAGCTCTGCGAGACGACCCGTGTCACCGTGCCCGCCTCGGCCGTGTACTCGACGCCACGGATCGCGAGCGCGTCGATGAGCCAGCTCCACCCCACCTCGCCGAGCACCGGGTCAGTCGCCAGCTCGGGTTCGAGCTCGGCCCGGGCAAAGGTCACTGCACGCCACTGCCCGCCCCACGGCTCGGGGGAGCTGGGGTCGTGCAGCAGCACGAACCGGCCGGAGGCGAGGTCGTCGTCGGTGTCACGAGGGTCGACGACATCAGCGGTGAGCGCGACGGCATACGGCGCGATGCGCTGGGGCGCCGGGACCTCGGTGAGTCGGATCTCGGGGCGCAAGCGCACCCGGTGGAGATCCTTGAGGGCGCGGGAGAACTCCGGGGACTCCCGACCGGAGACGCTGCGGCTGGACACGCCTGCAATGTATGCCGATCCGGCCCCGGCGCCCGTCAGGCACGCCGCGAGGAGACGGGCGACCACGAGCACGGGCAGGGCTATCGCGAGCACTGACCAGGGCGCGCGCGGCTACATTCGAGCGGTGCTCGCCCTCCTGGCCCTCGGGTCCTCCGTCGCGTGGGGGACCGCTGACTTCTTCGGCGGGCTCCTCAGCGGACGCCGCCCGGCCATCGCGGTGGTCGGCTGGTCGCAGGGGCTGGGGTTCCTCGTCATCAGCGCCGTCGTGCTCCTGCGTGGCGACGTGTCCTGGCAGGGCTGGCCCCTCTGGGCGCTCGCCGCCGGTCTTGCCGGGACGACCGGACTCGTCAGCTTCTACACGGCCCTGTCCACCGGGACCATGGGAGTCGTCGCGCCGATCGCCGCACTGGGCGTGATCGTCCCGGTTGCCCTGGGCGTCGCGTCCGGTGAGCAGCCATCCGCCTGGGCCTGGGTCGGAATGGTGGTGGCCATCGTCGGCGTCACCCTGGCCTCGGGGCCGGAGGTCAGCGGAGCGGTGTCCGCCAGGCCCGTGGTGCTGGCTGTGGTCGCGGCCTTCTGCTTCGGCCTGGCCCTGTTCTTCCTCGACCGGGGAGCGCGCGAGTCGACCCTCATGACGTTGTGGGGGATGCGGGCCACGTCGGTGACCGTGCTGATCGTCGTGGCGCTCTGCCTGCGCAGCGTCGGCGGGGTGCGGCGCGTGGAGCTGCCGGCGTTGCTGGCCGTCGGCTGCGGTGACCTGCTGGCCAACGCCCTGTTCGCCGTGGCGTCCTCGCGCGGTGAGGTCAGCGTCGCCGCCGTGCTCGGCTCGCTCTACCCCGTCGTCACCGCGGTGCTCGCGTGGGCCGTGGTCAAGGAACGGCTGCG
>JAGNQK010000173.1:0-1548 GCA_017989115.1 Dermatophilaceae bacterium | reverse complement strand
ACCCCCCTCATCGGCTTCGCCGGGGCGCCGTTCACCCTCGCGTCCTACCTCGTCGAGGGCGGCCCGTCGAAGAACCACGAGCACACCAAGGCGCTCATGCACGGTGACCCGCAGCTCTGGCACGACCTGTGTGCCCAGCTCGCGCAGATCTCCGGCACGTTCCTTCGCGTGCAGGCGCTGGCCGGAGCCTCGGTCGTGCAGCTGTTCGACTCGTGGGCCGGGGTCCTCAGCAAAGCCGACTACACGGCATCCGTCATGCCGCACTCGGCGAAGGCCCTCGCCGCGGTGGCCGACCTCGACGTGCCGCGCATCCACTTCGGTGTCGGCACCGGTGAGCTGCTGCCGCTCATGGGCGAGGCCGGCGCCGACGTCGTCGGTGTCGACTACCGCGTCTCGCTCACCGACGCCATCGAGAGGCTCGGCGGGCGCTACGCGGTTCAGGGCAACCTCGACCCGGCCCTGCTCTTCGCCCCGTGGGAGCCCCTCGAGCGACGCGTGCGCGCCATCGTCGAGGAGGGGCGCGCGGCACCCGGGCACATCGTCAACCTCGGCCACGGCGTGCTGCCCGACACCGACCCCGACGTGCTCACCCGCGTCGTCGAGCTCGTGCACGAGGTCTCCGCGCGGTGAGCAGCACCCCGCACCTGCGGGGCCGCGGTGTGCGTCTGGAGCCGCTCTCGACCACCCACGCCGCACCGATGGAGCACGTTCTCGCGGATGCCGGCCTGTACGAGTTCATCGGCGGCTCACCGCCGTCGCGGGCTGACCTCGAGGCGCGGTACGCCCGTCAGGTGGCCGGTCCGCGCGGCGCCGTGTTCGCCTGGCACACGTGGATCATCCGGCTGGTCGACGGCGACGAACCCGTCGGCTACGTGCAGGCCACCGTCAACGGTGACGACTCGGTCGCCGAGCTCGCCTGGGTCGTCGGGGTGCCGTGGCAGGGCCGGGGGATCGCCTCGGATGCCGCGTCGGCCGTCGTGGAGTTCGTCGACGCCTGCGGGGTCGAGCGGGTCATCGCGCACGTGCACCCTGACCACGTGGCGTCGCAGCGGGTCGCGGCCCGCCTGGGACTGGTGCCGACGGCGCGCATCCTCGACGGTGAGGTCGAGTGGGAGGCGCGCTCCGCCACCAGGGGTCGTTGACCGGATCGGGCGGTCGCACCCAGGGTGATGCGGTTCTTGCCGCGCGTGGGTCAGCGCGACAGCGCGGCCTTCACGACCGAGGGGTCGGGGTTGGTGTGGGGGATGCCGTCGATGACCACCGTGGGCACCGTCTCGTTCCCGTGGTTGATGCTCGCGACGAAGGCACGACCCGCGTCGTCCTCCCAGATGTTGACCCAGCGGGCCCGGTCGCGCCGGGAACGGACCGCCAGGCGCAGGCGCGCCGTGAACGGGCAGCCCGGTCGCCAGTAGATTGCGACACCGTTCGCGGCGTGAGCGAGCGCCTGCTCGTGTGGGGTCGAGGTCGGGTGCCCGGCGGCGAGATCCAGAAGTCCCATGCAGACAGGGTACGAACGGGTGGTGACCGTGGGCGATCACTGGTGGTGAG
>JAGNQK010000002.1:45934-68502 GCA_017989115.1 Dermatophilaceae bacterium | reverse complement strand
GTAGGCCAGGGCGTCGGGCGTGGCGTCGTACCCGTGCTCGCTGAGCCCCGTGTAGAGCTCGTGCGGTTGGTAGAGCGTCGCCCGGTAGGGGTTGATCGGCACCCCGGGGTCGGTCGGGAAGACCAGTGCCCCGTGCTGGCGCAGGTGTTGAGCGAGGTCGGCGCTGACCCGCCCGCCGAGGACGACCAGTCCCTCGAGGTCGGTGCGCGCCAGCAGGGGAGCCTCGTGACCGGTCAGGTCGAGGTCCTGGAAGCGCAACCCGGTGAGTGGGCCGGGGCTGGCCAGCACGGCATCCAGACCGGCGAGGTCCTCGATCTCCTGCACGCCCCCGAACGTAGCCGACCCAACCGCCGTCGGGTGCTGACGTGCTCGCTGGAGCTGCCAGCTCAGCACCCACCTCGGGTCGGTGTGAGCGTCAGTGGGCGGTGAGCCGGTCGAGCAGCCAGCCGAGCCGCGCCGGCCGCCCGGTCGCCGCCTCCTCGCGGTCAGCGGCCTGCGCCAACCGCAGCCCGGCGTTGACGCCGAGCCAGCGCAACGGTTCGGGCTCCCACCGCGGCGAACGGTGCCCGACCCACGGCAGGGCGGTGATCGCCGACTGGCGCCCGAGCACGAGGTCGGCCAGGGTGCGGCCGGCCAGGTTGCTCGCCGCCACCCCGTCCCCGACGTAGCCACCGGCCCGCCCGGCGCGGGCCACCGGATCCCACGTGACCGACGGGTGCCAGTCGCGGGCGATGCCGAGCGGCCCACCCCACGCGTGGGTGAAGGCCACCCCGTCCAGGGCGGGGAGCAGGTCGCGCAGGGTCGAGCGCAGCGCGCCGAACACCGCCTCGTCGTGGTCGAACTCCGGCCTGATCGCCGACCTCCAGTGGTACGGCGCGCCGCGGCCACCGAACGCGATCCGGCCGTCGTCGGTGCGTTGGCCGTAGATGACGACGTGGCCGTGGTCGCTGAACACCTCGCGGCCGGCCAGCCCGATCCGCGCCCACCGCGCGTCGTCGATGACCTCGGTGGCGACCATCAGCGAGTACACCGGAACGACCCGGCGGCCCTGCCCCGACACCGTCCCCGACCAGCCCTCGGTCGCGTGGATGACCGCACCCGCTGACACCCGCCGTCCGTCGGCGAGCACCACGACCCGGTCGCCCGTGCGCGTCACGCGTGCCCCCTCCACGATCCGCCCACCGAGCCGGCGCACGGCCCCCGCCAGCCCGTCGACCAGCCGCCGCGGGTGCACCCGGGCGCAGTCGGGGGTGAAGGTGGCCCCCCGTGTGACGGCGACGGCGAGGCGCTCGCGGGTGGCACCGGCATCCAGCCACGTCGTCGACCCGCCCCACGCGGCCGCGTGGGCGACCTCCGCCCGCGCGCGCTCCTCCTGGGCGGTGGTGCGCGCGACGACCAGCGCACCGCCCTTGGTGAACCCGCTGCCTAAGCCCTCGGCTCCGTCGACGCGGCCGACCTCGTCGACGGTGTCGCGCAGCGCGGCCAGCTGGGCCACGGCCCCCGCGCGCCCGGCGTGTCGGGCCAGCGTGTCGGGCGACACCGGCCACAACGCCGACACCCAGCCACCGTTGCGACCGCTCGCCCCGAAACCGACGTGGTCGGCCTCGAGCACGAGCACGTCGGCCTCGGGGCGCTCGCGCAGCAGGTAGTACGCCGTCCACAGGCCGGTGTAGCCACCGCCGACGATGACCACCTCTGCGGAGAACGGCAGGTCGGATGCCGTGGCGCGGCTGGCGCTCGCACCATCGGCCCACAGCGGGCTGGTCAGGCTCACTGCGACGGTCAGAGGTGGTTCTCGGCCTCGGTGAGCACCGAGCGCAGGCGCCGCTCGATCTCGTCGAACTCGCTCGGCCCCATGGTCAGCGGGGGAGCGAGCTGCACCACGGGGTCGCCGCGGTCGTCGGCCCGGCAGTACAACCCTGCGTCGAAGAGGGCCTTGGACAGGAAGCCGCGAAGCAGGCGCTCGCTCTCGTCGTCGTTGAACGTCTCGCGGGTGGCCTTGTCCTTGACGAGCTCGATGCCGTAGAAGTAGCCGGCCCCGCGGACGTCGCCGACGAGTGGCAGGTCGAGCAGCTTGTCCAGGGTGCGCTTGAAGACCGGGGCGTTCTGCTTGACCCGGTCGTTGAGGCCCTCGCGGTCGAAGATGTCGAGGTTGGCCATCGCGGCAGCGCAGGAGACGGGGTGGCCGCCCCACGTGTACCCGTGCGGGAAGTACGTCGTGCCGTGGCGGAACGGCTCGAAGAGCCGGTCGCTGGCGATCATCAGGCCCAGCGGGGCGTAGCCGCTGGTGATTCCCTTGGCCGTGGTGATGATGTCCGGGACGTAGCCCAGGTCGTCGCAGGCGAACATCGAACCGATGCGGCCGAAGGCGCAGATCGTCTCGTCGGAGACGAGCAGGACGTCGTACTCGTCGCAGATCTCGCGGACCCGCTCGAAGTACCCGGCGGGCGGCGGGAAGCAGCCACCGGAGTTCTGCACGGGCTCGAGGAAGACGGCCGCGACGGTCTCCGGGCCCTCGAACTCGATGGCCTCGGCGATGCGGTCGGCAGCCCAGCGACCGAACGCCTTCTCGTCGTCGCGCAGGTGCTCGGGGGCGCGGTAGATGTTGGTGTTCGGGACCTTGTGGCCGCCGGGAACGAGCGGTTCGAACATCGACTTCGCCGCCGGGATGCCGGTGATCGACAGCGCCCCCTGGGGGGTGCCGTGGTAGGCGATCGAGCGCGAGATCACCTTGTGCTTCGTCGGCTTGCCGGTGAGCTTGAAGTACTGCTTGGCCAGCTTCCACGCCGTCTCGACGGCCTCGCCGCCGCCGGTGGTGAAGAACACCCGGTTGAGGTCACCCGGGGCGTGGTGCGCCAGCCGCTCGGCGAGCTCGATGGCCCGCGGGTGGGCGTAGGACCACAGCGGGAAGAATGCGAGCTCGCTGGCCTGCTTGGCCATCGCCTCGGCGATCTCGGTGCGGCCGTGGCCGACGTTGGTGACGAACAGGCCGGCGAGGGCATCGATGTACTCGTTGCCCCGGTCGTCCCAGATCGTCCAGCCCTGACCCTTGGTGATGATCGGCACGGAGTGGCCGAGGCCGTGGTCCTCGAAGGTGGAGTGCCGGGTGAAGTGCATCCACAGGTGGTCGCGGGCGGCATCGGAGTACAGGGCTCCGGTACCGGTGTGGCGATCGGAGCTCGGCTCCCAGACGTCGGACGGGTATGTGCTCATCGGGTTCCCCAGTTGTAGTGCTGCTTGTTGAGTTTCAGGTAGACGAAGGTCTCGGTGCTCGTGACGCCGGGCAGGATGCGGATCTGCTGGTTGAGCAGGTCCAGCAGGTGGTCGTCGTCCTCGCAGACGACCTCGGCGAGGATGTCGAAGCTGCCGGCCGTCGTGACGACGTAGTCGACCTCGGGCATCGCCGTCAGGGCGTCACCGACGGCGAGCAGGTCGCCGGAGACCCGGATGCCGATCATCGCCTGCCGGCTGAAGCCCACCTGGAGGGGGTCGGTCACGGCGACGATCTGCATGACGTCGGCGTCGAGCAGGCGCTGCACGCGCTGGCGCACGGCCGCCTCGGACAGACCGACCGCCTTGGCGATCGCGGCGTAGGACTGCCGGCCGTCTTCCTGGAGCAGTTCGATGATGTGCTTGGCGATGTCGTCCAGACGGGTCTCGGACGATGCACGAGTCACCCGGGGGGGTCGAGAGGTGGAGGTCACGCGCGCCATCGTGTCGCGGATCTCGACGGTTTGCAAGCACCCTCGGCACGGATTCCGTATGCATTATGTGTCCGGCGTGTAACTTTTCAGCACATCTGTCGCGCAATCCCATGCGATTTCGGTGGGCGTGCGTTTAGCGTCCGGTAGCACCCAACCCCACCCCCCACCCCTTTCGGAGCCATCACCCATGAGCGGTCAGCGACACCTGCGCAACTTCATCGGCGGCGAGTACGTCGACGGGCGGACAGATGCCACCACCGAGATCATCAACCCGGCCACGGGATCGGTCGTCGCGACCGCCCCCGTCAGCGGCCAGGAGGACGTCGACGCGGCCTATGCCGCTGCGGAGCAGGCGTTCGCGGGGGAGTGGGGCGCCACGACCCCCAGCGAGCGGCAGCAGGCCCTGCTGAAGTTCGCGGATGCCGTGGAAGCGCACGCGGACGAGCTCATCGCACTGGAGTCCGAGAACACCGGCAAGATCAAGGCCCTCACCGCGAGTGAGGAGATCCCGCCGATGGTCGACCAGCTGCGCTTCTTCGCCGGCGCGGCTCGCGTCCTCGAAGGGAGGGCCTCGGCCGAGTACATGGCCGGCCACACCTCGTGGATCCGGCGCGAGCCGATCGGCGTCGTCGGGCAGGTCACCCCGTGGAACTACCCGCTGCTCATGGCGGTCTGGAAGATCGGCCCCGCGCTGGCCGCGGGCAACAGCGTCGTCCTCAAGCCGAGCGACACCACCCCCGAGAGCACCCTGCGGCTGGCCGAGCTGGCCTCGCAGTACCTCCCGGCGGGCACCCTGAACGTCATCACCGGTGACCGCGAGACCGGCCGGATGCTCGTCGAGCACCGCACGCCGAGCCTCGTGGCGATCACGGGGTCGGTGCGCGCGGGCGCCGAGGTCGCGGCCAGTGCAGCGCCGAACATCAAGCGCGTCCACCTCGAGCTCGGTGGCAAGGCCCCGGTCGTCGTGTTCGACGACGCCGACATCGAGGCGGCCGTCGAGGGCATCGCCGTCGCCGGGTACTTCAACGCCGGGCAGGACTGCACGGCCGCCACCCGGGTCCTCGTCGCACCCGGCATCCACGACGACTTCGTCGCCGCGCTCTCCGAGTTCGCGCGCAGGTCGGCCCCGGTCGGCCTCCCCGACGACGAGGACGCCCTCTTCGGCCCGGTCAACAACGCTCGCCAGCTGGCGCACGTCTCCGGCTTCATCGACCGCATCCCCTCCCACGCGACGGTCTCGGCGGGCGGCAACCGCCGTACCGACCTCGGCGAGGGCTACTACCTCGAGCCGACCGTGCTCTCCGGGCTGCGCCAGGACGACGAGGCCATCCAGAACGAGATCTTCGGACCGGTCATCACCGTGCAGAAGTTCACCGACGAGGCCGAGGCGATCCGCTGGGCGAACGGCGTCGACTACGGCCTCGCGTCCTCGGTGTGGACCAAGGACTTCGGCCGAGCCATGCGGATGAGCAAGGCCCTGGACTTCGGCTGCGTGTGGATCAACACGCACATCCCGCTCGTCGCCGAGATGCCCCACGGCGGGTACAAGAAGTCGGGCTACGGCAAGGACCTGTCGATGTACGGGTTCGAGGACTACACGCGCATCAAGCACGTCATGGCGAACATCGAGAGCTGAGGAACACACCACATGGCACTTCGACGGCGGCCCCCGACCGATCCCATGACCCGCGGGCTGATCAGCGCCGCACGGTCCTCGGCGCTGACGCGGCGCTCCCTGTTCGGCACGGCCGCCCTCGGTGGCGCGGCGGCGGCGCTCAGCGCGTGCGCACCACCGCCCCCACCCTCGGGCGGGGTCGCCTCGCTCGTGCTGCCCGAGGACCTCTCCGACACCGACAAGGTGGTGCGCTGGGCCAACTGGACGGCCTACCTCGACTACGACGAGGAGACCAAGAAGTACCCGACCCTCGAGCGGTTCATCGCCGAGACCGGCATCCGTGCCGAGTACACCGAGGACATCGAGGACAACGACGCGTACTTCAACAAGATCGCGCCCCAGCTTCGCGCGGGCCAGGACATCGGGCGCGACATCTTCACCTTCACCGACTGGATGGCAAACCGGATCATCCGCGACCAGCTGTGCCAGCCGCTCGAGCTGATCACCATGCCCAACGCACCGAACCTGCTGCCGGCGCTGCAGAACGTCAGCTTCGACCCGGGCCGCAACTTCTCGCTGACCTGGCAGTCCGGCTTCGCCGGCATCGGCTACGACAAGTCCAAGGTCTCCAAGGAGATCAAGACGCTCGACGACCTGTGGACCGACGAGCTCAAGGGCAAGATCGTCGTGCTCAGCGAGTTCCGCGACACCGTGGGCATCATCATGCAGAGCCAGGGCGTCGACATCACCTCCGAGTTCGGCAAGGCGGAGTTCGAGGCGGCCGTGGCCGAGATCGAGAAGCGCATGGACGAGGGCTACATCCGCCGGATCAAGGGCAACTCCTACCTCGAGGACCTCAAGTCGGGCAACGCCGTCGCCGGCATCGTCTGGAGCGGTGACCTGTTCATCCTGCGCGCCGAGACCGAGAACGAGAACTGGGAGTTCGTCATCCCGGAGTCGGGCGGCACGATCTGGAGCGACAACATGATGGTGCCGATCACCTCGCAGCACCGCCGCAACGCCCAGACCCTGATGAACTTCTACTACGACCCCGAGGTCGCTGCCGAGGTCGCGGCCTGGGTCAACTACGTGTGCCCCGTCGTCGGCGCCCGGGAGGTGCTCGCGAAGACCGATCCCGAGCTCGCCGAGAGCCCGTTCATCTTCCCGAGCGAGGCGTTCATCGCGGACAACAACATCCAAGGGTTCCGGGCACTCTCGCCCGAGGAGGACCAGGAATACAGCGCCATCTGGCAGAAGGTGATGGGCAACTGATGGCTCGCAAGAACGCAAGCGGTTTCCGCGACGCACAGGGCGACCTGCGTCTGGAGAACGTCACGAAGTCCTTCGCCGAGTTCACCGCCGTCGACGACCTCAGCCTGGTCGTCCCGCGGGGCTCGTTCTTCGCCCTGCTCGGCCCGTCCGGCTGCGGCAAGACGACGACCCTGCGCATGGTGGCCGGCCTCGAACAGCCGACGAGCGGGCGCCTGCTCATCGGCGACACCGACCTCACCGGCAGCCGCTCCTACGAGCGTCCGGTCAACACGGTGTTCCAGAGCTACGCCCTCTTCCCGCACCTGACCATCCGCGACAACGTCGCGTTCGGTCCCAAGCGCCGGGGACAGGCGGATGCCGCCGCGCTCGCCGAGGATGCCCTCAAGCTCGTGCAGATGGATCACCTCGCCGCGCGCAAGCCCGCCCAGCTCTCGGGTGGTCAGCAGCAGCGGGTGGCCCTGGCCCGGGCCATCGTCAACCGCCCCGAGGTGCTCCTGCTCGACGAGCCACTCGGCGCCCTCGACCTCAAGCTGCGGCGTCAGATGCAGGTCGAGCTCAAGCGCATCCAGACCGAGGTGGGCCTGACGTTCATCCACGTCACGCACGACCAGGAGGAGGCCATGACCATGGCCGACACCGTGGCCGTGATGAACCACGGGAGGATCGAGCAGATGGGCCCGCCCGCGCAGATGTACGACCTGCCGCGCACGGCCTTCGTCGCCAACTTCGTGGGTCAGTCCAACCTCGGCAGCGGCCGGGTCATCGACCGCGACGGCACCCACCTCGTGGCCGAGATCCAGGGCACCAAGGTCAAGATCCCCATCGCGCGCAGCGCGGTCACCGACGGCGACATCACGTTCGGTGTGCGCCCCGAGAAGGTGCGCGTCATGCGCCGCCCCTCCGAGGGTGCCGGCGACGACGTCAAGGGCATCGTGCTCGACGTGTCGTTCACCGGGGTCGCCACCCAGTACCTCGTGCAGCTGCCGAGCGGCACGGTGTGGAGCTGCTACGAGCAGAACCTCGACGTCGAGCCGATCGACCTGCGTCCGGGTGACGACGTGTGGCTGTCCTGGAACCCCCACCACGCGTTCGGCGTCCCCGTCGACGAGGCCGAGGCCCGGGCTGCGGCGGAGGCTGGCCTGACATGAGCGCCCTTGCCCACGTGAGTTCCGCGGGTGGCACCACGCCGCCCCCGGCACCGCAGCCCAACCGCAAGGGCCGGAGCTGGGTTCCCTACCTGCTCCTGCTGCCCGGTGCGCTCTGGCTGCTCGTGTTCTTCGTCATCCCCCTCGGCCAGCTGTTCTCGGTCAGCCTCCAGTCGCAGTTCCCCGGCTACCCCGGGTACTACTACCGCGACCTGAACTTCGGCAACTACGTCACGGCCCTGACCGACTTCGCCCCGCACTTCGGCCGCTCGATCCTGTTCGCCACCCTCGCGACGTTCTTCGCGTTCTGCCTGGCCTACCCGCTGGCCTACGCGATGGCGTTCAAGGCCGGTCGCTGGCGCAACGTCATGCTCATCGCGGTCATCGCGCCGTTCTTCACCTCGTTCATCCTGCGCACCGTGGCCTGGCGCCAGATCCTCGCGGACGAGGGTCCGGTCGCGTCGACGCTGAACACCCTGCACCTGCTCCCCGGTGGCCGGATCACCGAGACCTGGATCGCGGTCGTCGCGGGTCTGACGTACAACTTCCTGCCCTTCATGGTGCTGCCGATCTACGCCTCGCTCGAGCGCGCGGACTCCCGGGTCATCGAGGCAGGGGGAGACCTGTACGCCAACGGGTTCACGACCTTCCGCACGGTGACGCTGCCGATCAGCATGCCGGGCGTGCTCGCCGGAACGCTGCTGACCTTCATCCCCGCAGCCGGTGACTACGTCAACGCCGAACTGCTCGGGTCGGACAACACCAAGATGATCGGCAACGTCATCGAGAGCCAGTTCTTCCGGGTGCCCGGTGGCTTCCCGACGGCCGCAGCGCTCTCGTTCACGTTGATGGCCCTCATCCTCGCCATGGTGTTCGTCTACGTGCGCCGCTTCGGAACGGAGGAACTGGTGTGATCCGCTGGATCGGAAACCGCTTCGCCATGATCACGGCGTTGCTCGTGCTGTTCTACCTGTTCCTGCCCGTCGCCTACACGTTCGCCTTCTCGTTCAACAACTACAAGAAGTCCAACATCTCGTGGAACCCCGAGGGGAGCCCGACCCTGAAGCACTGGAAGGACCCCTGCGGTGCCCCCGGTGTCTGCGAGTCGCTCGTGACGTCGATCCAGATCGGCGTCATCGCCACCGTCATCGCGACGGTGCTCGGCACGATGCTCGCGTTCGCGATGGTGCGCCACCGCTTCCGCGGGCGCGGCACGAGCAACGTCCTGGTCTTCGTGCCGATGGCCACACCCGAGATCGTCCTCGGCGCGAGCCTGCTGACGATCTTCGTCCAGGGCTTCTCCAACGTCGGTCTGCAGCTGGGGTTCTGGACGATCGTCATCGCCCACATCATGTTCTGCGTCAGCTTCGTCGTCGTCACGGTCAAGGCCCGCCTGCAGAGCCTGGACCCGCGCCTCGAGGAGGCCGCCCAGGACCTGTACGCCGGGCCGGGCAGCACGTTCCGGAAGATCACCTTCCCGCTGGTGCTCCCGGGCATCGTCGGTGCGGCGCTGCTCGCGTTCTCGTTGTCCTTCGACGACTTCATCATCACCAACTTCGTCTCCGGCAACGAGACGACGTTCCCGAAGTTCGTCTACATCTCCTACCTGCGCGGCATCCCGGCTCAGGCCAACGTCATCGGTTTCTCGATGTTCGTCATCGCCCTGGCGCTGGTCATCGGCGGCCAGCTGATCGGCAACGCCCGCAAGAAGTGAACGACCTGATCCGGCCCGCCGGGCGAGAGCCCGGCGGGCCGGACCTCCACCACCACCGGTACCCCCGGTGACACCCTGAGACAGGAACACCATGCGCGTCCTCATGGTCGGTGCCGGCGGCGTCGGTGACGCCGCCGCCCGCATCGCCGCCGAACGGTCCTTCTTCGAGCAGTGGGTGGTCGCCGACTACGACCTCACCCGCTCCGAGCGCACGGTGGCCTCGGTCATCGAGCGCAACCCGGGGGACACCCGGTTCCGTGCCGCCCGCGTCGATGCGTCGGATGCCGGCGCGGTCGAGGCGCTGGCGCGCGAGGTGGGTGCCACGCACGTGTTCAACGCCGTGGACCCCCGCTTCGTGCTGCCGATCTTCGAGGGCGCCCGCGCCGCCGGTGCGGACTACCTCGACATGGCGATGAGCCTGTCGAGCCGTCACCCCGAGCAGCCGTACGCCAAGGTCGGCGTCAAGCTCGGCGACGACCAGCTGGCCCAGGCCGAGCAGTGGGAGGCCGACGGGCGCCTGGCCCTGGTCGGCATCGGGGTCGAGCCCGGGCTCTCCGACGTCTTCGCGCGCTACGCCGCCGACCACCTGTTCAGCCACATCGACGAGCTCGGTACCCGCGACGGTGCCAACCTCGTCATCCGCGACGAGGACGGCAACGAGGTCTTCGCCCCGGGCTTCTCGATGTGGACGATCATCGAGGAGTGCCTGAACCCGCCCGTGGTGTGGGAGAAGGCCCGAGCGGTGGGCTCCGACGGCGGCTACGACGTCGAGGCCGGATTCTTCACGCTGCCGCCGTTCAGCGAGCCCGAGGTCTTCGACTTCCCCGAGGGCATCGGCCCGGTGGAGTGCGTGCACGTCGAGCACGAGGAGGTGCTCCTCATGCCGCGCTGGGTCGACGCCGAGAAGGTGACCTTCAAGTACGGCCTCGGCGAGGAGATGATCACGATCCTGCGCACGCTGCACACCCTCGGGCTCGACAGCACCGACCCGGTCACGGTCAAGGGGGTGCAGGTCAGCCCCCGCGACGTCGTCGCCGCCGTGCTGCCCGACCCAGCGACCATCGGCCCGCGCATGGAGGGCAAGACCTGCGCCGGACTGTGGGTGACCGGCACCGGCAAGGACGGGATGCCGCGGCGCACCTACCTCTACCACGTCTCCGACAACGCGGACACGATGCGCGACTACGGCGCCCAGTGCGTCGTCTGGCAGACGGCGATCAACCCCGTCGTCGCCCTCGAGCTGCTCGCGAACGGCACCTGGTCGGGCGCGGGCGTGCTCGGCCCGGAGGCCTTCGACGCCGTGCCGTTCCTCGACCTGCTCGCCGCGCCGAAGCCGCAGGGCTACGGCTCCCCGTGGGGCCTCGAGGACCGCTGAGTCGTAGGCTCGCCACCACCGCTGTACCGCCACCGATCACCGCCGCCCGGACCCAGAAGGACACCCCCATGGCGTTCACCCAGAAGTCGCTCGTCGAGTCCGTTCCCACCCGTCTGCTCATCGGGGGGTCCTGGCGGGAAGCGAGCGGTGGCGCGCGCTTCGAGGTGAGCGACCCGGCATCCGGCGCCGTTCTCACGACGTGTGCGGACGGAACCCCGGAGGACGGGCTCGCCGCGCTGGCAGCCGCCCACGAGGCCCAGCCGACCTGGGCGGCGACCCCGCCCCGCGAGCGCAGCGAGATCCTGCGCCGGGCCTTCGACGCCCTCGTCGCCCGCACGGACGAGTTCGCCACCCTGATGAGCCTGGAGATGGGCAAGACCGTGGCCGAGGCGCGCGGTGAGGTTGCGTACGGTGCGGAGTTCTTCCGCTGGTTCGCCGAGGAGGCCGTGCGCATCCACGGCCGGTACTCGGTGGCTCCCAACGGCGCCTCGCGACTGCTGACGATGAAGCAGCCGGTCGGGCCCACGCTGATGATCACGCCGTGGAACTTCCCGCTCGCGATGGGCACCCGCAAGATCGGCCCGGCCGTCGCCGCGGGGTGCACGATGGTCGTCAAGCCCGCCCACGAGACGCCGCTGACGATGCTGCTGCTCGCCGAGGTCATGATGGAGGCGGGCCTGCCCGACGGTGTGCTCAACGTCGTCACCACGACCCACTCCGGTGCCGTGTGCGAGCCCCTCATCCGCGACGAGCGGCTGCGCAAGCTGACCTTCACCGGCTCCACCCCGGTCGGCAAGATGCTCGTCGAGCAGTCGGCCGAGCAGCTGCTGCGCCTGTCGATGGAGCTCGGCGGCAACGCCCCCTTCCTCGTCTTCGAGGACGCCGACGTCGACGCGGCCGTCGACGGGGCGATGCTCGCGAAGATGCGCAACATCGGTGAGGCCTGCACGGCGGCGAACCGGTTCTTCGTCCACGAGTCGCTCGCCGAGGAGTTCGCGACCAAGCTCGCGGCCCGCATGGGCGCGCTCGTCGTCGGCAAGGGCACCAAGAAGGGGGTCGACGTCGGCCCGCTCATCACCGGCAAGGCCCGCGACAAGGTCGACGAGCTCGTCCAGGACGCCGTCGGCAAGGGGGCCCGCGTGCTCACCGGTGGCGCGCCCGTGCCGGGCAAGGGGTTCTTCTACGCACCGACCGTGCTCGCCGACGTGCCGGCCGACAGCCGGTGCCTCGGTGAGGAGATCTTCGGGCCGGTCGCGCCGGTGTGCACGTTCACCGACGACGCGGATGCCGTGGCCAAGGCGAACGGCACCGAGTACGGACTCGTCGGTTACATCTACACCAACGACCAGAACCGGATGATCCGGGTGGCCGAGGCCATGGAGTTCGGGATGATCGGCGTCAACACCGGTATCGTGTCCAACCCTGCGGCGCCGTTCGGTGGCGTCAAGCAGTCGGGCTTCGGCCGCGAGGGCGGATTCGAGGGGATCGACGAGTACCTCGAGACCAAGTACGTCGGCATCGCCCTCTGACTCCTGACGTCGAATCCACCCGGGGGAGCTGACTCAAGTGGTCTCATGTCCTCCATGAGCAACAGCCCGGATGCCGCTGCCTCAGCGGCCAGCAGTGCCCGCCAGGTCGACCGCCGCCGCTCGGTGCAGGACCTGCTCGACGAGGCCGACGCGTCGCTGCGCCGTGGCGCGCGCCCCGGGGCCACGGTCTGGCCCACCGGGTTCGACCTGCTCGACGCCACCCTCGACGGCGGCCTGCGCTCCGGCGAGCTCGTCCTGCTCGGGGGCAGCGAAGGGTCCGGCAAGACGACGATCGCGCTGCAGATGGTGCGCAACGCGGTGCGCACCGGTCGGCACGCGGTGGTCTTCTCCTTCGAGCACGAGGCGGGAACCCTCATCCAGCGCCTCATCGCCCTCGAGGCGTCGTGCCTGGCCGTCGGGGCCGGGCAGCACCCTGCGGCGGCGGCCGACGTCCACGCCGTGCGCTCGGTCTTCGAGGCGCCCGACCCCGACCGTCGTGGCCTCGCCGATGCGCTGGCCGGCATCCCGTACGGCGCCGACGCCCTCGCGGCCGTGCTGGAGTACGCCCCGCGGCTGCACATCCACGAGTCGACGAGCGACACCACCCCCGCCGAGGTGGCCCGGGTGCTGGCCGAGGTGCGGGAGGAGGCCGGCGAGCCCCCGCTGGTCATGGTCGACTACCTCCAGAAGGTGCCGCTCGACGAGCGCGGCGGCGACGAGGTCGCGCGGGTCACCGTCGTCACCGAGACCCTCAAGGACATGGCCCTCGAGCTCGAGTGCCCCGTCGTGTGCATCTCCGCGGCCGACCGCGAGAGCCTGGGCGCTGGCCACCGGATGCGCACCCGCGACCTGCGCGGCTCCTCGGCGCTGGCCTACGAGGCCGACCTCGTGCTCATCCTGTCGAGCAAGGAGAACATCGTCTCGCGCGAGCACCTGGTCTACGACCTCGGCAGCGTGCAGCGCTTCCGGCGCTGGGCCGTCATCACCGTCGAGAAGAACCGGCACGGGCTCGGGCACGTCGAGCTCGAGGTCGAGAAGGACTTCGAGCACGGGCGCTTCCACCCGCAGGCGCGGGTCGTGACCGAACGCCTCATCGAGGAGCGCATCTTCACCACGTGACGCGGGAGGATGGAGGCGTGATCCGCCATCTCCGGCCGCCGGTCGACGTCGACGCCCTCGTCGCGGATGCCGTGGCACGCGGTCGCGTCGTCCGTCTCGTCGTCGCGGGGGAGACCAAGGCCGCCACCCTCGAGGCCTTCGCCGACGCCCTGGACTTCCCCGGGTGGTTCGGCGGCAACCTCGACGCCCTCGCCGACCTGCTCGACCACCTCGCCCGGCACGACGACGGGGAGGCTGAGCTCGTCGTCGACGGCGTCCTGGCCCTGCAGCGCGACGACCCGTTCGCGGCGGCACAGCTGAACGGGGTGCTCGGTGAGGTGGCCCTGGCTCATCCCCGGTTTCACGTGAGCGTCATCGAGCGCTGACAATGGCTCCCGTGACTTCCCGCTCCGTCGCCATCCTCGGCTCCACCGGCTCGATCGGCACCCAGGCCCTCGAGGTCATCGCCGCCCACCCGGGTGCCTTCACCGTGGCCGCCCTCACCGCCGGGGGCAACGTCGAGCTGCTCGCACGTCAGGCCGTCGCCTTCGACGTGCCGCTCGTGGGTGTCGCCCGCGGCCAGGTCGAGGAGGTTCGCGCCGCGATCGCCGCGGCGGCAGCGCACGCCGGCCGGCCGGCATCCGTGACCGACGTCGTCGTCGGGGCGGATGCCGCGACGATCGCCGCAGGGTGTGGCGCCGACGTCGTGCTCAACGGGATCACGGGGTCGATCGGTCTGCGGCCGACCCTGGCAGCCCTCGAGGCGGGGTCGGTGCTGGCGCTGGCGAACAAGGAGTCGCTCATCATCGGCGGCCCGCTCGTCAAGGCGGCCGCCGCACCCGACCAGATCGTGCCGGTCGACTCCGAGCACAGCGCCATCGCGCAGAGCCTTCGAGGAGGGCGGGCCGACGAGGTGCGCCGCCTCGTCGTGACGGCCAGCGGTGGCCCGTTCCGCGGGCGCAGCCGCGCCGACCTCGCCGACGTCACCCCACAGCAGGCCCTGGCCCACCCGAACTTCTCCATGGGACGGGTCATCACGACGAACTCCGCGACGCTGGTCAACAAGGGGCTGGAGGTCATCGAGGCCCACCTGCTCTTCGACATCCCCTTCGACCGCATCGACGTCGTCGTGCACCCCCAGCAGCAGATCCACTCGATGGTCGAGTTCCACGACGGGTCGACGATCGCCCAGCTGGGGCCGCCGCGCATGCTCGTGCCGATCGCCCTCGGGTTGTCCTGGCCGCAGCGCCTGACCGACGTCGACGTGCCCTGCGACTGGAGCCTGGCCCAGAGCTGGGAGTTCCACCCGCTCGACGACGACGCCTTCCCGGCGGTGCGCCTGGCGCGCCGGGTCGGCGAGGCCGGGAGCACCTTCCCGGCCGTCTACAACGCCGCCAACGAGGTGTGCGTCGATGCCTTCCACGACGGGGTGATCTCGTTCACCGACATCGTCGACACGGTGGAACGCGTCGTCGAGGCGCACACTGGGAGCGAACTCGACGCCTCGAGCGTTGAGGGAGTGCTCGCCGCCGACCGGTGGGCCCGTCACCGCGCCGCCGACCTCATCGGCATCGCCGTCGACGACGACCAGATCCAGGAGAACCGTTGAGCACGCTCGCCTTCATCCTCGGTGTGCTCTTCATGGCCACCGGGATCGCCGTGTCGATCGCCCTGCACGAGGTGGGGCACCTCGTGCCGGCCAAGCGCTTCGGTGTCCGCGTGACGCAGTACATGGTCGGTTTCGGCCCGACGATGTGGTCGCGCCGTCGGGGGGAGACGGAGTACGGGGTCAAGGCGATCCCGCTGGGTGGGTACATCCGGATGATCGGCATGTTCCCCCCGCGCAAGGGCGACGACCCCGGCACCGTGCGCGTGTCGAGCACCGGTCGGTTCAGCCAGCTCGTCGACGAGGCCCGCGCGGCGAGCCTGGAAGAGGTCCGTCCCGGCGACGAGAACCGGGTCTTCTACAAGCTGTCGGTGCCCAAGAAGGTCATCGTCATGCTCGGCGGCCCGACCATGAACCTGCTCATCGGCACTGTCCTGCTGACCATCCTCGTCACCGTCCACGGGGTGGCCACCGCCCAGCCCGGCGCGGTCGTCGCGTCGGTGTCGCAGTGCGTCGTCCCGGTGACCGAGGCGGGGGACGCGACCACCTGCACGAACCAGCCCGACACGCCGGCGCTCGCGGCCGGCATCCTGCCCGGCGATCGGGTGGTGTCCATCGACGGCCAGCCCATCGACGACACCCGTGACATCAGCACCCTGATCCGCCCGCGCGTCGACCAGAACGTGACGATCGTGCTCGAGCGCAACGGTGAGCCACTGACCGTCACGGCGACGCCGATCCGCAACGTCGTGCCGGTTCTCGACGCCGACGGCCTCCCCGTGACCAACCCCGACGGCACCGAGCAGACCACCGAGGCAGGGTTCCTCGGCGTGCGGACCACCGCCCCGGTCGAGTACGTGCAGCAGCCGGTCACGGCCGTGCCCGGCATCATCGGCACCTACGTGAGCCGCACCGCCGAGGCCATCGTCCACATCCCGGCGCGAATGGTCGGGGTCTGGGAGGCCGCCTTCGGTGGGGCCGAGCGCGAGATCGACAGCCCGATGTCCGTCGTCGGCGTGGGCCGGGTCGCGGGGGAGGCCACCGAGGGCAAGTACGACGCGTTCGTCGGGGACTCGGTGGGCGACAAGGTCTGGTTCCTCGTCGGCCTGCTCGCGGCGCTGAACTTCATGCTCTTCATCTTCAACCTCATCCCGCTGCTTCCCCTGGACGGCGGCCACGTCGCCGGGGCCCTGTGGGAGGGGCTCAAGCGCCAGGTCGCGAAGCTGCGCGGACGACCGGACCCCGGCTACGTCGACGTCGCGAAGGCGCTGCCCGTCGCGTACACCGTGTCGATGGTGCTGCTCGGCTTCACGGCGCTGCTCATCTACGCCGACCTCGTCAAGCCGATCAACCTCGGCGGCTGACGCCTGGGGCGGGACGCCGTCGATGACCATCTGCCTCGGTGGTGCCTCGCTACCCTGAGCGAAGCGTCGGCGGATCGACCCGGGCAGGAGGTGGGCTCATGGTCCGTTTCCGGGTCCTCGGGCCGGTCGACGTGTTCGTCGATGGCGCCCCCGTCCGGCTGCGGCCACAGGAGCGACGGCTGCTCGCGCTGTTGCTCTGCCGTCCGAACCGTCCGGTCCCGACCGAGGACCTGGTTGACGAGCTGTGGAACGGCAGTCCTCCCGCGACCGCCCGCACCGCGATCCGGGTCCACGTCGAGCGCACCCGCGCCGCCATGCGCGGGCACGGCCTGTCGCGCCTCACCTCGAGCGAGGGGGGCTACCGACTCGTCGTGGAGCCCGGGGAGCTCGATGTCGAGATCGTGGAGACGGCGCTGCGCCGGGCTGGCGGAGCGAGCAGGCTGCCGGCCACCGTCCGTGCCCCGATGCTCGCCGAGGCCCTCGGCCTCTGGGTGGGCCGGCCCTTCGCCGACGTGGACGGCATCCCAGCCGTCGACGCCGAGAGGGAACGGATCGCCGCCCGCAAGGAGGAGATCGTCGCCGACCTGGCACAGGCGCAGCTGGTCGCCGGTCTCCACGACCTCGTTCGGGCCCACGGCCCGTCGTGGGTGCACGAGTTCCCCTTCTCGGAGCCAGTGGCGTGCGCCGTGGCGCTCGCACGGTACCGGTGTGCGGACCAGCCGGGCGCCCTGAGTCTCCTGCGCGACCTCCGCCAGCGCCTCGTTGACGAGCTGGGGCTCGACGGGACACCAGCAGTCGGGGCGCTGGAGAGAGCGATCCTCAACCACGACCCGGCGCTCGCGACCCCTGACCCACCGACGCAGACCCCGGTGCCGGTGCTCGCCGGACGGCAGGATCAGGTCGATGCCGTCCTCTCCCTGGTGCACGGGGGCGCTGTACCGGCGCCTGTCGTCGTCGTCAGCGGGCCTCGAGGGATCGGCAAGACCGAGCTGGTGCGGCACCTGCACGCTCTCGTCCCATCCGTGATGCTCGCGGCGCGCCACCGCACCCCGGCGACTGTCAGCACCCTGGAGGAGGCCCTGGGTGTCGACGGGCCCGCGGCAGCCGGGGCGGGCGTGGTCGGCGCGTTGAGCGCAGCGGCCCAGCGGGCAACGCGCCTGGCCGAGGCCGCAGCCCGGGCCGGTGTCACCGTCATCGTGGACGGACCCGAGTGGTTGGGGCCGGACGACACGGCCGTCCTCGAGCACCTGTTGGCAGCGCGGGTCCGGTCACCGGTGGTGCTCGCGTGTTCGTCGCCCAGCCGGTTGCCAGCCGGGTTGGCCGAGGAGGTGGCCCGCAGTGCCACGGTCATCGCACTGGCCGAGCTGACCGAGGACGGCAGCCGGGACGTCCTGTCGGTCGTCCTGCCCCGCCAGCTCGCGGAGGACGCCGACCTCGTGGACCAGCTCGTCGAGCGCTCGGGCGGCCATCCGTTCCTCCTCGTGGCCGGCGCCCGCCATGTGGCGGCGGGGAACCACCCTCAGACGCCACCCGCGAGTGTCACGGCCCACTTCGTGGCGCTGGTCGACGCTCTGAGCGACCGGCAGCGCCGCCTTCTCGAGGTCGCGGCCCTGGACCCCGTGGCCGCCTTCGACCTACCCCTGGTCGCAGAGCTCGTCGGCCTCGGCAGGGCAGACCTCGATGACGAGCTGGGCGAACTGGTGGCGGCCGGTCTCGTGGTCGACTCCTCGCTCGGTCCGGCCTTTCGGCACGACCTCGTCCGCGACGCGGTGCTCGGCACACTCGAGGAGAAGGATCGTCAGGACCTGCACGACCGTGCCGCCACCGCGCTGCTGCGCCGCGGCACCCCCGAGACCGCACGCCTGGCGCGGCACCTGCGCGACGCCGGAGGTGCCCGTAGGTCGGAGGCGGCCGTGTTCACCGCATCCGAGGCAGGCGAGGCGTTGCTCCTCGGCGGCCACCTGCGCGCGGCCGAGCTGTTCGAGCGGGCCGCCGTCCTGGGTGAGGGGGACATCGGCCTCGCCCGGGACCGGGTCGTCTGGCGGTTGGAGGCCGGCCGGGCCCGCACCCTCGCGGGCGACCTCGAGGCGGCCCAGGCCCTCGCGACGCCGATCGCCCACGTGGCGCGAGCTCTCGCAGACCCGACGCTGCTGTCCCGGGCCGCCATCCTGGCGACCGGCCCTTGGCGGCCCTTCGGTGCCGAGCAGGACCGGGCCGCGCGGTTGACCCTGGAGGCTGCCGAGACGCCGCCCGCTCAGCTCGGTGATCGCGTCGCGTTGCTCGAGTCCCTCGTGCGCGCCACGATGGGGAGGGTCGACGCACGGCTGGACGCGGCTCTCGCCGAGGCGGCGTCGCAGTTCGTCACGGCCCTGGACGGACCGGTCTCCGAGACGAGGATGCTCGCCCTCCGGGGCCTGCACAGCCTCACCTGGCGGGCCGACACGGGCCCCGTCGAACGACTTCGGCTCAGCGGCCAGATGGTCGACCTCGCTCGCCGTCTCCACGAGCCTGAGCTCACCCTCACCGCACTGTGGACCCACACCAAGGACGCCCTGGACTCCGGGGACCTCGCGCTGTTCGCTCAGGCCCTCGCGGAGTACCGTCGCGACGCCGTTGCCAGTGGTTTCGCCCTGCACCAGTGGTGGTCGGCCACGATCGGTGCGACCGAGGCGACGCTCTTTCGCGATGACGCCGCCCTGAGGGCCGCGGACGCGGCAGCCGAACGGTCCGCGGCATACGTGGACCAGTCCCTGCTGGTGATGACCGCCGTCGAGCGTGCCTTCGCGACGGTGCTCGCCACGGACCTCGCGTCCGCCCCCCAACTGTTGGAGCACGCAGCGCCCGATGTCGCCCAGCAACCGGTGGTGCAGCTCGGGCTGATGGCCATCGACGGGCCCGTCGCGCCGGCGAGTGCCGGCCGGGTGGAGTACCTGTGGCAGTCCACGGCAGGCACCCCGCACCGGATCGCCGGTGCCTGCTTCGCCCTCTCCGCACTGCGACGGGTCGCTCGTGACGCCGACCGGGACCGTCTGGTCGCCGAGTTGCGCTCGTTCTGTGGGCCGTACTCCGGCGCTCTCGTCACGGTCAACGGAGGGGCTGTCTTCGGCCTTGTCGACGACCTGCTGGCACTGTCCTGCGCCATGATGGGCGATGTCACGGGTGAGCAGCGCCACGCTCGGTCGGCGGCCAGGGTCCGCCGAACGGCCCAGGTGCCGACAGCCCTCTCCGAGAGGATCTGAGATGACCGAACTTGGTAACTCACCGCGGGCACTCGGCTTGGCCGAGGTGCTCAACGCCGAGGGTGTCAAGGCCGACCGCCAGGAGCATTTCCAGCGTGCGCTCGACGAGGGCGGCGAGGATCTGAGGACCGTCGTCGAGCACCTCGTGGGTGAGCACCCGGGGCTGGACCACATCGGCCACTTCGCCGAGGTGCGGGCGGAGACCGTCCCGCTCCTGCTGGGCGCCGCGCGCGTCGTCGCGACCACCGGCATCGAGTTCGAACTGCGAATCAGCCACCCCGAGGCCGGCGGGCCGCTGGCGAGCGTCACGCTCGGTGACGACCGTGTCGTCGCCGAGGTCCGCGCGCTGGCCGACGACGAGTAGAGCCGCTCGTCCGGGACGGCAGCGCGTTGAGCTGCTGCCGCCCCGGACCCGGGTTCGTCATGCCTCTTGAACGCCGGGTAGCGGACGATGGTCGGCGCGGGGTCAGCGAACCCCACTGCCGTGACCCAGGCGATCCACCACCCGGCCGGTCCTCACAGGCACGGGATGGTCTCGCGGGCGACCAAGGCGTACGACGAGCCGTTCCACTTGAAGACGAAGGCCGTGAGCTCGGTGTTGCCGGTGTAGCCGTTCCATGCGGACCAGGACGTGCGGATGCCTGTCGTGTTGCTGCGGGTCCAGGTCACCAGGGGGCCGAGTGCGAGCCGGCCGTCGTCGGTGGACCGGTAGAGCCCGAGCCGGGTCTGGTAGGTGCCTGCCGACGGGACGTCGTACAGGATCGTGGCGTTGACCGACGTTCCGGAGGCGCCGTCGCTGCAGGGGTAGACGTTCCAGTGGATCCGGCCACCGTTGACGTCGGTGCCGATCGCCTGTGCCTGACCGGCGGCACCGAGCGACATGGCCGCGGCGAGGGCGAGGACGCCCGCCCCGAGGCGGGTCCTGGTCGAGCGGGCGAACGTGCGGGTCGTGTTCATGACGGCTGCTCCTTCGTGTCTCATCGGCGGGTCCGATGGCGTGGGACCACTGTCTTGACCAGCTGTAAACGACCCGTAAACGCGCCAGCCCGTCAGTCACGCGGAGACCCACAGGCTCAGGAGTCGCCCTGGACGCCGTCGTGCGGCAGGGGGTTGGAGCCGGCGGGGGTTGCCATCTGTCGCGCGAACGTGAAGGTGCCCTGCTCGTGGGGACCCGTTGTCCTGGGCGCACCCCGGTTAGGCTTGCGTCATGTCCGTCTCGCTCGGTATGCCGCCCCTGCCCCCGCCCGTCGTCGCCCCCCGTCGGGTCAGCCGCAAGATCCAGGTCGGCAAGGTCGCCGTCGGCGGTGACGCCCCGGTGTCCGTGCAGTCGATGACGACGACGCCGACCACCGACATCAACGCCACGCTCCAGCAGATCGCCGAGCTCACGGCCGCCGGGTGCGACATCGTGCGCGTGGCCTGCCCGAGTCAGGACGACGCCGAGGCGCTGCCCGCGATCGCGCGCAAGTCGCAGATCCCCGTCATCGCCGACATCCACTTCCAGCCCAAGTACGTCTACGCGGCCATCGACGCCGGCTGCGCAGCGGTGCGGGTCAACCCCGGCAACATCCGCCAGTTCGACGACCAGGTCAAGCAGATCGCCGCGGCGGCCAAGGACGCCGGTGTGTCGATCCGCATCGGGGTCAACGCCGGCTCGCTCGACCCGCGGCTGATGAAGAAGTACGGCAAGGCCACCCCCGAGGCGCTCGTCGAGTCTGCCGTCTGGGAGGCCAGCCTGTTCGAGGAGCACGACTTCCACGACTTCAAGATCTCGGTCAAGCACAACGACCCGGTCGTGATGATCAGGGCCTACCAGCTGCTGGCCGAGCGCGGCGACTGGCCGCTGCACCTCGGGGTCACCGAGGCCGGGCCGGCGTTCCAGGGCACCATCAAGTCGGCGACGGCCTTCGGGGCGCTGCTCTCGCAGGGCATCGGCGACACGATCCGCGTCTCCCTGTCGGCCCCGCCGGTCGAGGAGGTCAAGGTCGGCATCCAGATCCTCCAGTCGCTGAACCTGCGGCCACGCAAGCTCGAGATCGTGTCGTGCCCGTCGTGCGGCCGGGCCCAGGTCGACGTCTACAAGCTCGCGGATGCCGTGACGGCCGGGCTCGAGGGCATGACGGTGCCGCTGCGCGTGGCCGTCATGGGCTGCGTCGTCAACGGCCCCGGTGAGGCCCGCGAGGCCGACCTCGGCGTCGCCTCCGGCAACGGCAAGGGCCAGATCTTCGTCAAGGGCGAGGTCATCAAGACCGTTCCCGAGAGCCAGATCGTGGAGACCCTCATCGAGGAGGCCATGCGCCTGGCCGAGGAGATGGGCGAGCCGATGGACGAGGAGTCGGCGGGCGCGCCGTCGGTCACCGTCGGCTGACGCCACGCCGGGGCGTCACCAGTCGGCCTCCTGGTGGCTCCCAGTCCGGGACCCCGGCACCCGGCGGTTGAGGGAGAACAGTCGCCCGAGCACCGGCATGAGCACGATGTTCATCCCGTGCAGGAGGCCGATGACGAGCAGGATGCCGCCCACCCGCGCTGCCGAGGACGCCAACTGCTGCGCCGTGACCAGTCCGGAGACCTCGTTGCCCCAGGATTCCTGCGGCGCGAAGCGCACCATGAACAGGATGTATGCCGCGAAGATCAGGTAGTACACGATGTCGGTCAGCACGATGTAGCTCTTGCCCGTCAGCGGGTTGTCGTGAAAGACATCAGCGGCATAGGCGCGGCCGAACCGCTTGATGAACGGCCCCAGCCACACCGCGATCGCGATGAGGACGAGGACGACTGCCACTTCGAGGATCCACCAGGGCATTTCGAGCACTCCGTTCCGGCGGGGGGTCAAGGTGAGGACTGCGGTGGACGCCACGGCCACGACGGCCACGGCGGCGGAAGCCGCGCGGATGCCGGCGCGTCGCC
>JAGNQK010000002.1:37864-45834 GCA_017989115.1 Dermatophilaceae bacterium | reverse complement strand
ACTTCGAGGATCCACCAGGGCATTTCGAGCACTCCGTTCCGGCGGGGGGTCAAGGTGAGGACTGCGGTGGACGCCACGGCCACGACGGCCACGGCGGCGGAAGCCGCGCGGATGCCGGCGCGTCGCCGCCGGCGGTCGGCGTCGATGCTCTCGACGACCCGGTCGAACAGGTCCGGGGAGGGGCTGGTCGGTGACTGGGTCAGGGCCTTGGTGATGCGGTCCTCGAGGTGGGTCATCGCTGGGCCTCCAAGGTGGTGCCGAGGGCCTCGAGCCCTCGGTGCAGGTGCGTCTTCACGGTGTTGACCGACAACCCGAGGGTGGCGGCGATGTCGGCGATCGGCAGGTCGTAGTAGTAGCGCAGGGTCACGCAGTCGCGCTGCCGGCGGGGCAGAGCCCGGAGGGCCTGGACCACGGCCGCCCGCTCGGCGTGCTCCTCAGCCGTCTCGGCCGCCGAGGGGGCATCGGGCTGGGCCGACAGCAGCGGTCTTGTCGTCGACGTAGAAGCGCGCGAGCCGGGTGAGTGAGGCTGCCTCGGCGTCGAACATGGCCGCGACGTCGACCGGCCCCGCGGACCCGTCCGTCAGGCCCGCGAGCCCGCCCATCAGGTCGTGCGAGGCGATCTCCATCACTCGGACAGACGAGTGAGACGGCACGCGGGGTGACACGTGAAGGTGCCGAACTTCCGGTGGATGTTTCGGCACCTCGGCGACCGGGGGGACGTCACCCGACGCGGCATCCGGAGCCGTCCTACGGGTGTCCGCACCTTTGCGGGCCCGACCGAAGGGGATCACCATGATCAGGACCTCCCGCCGCGCGTTCGCCGTGCCGGCAATTCTCGCGCTCACCGCCGGCGCATTGACAGCCCCAGCCTTGGCCGACCCGCGCGGGCCGCTGGTACGGGCAGGGGGCAGCCTGTCGGACCTGCAGGCGGCCGCCGGCCCCTTCGACGGGGCCCATGCCGTCGTGCAGATCGTCGCCTCGGCAGGCGGGTCGCACACCGTGCTGCGTGTGCGCGGCATCCACGGCGCCGACGGCCAGACCTTCGGCGCCCACCTGCACGCTGGCCCGTGCGTCGCCGGCGACGGGGCCGCGGCCCTCGGCCACTACAACACCGACGTCATCGCGGGCGACCCGACGCCCGAGATCAGCGAGGACACCGAAGTGTGGCTCGACTTCGCGGTCGACGACGGAGCCGGCACCGCGACGGCATCCGTGCCGTTCATCCCTCTCCCGGGCGACCGCTCGGTCGTCATCCACGCCTTGGCGACCGACCACCACACGGGGCTCGCCGGCGCTCGGCTCGCGTGCCTCCCGGTCCAGTGGTGACCCTGCGAGCGTCCGCCGTCGGGATGGTCGCAGGCTTCGTCTGGGGAGTCGTGGCGCGGGGGTTCATGCGGCTGATGACGGTGTCCCCGGAGTTCACCTGGTCGGGAACGCTGTACATCGTCGGCACGGCGTCCGTGGTCGGAGGGCTGGTCGCGGTCGTGCGGCAACAGCGGCTCAGTGGGCGCAGCCGGTGGTGGCGGTTGCTCGGACTGCCGTTCGTCCTGCTGTTCGCCGCGGCGGGGGTCCTGCTGGCGCCCGGCGTCGTCGGGGTGGTCATGCTGCTCGACCGCCGTCGGTGGCTGCGACTGCCCGGTGCGGCCCTCGTCGGGCTCACCCTGTGGGGCGTCGTCGTCGAGGACCTCGGGCTCTCGATGTCCGTGCGGCAGTGGCTGGGTGTGGCCGTGATGACCGGCTGCCTCGCGGTGATGGGGTGGGCGGCACGTGAACTCGTTCGCCGCTGGCCGGTGGATGCCGCGCGGCGGCTCCCTCTCGACCCGTCCGCTACCAGCCCCACCCTCGTCGGCCAACCTTCCGGCCGATAAGCCGGTGGACGAGGCCACGTCGCGCCTACGCTGGCAGGGTGCTGCGCACGCGCTCCCCGATCAGGCCCCTCTCGCTCGCTGACCGCGACGACGCCCTGGACCTGTGTTCTCGCGACCTCCCGGGCAGTGTCTTCGTGGCGGCGCGCATCCTCGAGGGGGCCCGCACCGGGTCGCTGATGAGCGTGCTCGGACACCGCGTCGACGGTGAGCTCACCTCGCTGTGCTGGGCCAGCGCCAACGTCGTCCCGGTGGCCACCACCCCCGAGAGCCAGGCCCTGATCGCCGAGAGGGTCCGTCGCTGGAAGGGCCGCTGCGCGTCACTGTTCGGGCGCCGCGACGAGGTCGAGGGGCTCTGGTCGCACCTTGCGCCCCACTGGGGGCCCGCGCGAGCGATCCGAACCCGCCAGCCCCTGCTCGTCGCCGACCGACTGCCGTCGACGCTGGGGGTCCAGATCGACCAGCGGGTGCGCCCGGCGCGCGTGGACGAGGTCGACCTCGTCCTGCCGGCGGCCGAGCACATGTTCACCGCCGAGATCGGCTACCCGCCCTACCGGGGGAGCTCCCGGGGCTACCTGGCCTCGCTGGCGACCCTGGCCCAGCGCGGCCACACCTACGTCGTCATCGAGCACGGTGAGGTGGTCTTCAAGACGGACATCGGCAGCCTTGCGCTCGGCTGCGCCCAGCTCCAGGGCGTGTGGCTCGCGCCGCACCTGCGCGGCCAGGGCTTGGCGGCGCCGATGCTCGCGAGTGTCGTCGAGCAGGTCATGCTCGGTCCGGCGCCACTGGTCACGCTCTACGTCAACGACTTCAACACGGCCGCACGGGCGACGTATCGACGGCTCGGGTTCCGTGACGCGGGCGACTTCGCGACGGTGCTCCTGTAGGGGCCCGTGCCGGTAGTGGTTGGATGGGGTATGGCTCACGCAGCCCGCATCCGCCCCGTCGCCGCCCCGGTGCGCTGAGCCCGGCATGTCGACCCTGGACTGGAAGCCTCTCACCGAGGGTGACCTTCCTGCCCTGACCCACTTGGCCCAGTGCTGCCTCGAGCGTGACGGTGGCCTGCCGCTGCTGGCGACCGAGCCGATGCTGCGCCAGCTCTTCCTCTCCGGGCACTCTGTCGGCGGGCGCGATGAGACGGGTGAGCTGATCGCGGCGGCCGGAGCCTTCCTCGACGCGTCGGCGACCCGCTCGGTCACGGCGCTGGTCCACCCGTCGGTGCGCTCGCAGGGGATCGGCGAGCAGCTGCTGAAGTGGTGGCTCGCCCAGGCCGGGGGAGGGCCGATGCGCGTCGTCGCCGAGACCGCGTCACCAGAGTCCGACGCCTTCGCGGCACGCCTCGGCCTCGAGCGCACGTTCGCCGAGCACGTGATGCGTCGCCCGCTCGTCGAGGTCCCGCGCATCGTGCGGCCCGCGGAGGTGCACACCTACCCGTGGACCGCGGACACCCAGTACCTCTTCCACGCCGCCTACTCGCGGTCGTTCGCGAACCGCCCGGGCTTCCCTGACACCCCGTTCGCTGAGTGGGTCAGGTCGGTCGAGGAGGACGAGGGTTTCCACCCCGACCTCTCGCGGGTGGCGCTCGACGAGGACGGACACGTGGCGGGGTTCGTGACGATCTCCGACAACTGGATCGATCAGGTCGGGGTGGTGCCCGAGTGGCGGGGCCAGCGGCTCGGTGCGCACCTCGTCGTCCGGTCGCTGCGGACGTTGCGCAAGGCCGGCTACGAGCAGGCCTGGCTCGCGGTGAACGTCGACAACCCGAGTGCCCGCGCGCTGTACCGCTCGCTGGGCTTCCTGGACTCGGGTGTGCGGGCGCGCTACCAGCAGGTGGGGCCCATCCAGGGCAAGGATGTCCCGAGCGACATACCCTAGGGGGTATGCTGGGCTCATGTCTCCCGTGGTGTTGCTGCTCGCCGTGCTCGTCGGGATGGCCCTGGGCCTGCTCGGGGGTGGCGGCTCGATCCTGACCGTGCCCCTGCTGGTGTACATCGCTGGGCTCGACGCGAAGGAGGCGATCGCGACGTCGCTGCTCGTCGTGGGGGTGACCAGCCTCGCGGCTCTCGTGCCGCACGCCCGCGCAGGACGGGTGCGCTGGCGGACCGGCGCGATCTTCGGTGCCGCGGCGATGGCAGGGGCCTACGCGGGTGGAAGGATCGCCGAGTTCATCCCCGGCACGGTCCTGCTCGTGGCCTTCGCGCTCATGATGGTCGCGACGGCGGTCGCCATGATCAGGGGCCGGGCCAGGCAGGATGCCGCTGGGCCGGGCTCGGGGTCGGCTGCCGGTGACGCTGGCGGCAGCGCCTCGGTGCGCGAGCTGCCCGTCAAGCTCGTGCTGCTCGAGGGGGTGGTGGTCGGCCTCGTCACCGGTCTCGTCGGCGCTGGCGGTGGGTTCCTCGTGGTCCCCGCCCTCGTGCTCCTCGGTGGGCTGCCCATGCCGGTGGCCGTCGGCACCTCGCTGCTCGTCATCGCGATGAAGTCGTTCGCGGGCCTCGCCGGCTACCTGTCGTCGGTGTCGATCGACTGGGGGCTCGCGGCCGCCGTGACCGCGATGGCCGTGCTCGGCAGCATCGGCGGTGCGCTCCTGTCGGGCCGGGTGCCGCAGGACCGGCTGCGTCAGGGCTTCGGCTGGTTCGTCCTCGTCATGGGGGTTCTGGTCCTCGGCCAGAGCGCCCTCACCGCCTGACCCCTCCAGTCGAGAGTAGGCGAATCGCCGTCTGCATCCGCGGCGAGACGGCGATTCGCTTACTCTCGACCGGGGGTGGGGCGCGGAGGTGCGCGTCAACCGAGGCGGCGCGCACGGCATCCGCTGACGTCGTTATCCTTGGCAGGTTGCCCGACCGACCCGACCGCACCGAGGAGCCCTCCCGTGGCCATGCGCATGTCGTCCCTGTTCCTGCGAACCCTTCGCGAGAACCCGGCGGACGCCGAGGTCCCGAGCCACCAGCTGCTCGTGCGGGCCGGCTACATCCGGCGCGTCAGCCCCGGTGTCTACACCTGGCTGCCGCTCGGCCTGAAGGTGCTGCGCAAGGTCGAGACGATCGTGCGCGAGGAGATGGACGCCATCGGCAGCCAGGAGCTGCTCTTCCCGGCGCTGCTGCCGCGTGAGCCCTATGAGGCCAGTGGGCGCTGGACCGAGTACGGCGAGAACGTCTTCCGGCTCGTGGACCGCAAGGGGGCCGACCACCTGCTCGGCCCCACCCACGAGGAGATGTTCACCCTCACCGTCAAGGACCTGTACAGCTCGTACAAGGACCTGCCCCTGTCGATCTACCAGATCCAGACCAAGTACCGCGACGAGGCCCGCCCGCGCGCCGGCATCCTGCGTGGCCGCGAGTTCGTCATGAAGGACTCCTACTCCTTCGACATCGACGGCGCCGGGCTCGACAAGAGCTACCAGCTGCACCGCGACGCCTACGTGCGCATCTTCGACCGGCTCGGCTTCCACTACGTCATCGTCCAGGCGATGGCCGGGGCCATGGGCGGCTCGAAGTCCGAGGAGTTCCTCGCCACCGCCGAGAACGGCGAGGACACCTACGTGCGGTGCGTGAACTGCGGGTACGCCGCGAACGTCGAGGCCGTGCGCGTCCCGACGCCGGATGCCGTGGACGTCACCTCCCTGCCCGCCGCGCACGTCGAGGACACCCCCGACACCCCGACCATCGACACGTTGGTCGCTGCCGCCAACGCCGACCACCCCCGGGCGGATGGGCGGGCCTGGACCGCTGCCGACACGCTGAAGAACGTCGTCGTCATGCTCGTGCTGCCCGACGGCACCCGCGAGCCGCTGGCCATCGGCGTGCCCGGCGACCGCGAGGTCGACGAGAAGCGCCTCGGTGCCCAGGTCGAGCCCGCCCGCGTCGAGGCGTTCGAGGAGAAGGACTTCGCGAACTACCCGACGCTGGCCAAGGGCTACATCGGCCCCGGCGCGCTGGGTCTGGAGAAGTCGACCGGCATCCGGTACCTGCTCGACCCCCGCGTCGCCGACGGCACCGCGTGGATCACGGGCGCCGACATCTCTGGCAAGCACGTCTTCGACCTCGTGAAGGGCCGTGACTTCGAGGGCGACGGCACCATCGAGGCGGCCGAGGTGCGCGACGGCGACGCCTGCCCGTCGTGCGGTCACGGGCTCGAGAGCGCCCGCGGCATCGAGATGGGGCACATCTTCCAGCTCGGCACGAAGTACGCCGAGGCGCTCGACCTCAAGGTGCTCGACGAGAACGGCAAGCTGCGCACCGTGACGATGGGCTCGTACGGCGTCGGTGTCTCGCGGGCCGTGGCCTGTGTCGCGGAGGGCAACCACGACGAGCTCGGCCTCATCTGGCCCCGCGCTCTCGCCCCGGCCGATGTGCACGTCGTCGTCACCGGCAAGGACGAGACCGTCGCGACCTACGGCGAAGAGCTCACTCGTGCGCTCGAGGCGCGCGGTGTGGCGGTGCTGCTCGACGACCGCCGCCAGGCCAGCCCGGGTGTGAAGTTCAAGGATGCCGAGCTCATCGGGGTCCCGACCATCGTCGTCATCGGGCGTGGGCTGGCGCAGGGCGTCATCGAGGTCAAGGACCGGCGCACCGGGGAGCGGCGCGAGGTCGCGGTCGACGCAGCGGTGCAGGAGATCCTCGCGGAGATCGGGCAGGCATGAGCCACCCGGTCGACGCGGTCGTCTTCGACTGGGGCGGCACGCTGACCCCGTGGCACGAGGTTGACCTGCCCGAGCAGTGGCGGGTCTTCGCGCGGGAGGTCCACGGCATCCCCGTTGACTCCCCGGACGTCTCGCAGGCCGATCTTGACGAGGCGCACCGGCTCGCCGACCGCATCCTCGAGGTCGAGAGCGCTGCCTGGACGAGGGGTCGCGACGAGCACACGTCGGCCGCGCTGGCAGACATCCTCGAGGCTGCTGGGATCGATGCCGCGCACGACCGGCACCACCTGGCGCTCGCGGCCTACCGCGGCTTCTGGGAGCCGCACACCCACACCGACCCGCAGGTGCGGCCGCTGTGGGAGGGGCTGCGCGCTCGGGGGATCAAGGTGGGGGTGCTCTCGAACACCATCTGGTCGCGCGAGTACCACCAGGGCATCTTCGAGCGTGACGGGGTGCTCGACCTGGTCGACGCAGACCTGTACTCCAGCGAGCTCGACCACGTGAAGCCGCACCCGGAGGCGTTCCGCGCGATCTGCCGCGAGCTCGACGTCGACCCTCGACGGTCGGTCTACGTGGGGGATCGCATCTTCGAGGACGTGCACGGCCCGCAGCAGGTCGGCATGCGAGCGATCTGGATCCCGCACTCCGACATCCCCGCCAACCAGCGGGTCGAGGTCACGGCCGTGCCCGACGGCCGGGCCCACGAGCTGCTCGACGTGCTCGCCCTGGTCGACGCCTGGACGGCCGCGTGACCCGCCCGTGAGCGACCCGGGGGTCGAGGTCATCGCGCTGCTCGGCCTCGCGGGCTTTCTGGCCGGGTGGATCGACGCGGTCGTCGGTGGGGGTGGGCTCGTGCAGCTTCCCGCGCTGCTGCTCGGGGTGCCCGGGGCCACGCCGGCGCAGATCCTCGCGACGAACAAGTTCGGCTCGATCTGGGGCACCGCCACGTCGTCGGTGACGTACTACCGCCGGGTCAAGCCCGACCTTCGCACCGCCCTGCCGATGGCCGGCGTGGCCTATGTCGGCGCGGTGGTCGGAGCCCTCATCGGGTTGCACATCCCCAAGGCGGCGTTCTACCCGATCATCCTCGTGCTCCTCATCGCGGTCGGCGCCTACACCCTGTTCAAGCCGTCGCTGGGAGAGTCGACGGCGCTGCGCTTCAGTGGGCGTCGGCACACCGTCTTCGCGATGCTCACCGGCTTCGTCATCGGCGTGTACGACGGCGCGCTCGGCCCGGGGACTGGCTCGTTCATGGTGTTCGCCCTCGTCGGGCTCATGGGCTACGCCTTCCTCGAGGCCAGCGCCAAGGCCAAGATCGCCAACTTCGCGACCAACCTCGGGGCCCTGACCGTCTTCATCCCGGGCGGCCACGTCATGTGGGTGGTCGGTGGCGTGATGGCCGTGGCCAACCTGCTCGGCGGGTACGTCGGGGCCCGAACCGCGGTGGCGAAGGGTAGCGGCTTCGT
>JAGNQK010000002.1:26043-37764 GCA_017989115.1 Dermatophilaceae bacterium | reverse complement strand
AGCCAGAGGACGGCGAAGGGCGGCAGCCACACGTTGCCGTCCCCACCCCACGGCAAGGCATCACCGGTGATCCGGTCGACGGCATCCGCCACACCGAGCTCGTTGACCCGCCACCCCGGCCACATCCGCCACTGCGGCGTCACGTTGTAGACCCCGACGAACCGGCCAACCGGGTGCTCACGAACGGTGACGAGCACACCGGGGTCATCGACCGGCCCGATCTGCGTCTCGACCGACCCGTGCAGGTGCACCAACGAGCCGCGGGTCCGCACGAGCTCGACGAGGTCGCCGAACACGCGCCCCGCCGTGGTCGTCCGGTCGTGGCGGTGCTCGGCACGCTCCCAGTCCAGGCGCGGCCGGTGCGCCCACCGGTTGTCGTCACCGTGCCCGGGCTCGAGCGCCCAGCGCGGGTCGTTCGGCTGCCCGAGCTCGTCACCGCTCCAGATCACCGGGATGCCGCCCCAGCCGAGCACCATCGCATTGGCCAGGCGCAGGGCCGCCGCCGCGGACTCGACCTCAGCCGCAGAACCGGCCGACTGGAGTCCGATGAGGGATGCCGCGGTGCCACTCGTGCGCCCGTCGTCGGTCTCGGGGTTGTACTGGAAGACCAGCCCCCGAGCCGGTGAGCCGAAGTGGTCGCCGGCGTACCAGTGCCAGAGGAAGCTTCGGTGCGCGTGCCCGCTCAGGCCGACGGCACCGGCATCCTCGTCCATGATCGCCCAGCCGATGTCGTCGTGGCAGCGCAGGTAGGTCAGCCACGTCGCCGTCGTGGGCTTGGGCGGCAGCGAGCCGAGCGCGTGCGCCGCCAGCCGAACGTCCTGCGAGGCGAGCATCGACCAGACGTGCACCATGAGGCTGTTGTGGTAGGCGAGGTCGCTGACCTTGCCGCTGTAGGCGCCGGTGCCGAGGTAGGGCAGCAGCTTGGTCGGGGCCACGATCGCCTCGGCCTTGAACGCGACCGCGGGGCACGCGATCCGGGTCACGGCCCGCAGCACCTGGGTGAGGGCGTGCACCTCGGGCTCGCCCTGGCAGTCGGTGCCGAGGCGCTTCCACAGGAAGGCGATGGCATCCAGGCGCAGCACGTCGACGCCGCGGTTGGCCAGGTCGAGGATGATCGACGCGTACTCGCGCAGCACCGCGGGGTTGCTCCAGTTGACGTCCCACTGGAACTCGTTGAACGTCGTCCACACCCAGCCCTGCAGGTCCTCGTCCCAGGTGAAGTTGCCGGGGGCGAAGTCGGGGAAGACCTCGGGCAGGGTCGCCTCGTACGCGTCGGGCATGTCGCGGTCGGGGAAGACGTGGAAGTACTCGCGGTACGTCGGGTCACCGGCGCGCGCCTTGACGGCCCACTCGTGCTCACGGGCGACGTGGTTGAGCACGAGGTCGAGCACCAGGCTCATCCCGGCGTCGTGCAGCCGGGCCGCGAGGTGCTCGAGGTCGTCCATCGAGCCCAGGTCGGCGCGCACCGACCGGTAGTCGGCCACGGCATACCCGCCGTCGCTGTCGCCCTCGCGCGGGCGCAGCAGCGGCATGAGGTGCAGGTAGCGCACCCCGAGCTCGTCGAGGTAGGGCAGGTGGTCGGCCACTCCACGCAGGTCACCGGCGAAGCGTTCGGTGTACGCCGCGTAGCCGACCATCGACGGGTCCTGGAGCCAGTCGGGGCGCAGCATGCGCTCGAGGTCACGCACGTGCAGGCGGTCCGAGCGGGCGGCGAAGGCAGCCCCCGCGAGCTCGACCAGGTCGGCACCGAGCGCCCCGGCCCGCTCGTCGCCGTAGGCCATCCGCAGGCCGTTGACCAGGTCGGGCCACCAGCGGGCGACGCGGGCGCGGAACATCACCTCCCGGTCGGGTGAGACCCCGGCAGGAAGGGAGGTTGGGGGAGGGGACGCGGCAGACGTCGCGGCAAGGGGCGGGGGCACGGCAGCGCTCACCCGGGCATTCTTGCCGATGGCGGGGCAGACGTCTGCGTGCGTCCGGCATGTTGGTTGCCCAGACCGCCACAGTGCCGGACGTCCCGGCGGTGATCCTGTCGTGTCCCGTTGTGTCCGGCATGTTGGTTGCCCAGGCCGCCACAGTGCCGGACACAAGCGACAGGGCAGGCCCAGACCAACCACAGGGGACGCACAGGTTGCGCCGTGACGGTGGTCGCATGAGCTCGAGCACCGTCACCACCTCCCGGATGCCGTCCGCGCACGTTCGTGGCGCGTCACACCTCTCGCGTCCCACGGGACCGACGCGGCGCCGCCGCCTCGGGCCGGTGCCTCGCCGGTGGCGCGACCTCAGCGCCGCGCTCGGCTGGGGCGTGGTGCTCTTCACCATCGCCCTGTGGGTGGGCGGCGGCGGCATCCAGGACCTCGGCACCACCGCGGGGTTCCTCACCTCGACGGGTCGGCTCACCGGTCTCGTCGCCTCGGCGCTCCTGCTGCTCCAGGTGGGGCTGATGGCCCGCATCCCGTGGGTCGAGCAGGCCTGGGGCCAGGACGAGCTGACCCGTGTCCACCGCCTCGTCGGGTTCACCTCGTTCACCCTCATGCTCGCCCACATCGCGCTCATCACCCTCGGGTACGCCGCCTCGACCGACGCTGGCGTGTGGGGCACCCTCGTCGACTTCGTCGTCACCTATCCGGGGATGCTGCTGGCGGTCGCCGGGACGCTCGCGCTCGTCATGGTCGTGGTCACGTCGGTGAAGAAGGCCCGGGCGCGACTGCGCTACGAGTCCTGGCACCTGATCCACCTCTACGCCTACCTCGGGGCGGGGCTGGCCCTGCCGCACCAGCTGTGGACGGGCGCGGAGTTCCTCTCCTCGACGCTCGCCACGGTCTTCTGGTGGGGGCTGTGGGCCAGCACCGCCGGCGCCGTGATCATCTTCCGGGTGCTGCTGCCGCTCTGGCGCTCATTCGCCGGGTCGTTGCGCGTCGTGGACGTTCGCGCCGAGGGTCCGGATGCCACCACCGTGACCGTCGCCGGCCGCTCGGTCCGTCGGATGCCGGTGCGCGCCGGGCAGTTCTTCCAGTGGCGCTTCCTCGACGGGCCGGGCTGGTCGCGGGCCAACCCCTACTCGATCTCCGCGGCACCGGACGGCGCCACCCTGCGCTTCACCGCAGCCCACGTCGGTGACGGCTCCCGTCGCCTGGCCACCCTTCGTCCGGGCACGAGGGTCATGGTCGAGGGGCCCTACGGGCGCCTGCACGACGGGGTCCGCACCCAGCGCAAGGTCCTGCTCATGGGCAGTGGCATCGGCATCACGCCGCTGCGCGCCATCCTCGAGGACCTGCCCCAGGGCCCGGGTGACGTCACCGTCGTGCACCGGGTGCGCAGTCGCAGCGAGGCCGTGCTCGCCGACGAACTGGCTGGCCTGGCCGCCGCGCGGGGTGCCCGCTACCTCCTGATCGAAGGCCCCCGGATCACCAGCCGCGCGAGCTGGCTACCGGAGCAGGCCCGGGACCTCAGCGATGACCAGGCCCTGCGCGAGATCGTGCCCGACATCGCTGACCACGACGTGTACCTGTGCGGTGCCGACGGCTGGATGACGGCTGCGCGGGCCGCGGCCCTGGCCGCCGGAGTTCCCGCCGGGCGCGTGCACCTCGAGCGCTTCACCTCCTGATCCACCCGACCCGAGAAGGGACGCACCCATGCGCCGCATCACCCTCTGGCTGCTCAGCACGATCTCGACCCTCGTCCTGCTGTTCAGCTACAGCACGTCGACCAGTGCCTCCGCCTCGGTGGCGGCGAGCGTGGTCGCCGAGGCAGACACGGGATCGAGCACCGACTCCAGCTCCTCGACCGACTCGGGGTCGAGCACCGACTCCGGCTCCTCGACGGGCTCGGGCTCCACGACTGGCTCGGGGACGAGCACCGACTCCAGCACCGAGTCGGGTTCGCAGTCCTCTTCGGCAGCGCAGACCGTCCTCGGCGACGCGATCATGACCAGGTACGGCAACGTCCAGGTCCAGATCACCGTCGCCAACGGGGCGATCACGGCATCCGAGGTCACCCAGGTGCCCTGGAGCAACGGCAAGGACCAGCAGATCAACGGCCGCGCCGTGCCGGTGCTCAACGCCGAGGTCGTCGACGCGCAGAGTGCCGGCATCGACATGGTCTCGGGGGCGACGTACACCTCCGAGGCGTACATCCGGTCGCTGCAGTCGGCCATCGACCAGGCGAACCTGTGACCACGGCGCTGACCACCACGGTCGCCGCGCCGCGTTCCCCGGTGCTCGCGCGCCGCGCGTTCGTCGACCAGGTCGTGGGGATGCCGGTGAGCGTGCACGTTCGCGCGGTCGACACCTCGCGCAGCGACGTCGAGGCTGCCGCCGCGCGGGTCTTCGCCCACCTCCACCGGGTCGACGCGGTGCTCAGCACGTGGCGTGCCGACAGCGACCTGTTGCGCGTTCAGCACGGTGAGGTCGACGGGGTCGACGAGGTGCACCCGTGGCTCGCCGACGTCACCGACCTCTGTCTCGAGGCCGAGGACCGCACCGACGGGCTCTTTCGCGCCTGGCGTCGGCGGCCCGGTGGACGGCTCAGCTTCGACCCCACGGGCCTGGTCAAGGGCTGGGCGGTGGCCGCGGCCGCCGAGCACCTGCGGATCGTCCCCGAGATCGCCTACAGCATCGGGGCCGGGGGAGACGTCGTGGTCGGGACGGGCACCGGGGTCGACGAGGCCCCACCGTGGCGCATCGGCATCGAGGACCCCCGGCAGCGGGGCGGGCTCGCGCGAGTGGTCACGGTGACCCGTGGTGCGGTCGCCACGTCGGGCGCCGCCATCCGTGGCGGGCACGTCGTCGACCCGCGGACCGGTCAGGGCATCGTGCGCCCCGGGTCGGCCACCGTGGTCGGCCCCGACCTGATGTGGGCCGACGTGTGGGCGACCGCCGCCTGGGTCGACCCGGAGCGGGCCCGCGCCCTCATCGAGCAGCGCGACCCCGCCTACGGGCTCATCGTGATCTGAGCGCCGCGCCGAGGGCCTCGGTATCGGTGACCGGGCGATCGCAGACGAAGCCCCGACACACGTAGGCGGCCGGGCCGTCGTCGACGAGGGGCCGGTCGGCGAGGAGCGCGCGGCCGGGGGCGTCCGGCATCCCGTGCATGACGACGAGGCCGGGGGAGGTGCTGGCGCGCGCCGTCCGCAGCAGCGCCTGCGCCGCGGGGCCCTCGCCGACGACCGCGACCTGGAGCGGACCGGCAGCGCTCGCCTCGGCGACCGCCAGCGCCCAGCCGGCGAAGCGCGGGTCCTGCGCGGCGACCGGGCCGCAGGCGTCGAGCGCGGCCCGCGACGCCTGCAGGTGCGCGGCGGACCCGGTGAGCGCGCCATGGGTGAGCAGCGCGCCGGCCAGGGCTGACGCCCCGCTCGGTTCGGCGTTGTCGGAGCGGTTCGCCGGCCGGGAGAACAGGGCGGGCGCGTCGTGGGCGGTGTCGTGCACGGTGCCGTCCGCGTCGACGAAGCGATCAAGGGCACGGTCGAGCAGGGATGCCGCCGCCTCGCCCCAGCGTGGCTCTCCCGTCGCCTGGTGGAGGGCGAGCAGGCCCTCGGCGAGGTTGGCGTGGTCGTCCAGGACTGCCGGGGCCGGGCCGGTACGGCCGGCGCGCGAGGTGCGCCGCAGCATCCGGTCGCCGTCGTCCGCACTGTCGGATGCCGGGACGTCGTGGGTGTCGAGGACGTGGGCGGCGGCAACCTCGGCCGCCGTGACGAGGTCCGGACGGTCGAGCAGGACACCAGCATCGGCCAGGGCCGCGATGGCCAGGCCGTTCCAGGCCGTCACCACCTTGTCGTCCCGGCTCGGCTGCGGGCGGGTGGCGCGCGCGGCCAGGAGCCGGGCCCGCACCCGTGCCCACCACGGGAGGTCGTCGGGGTCCTGGCGCAGCTGCAAGGTGGAGGCGCCGGCCTCGAAGGTCCCGCTCGCGGTGACGCCGAGGAGGCGGGCCGCGCGCTCTGCGTCGTCGGGTCCGAGCACCTCGACGAGCTGCGCCGGGGTCCACGCGTAGGTCAGACCTTCGTGCGAGTGGCCGTCGACGACGGTGTCGGCGTCGAGGGCCGAGGCGAACGCGCCCTGGTCGGTGCGCAGGTCCCGCAGCAGGAAGTCCGCGGTCTCGTGGGCCACCCGCAGGGCGAGGTCGTCGCCGGTCGCGCGCCACAGGTGGGCGTAGACGCGCAGCAGCAGGGCGTTGTCGTAGAGCATCTTCTCGAAGTGCGGCACCACCCAGTCGGCGTCGACGGAGTACCGCGCGAAGCCGCCCCCGAGCTGGTCGTAGAGGCCTCCGCGGGCCATGGCGTGCGCCGTGCCGGTGACCATCGCGAGGGCGTCGGCCGACCCCGTGCGGGCGTGGTGGCGCAGGAGGAACTCCAGCACCATCGACGGTGGGAACTTCGGCGCGCCGCCGAACCCACCTCGGGCCTCGTCGTAGGTCGAGCGCAGCCGCCGCACGGCCGTGTCGCAGACGTCGGGGTCGATGACCGTCGGGGCCGGCGGGCCGGTGAGCTCACGCAGTCGCTCGGCCACGGTCGCCCCGGAGCTCAGCACGCGCTCGCGGTCGGTCTCCCACGCATGGGCGGCGCCGTCCAGGAGCTGGAGGAACTGGGCCCTCGGCAGGTAGGTGCCCGCGAAGAAGGGGTCACCCGACGGGGTGAGCAGGCAGGTCATCGGCCAGCCGCCGTGCCCGGTGAGGGCGGTCGTGGCCGACATGTACACGGCGTCGACGTCGGGGCGCTCCTCGCGGTCGACCTTCACGGCGACGAAGCGCCCGTTGACGGCGGCGGCGACCTGCTCGTCCTCGAACGACTCGTGGGCCATGACGTGGCACCAGTGGCAGGCCGCGTAGCCCACCGAGAGCAGGATCGGCACGTCGCGACGCTCGGCCTCTGCGAAGGCGTCGTCGCCCCACTCCCACCAGTCGACGGGGTTGTCGGCGTGCTGGAGGAGGTAGGGGCTGAGTGAGTGTGCGAGCCGGTTCGCCATCTCCCCACCGTATGCCGCGAGGTGGCCCCGCGGGGTCGAGGTGCTACCGCCCGCAGATCCGTGCACCTGCGATTCGACCCGGCGTCGACTCGACCAGCCTCGGCTGCCGCCCCAGTGGAGCGGCGGCTACTCGTCGAGTGCCTTGGTGAGGGCCACGTGCAGGCTCACGTCGGCAGCGTCGCCGGTCTCGCTGACCCAGCTGACCTCGACCCCGGCCCTCAGCAGCGTCCACGCGAAGGCGTCGTCGAGGTCGATTCCGGCGGCCTCGGCAGCCACCGACACCCGGTGCCGCACCGACCAGCGGAAGGCAGCCCCCGTCCCGAGCTCGTCAACGCGGTTGTGCAGCAGCGGGAACAGGTCGAACGCAGGGTGACCCGCGACCGGCTTCGGGTCGATCGCCGTCCAGCCCTGCGACCCCATGAGCACGTTCTCGAAGTGCAGGTCGGTGTGCAGCAGCACCTCGGGCACCTCACCGGAGAGCAGTTCACGAGCAAGCCCGACCGTGCGCGTGACGACCCGACGGGGCACGGCGGCCCGCCCCGGCATCCGCTCCAGGTGTGGTGCGAGGTACTCCGGGAGCCGGGGGAACTGCGGCGGCGCGGGCACCTGGAGCTGGCGGAGCAACCCGCCGACCACCTCGCACGCCTCGTCGACCCACACCTCGCTCAGGTCGCGGTCGGCGTCGAGACGCTCGAGCAGCAGCACCCCGTCCGTCGGCAGCGCGGCGACGAGCCGTACCGCCCCCGACCCCGCCCACGTCCGCAACGCCAGGGCCTCGTGAGTGCCCTCGGGATGCGGCCAGGTCACCTTGAGCGCGAGCGCCTCGCCGTCGCGGCGCACCGGGACGACCACCGCGGTCCATCCGGTGCGCGGCTCACCGTCGACGACCAGACCCCACCGCTGCAGCGCCTCGTCGATGAGGCGGGGGACGGTCGCCAGCCACGCTGCACCCGTCGGCCCTGCGTCGGCGGGGTAGCCCTCGACACGAGCGACCCAAGCGGCTGGCAGCACCACCCGGCTCACGAGGTGCTCACGAGCGGGTCACGTGAGGCCGGGGAAGGGTGCCAGGGCGACACCCCAGCGGTTCGCCTGCACCTCGACGGCGCCGAGCCACCTGGTCGCAGCAGCAAGTCCCGCACCGGCCGCATCTCCCGGCGCCGCGCCACCGGCCAAGTCCCCAGCGGTACCCGCATCGACTCCCGACACCGCAGCCGCTCCCGGCGTTGCACCGGTTGCCGCCAGCGCCGCGAGGTGCTCGCCGTACCCCGAGCGCAACGCGAGCATCGCCTCGCGAGCCAGCCGAGCGGCATCGGCCGTCGTCGTCACGGGGAAGGGGAGCGGCTGACCGAGCGTGCTTCCGAGGCTCGCCCCGCCGGCCACCTGGTCAGCGCGCACCGAGCGAAGCACCCGCAGGGTGGTGTCTGCCCGGCTCCTGACCCGCCCGGACGTCCGGGCACTGACCACCTCGAACAGGTAGATCGCCGCGCTCGTGCTCGCGGCCATCGCCTCGACCGCGTCACCCGCGACAGCAGCCCCGGCGACCGTCGGGGCCGTGCCGGACAGCAGGGTCGCTGCCGCGAAGCGCTGCGCGTGCAGCGAGGCCAGCGTGGCGAGGAGGTCGGGCTCGGCGCCGGCGAACTCGGCGGCACGCACCGCCGACTCACCTTCGGCGGCCGCGAGGCCCTCGACCGTGGATGCCGTCGGGCTGGCTGACGGCGCAGGGGTGCCGGTCGCGCTCGTGGCCGGGGCGGGGGATCCACTCGGTGACTCGGAGGATGCGCTCGGGGACGCAGCGGGCCCGTCGACGAGCGACAGCGGGACCTGCCCCCGCAGCAGCGTCGTGCGCAACACCGTGTGCTGGCGCCGGTGGATGGTCGCGAGGCTGGCGGCCAGCGCCCCCGGGACGGTGCCCGCGAGGACGGCCAGGGCGAGGGTCCCGACCGTGAGGGCGACGAGCTCGCTCTCCAGGGGGATCGGTGTGCGCCTCGGGACGAGTGGCACGCGTGGGGCGTCGTCCTCGAGCCGGATGCCGCACGCCGCGCTTGGGAGGGCGAGCGCGCCCAGAGAGGCCGCGAGGAGAACCCTTCGGGAGACCCCCGGACGTGCCGCCTCACCCATGCGCGCATCATCGCACGGGCCGGAGCAGCACCTGATCTGGCCTACAGTGGTGGGCGGCGGCGACCCGCCGACGGCTAACTTCACAGAGAGGACGGGCAGCACGATGACCACTGCAGACGGCATCCGCCCGACCGTGCAGGACGCGGTGGAGGGCATCGGCCTCGTTCTCGAGGACGTCGCCGTGACCCCCGCGGGCCGGCGCCGCGTCGTCAAGGTCCTCGTCGACCGCGACCCGGGCCCGCAGGACGTCGCCGACGAGCCGACCGATCCCCTCACCCTCGACGAGGTCGCCGACGCCACGCGCGCGGTCAGCGACGCCCTCGACGCGAGCGACCTCATGGGTGAGCAGCCCTACACCCTCGAGGTCTCCTCACCCGGCGTCGGTCGCCCGCTGACCCTTCCTCGCCACTTCCGCCGCAACGTCGGCCGCCTCGTCACCGCCACCCACGACGGACACGAGGTCACCGGCCGCGTGCTGCGTGCCAGCGGCACCGACGTGACGCTCGACATCCCCCCCACCCGCTCGACCCCCTCGCGCACCGAGACCTTGGCGTATGCCGGTCTCGAACGTGCCGTGGTGCAGGTCGAGTTCGCCCGACCGGACGACAAGGACACCTGACATGGACATCGACCTGACCGCACTGCGCGCGCTCGAGCGCGAGCGAGGCATCTCCATGGATGTCCTCATCCAGGCGATCGAGCAGGCGATCACGCTCGCCTACCAGCGCACCGAGGGTCACTACCGGGTCTCGCGCGCCGAGCTCGACCGCAAGACCGGGCACGTCGTCATCTGGGCGCGTGAGGAGCTCGAGGTCCCCGCGGAGGAGGGCGCGGTCGACGACGAGGGCAACCCCGCGCGCCCCCGCCGTGAGCTCGGTCCCGAGTTCGACGACACGCCGAGCGGCTTCGGCCGGGTCGCCGCCGCGACCGCCCGCCAGGTCATCGTGCAGCGGCTGCGCGACATCGAGGACGACGCCATCCTCGGCGACTTCAAGGGCCGCGAGGGCGAGCTCGTCGCCGGCGTCATCCAGCAGAGCCCGGTGCCGCGCCACGTGACCGTCGACTTCGGCACGGTCGAGGGCATCCTGCCCCTCGCCGAGCAGGTGCCGGGGGAGAAGTACGTCCACGGGCAGCGACTGCGCTGCTACGTCACCTCGGTCAAGCGCGGCATGCGCGGCCCGCAGATCGAGCTCTCGCGCACCCACCCGAACCTCGTGCGCAAGCTGTTCGCCCTCGAGGTGCCCGAGATCGCCGACGGCAGCGTCACGATCGAGGCCCTCGCGCGCGAGGCCGGGCACCGCACCAAGCTGGCCGTCCACACCACGGTCGCCGGCCTGAACGCCAAGGGTGCCTGCATCGGGCCGATGGGTGCCCGCGTGCGCGCCGTCATGGCGGAGCTGCACGGCGAGAAGATCGACATCGTCGACTGGTCGAACGACCCGGCGACGTTCATCGCCGCGGCCTTGTCCCCGTCACGGGTCAACTCGGTCACGATCGTCGACCCCAAGCTGCGCGCGGCCCGTGTCGTCGTGCCGGACTACCAGCTGTCGCTGGCGATCGGCCGCGAGGGCCAGAATGCCCGACTGGCCGCCAAGCTGACCGGCTGGCGGATCGACATCCGACCCGACACCGACCCCGCAGCGGCGGATGCCGTGGCCCCCTCCCGCGCCGATGGCGCCTCCGAGGGCACCTAGGCGGTAGGCTGGTGGCTACCGATCGGACTGGACTCCGGCCCGGCCACCCGATACGCACCTGTATCGGGTGTCGTGGGACGGATAGCCGGTCGGCACTCCTGCGAGTGGTCCTCGGGACCGGCGCGGACGGCATCCCTGTCGTTCTCCCCGATCCTGAGCGCCGTCTCCCGGGGCGCGGCGCATGGCTGCACCCGGGGCTCTCGTGCCTGGAGCTCGCCGTTCGTCGGCGGGCGTTCGGTCGGGCGTTGCGAACGAGCACACCCGCCGACCACAGTGCCGTCGAGCACTGGGTCAGGGCCCACCTGCAGGAACCACCGTCCGAGCATGAAACCGAAAGCGGGTTTGACGCTGATGAGCACCCGATGAGTACTCAGCGATGAGCACCCCCCAGCTGTAACGACGGTCCGCGCACGACGCACGGACCTGGACAGGAGAAAAGTGTCTAAAGTCCGTGTGAGCGCACTTGCCAAGGAGCTCGGAGTGACCAGCAAGGTCCTTCTCGAGCGCCTGAACGGCATGGGCGAGTACGTCAAGAGCGCCAGTTCGACGGTGGAAGCCCCCGTGGTTCGGCGCTACAACGAGAAGTACCCTGCCGAGGCACCTGCTGCCCCGGCAGCACCTGCTGCTGCTCCGGCGCGTCCGGCCCCGGCAGCCCCTTCGGCACCGGCTGCGGCGACGCCTGCTCCGGCAGCCCCCGCTCCCGCTGCGCCTGCCCCGTCGGCACCGGCTCCCGCCGCTCCGTCGGCACCGGCGCCTGCTGCCCCGGCAGCACCGGCGGCGGCAACCCCGGCTCCGGCGGCACCTGCCCCCGCGGCCCCGTCGGCGCCTGCACCGGCCGCCCCAGCCCCGGCGGCTCCTGCCGCTCCGGCACCGGCAGCCCCGGCTGCACCGGCCGCCCGCGAGGGTGGCTCCGGCCAGGGTGCACCGCGTCCCGGCGCGCCGCGTCCGAACAC
>JAGNQK010000002.1:0-25943 GCA_017989115.1 Dermatophilaceae bacterium | reverse complement strand
GCCAACCCCGGTTCGCTGGTGACGGTGCTGTTCCACCTCGGTGAGATGGCCACGGCCACCCAGAGCCTGGACGAGGACACCTTCAAGCTCCTCGGCAGCGAGCTCGGCTACGACATCCGCATGGTCTCGCCGGAGGAGGAGGAGCGCGAGCTCTTCGACTCCTTCAACATCGACCTCGAGATCGGTGTCGACTCCGAGGACGAAGAGGACCTCGAGGCCCGCCCGCCGGTCGTCACGGTCATGGGTCACGTCGACCACGGCAAGACGCGTCTGCTCGACGCGATCCGCAACGCCGAGGTCGCTGCCGGCGAGGCCGGCGGCATCACCCAGCACATCGGCGCCTACCAGATCCACAAGGTGCACGAGGGCGTCGACCGGCCGATCACCTTCATCGACACCCCGGGTCACGAGGCGTTCACCGCCATGCGTGCCCGTGGTGCCAAGGTCACCGACATCGCGATCCTCGTGGTCGCGGCGGACGACGGCGTCATGCCGCAGACCATCGAGGCGCTCAACCACGCCCAGGCGGCCGACGTGCCGATCGTCGTCGCGGTCAACAAGATCGACGTCGAGGGTGCCAACCCGAGCAAGATCCGCCAGCAGCTGACCGAGTACAACCTCGTGGCAGAGGAGTACGGCGGCGAGACGATGTTCGTCGACGTCTCGGCCAAGCAGGGTCAGAACATCGACCAGCTGCTCGAGGCAGTCCTGCTCACCGCCGACGCGGCCCTTGACCTTCGGGCCAACCCCGACCGCGACGCACGCGGCATCGCCATCGAGGCCAACCTGGACAAGGGGCGTGGCGCCACGGCGACCGTGCTCATCCAGTCCGGCACGCTGCACGTCGGTGACGCGATCGTCGCCGGCTCATCGCACGGCCGTGTGCGGGCCATGCTCGACGAGCACGGCAACGCGCTCACCGAGGCGACCCCGTCGCGTCCGGTGCAGGTGCTCGGTCTGTCCTCGGTCCCGCGGGCCGGCGACACCTTCGTCGTCGCCCCCGACGACCGCACGGCACGTCAGATCGCCGAGAAGCGTGAAGCAGCCGACCGTCAGGCCAGCCTGGCCAAGGCCCGCAAGCGCATCTCGCTCGAGGACCTCAACGAGGCCCTCGCGGCGGGCAAGGTCGACACCCTCAACCTCATCCTCAAGGGTGACGTGTCGGGTTCCGTCGAAGCGCTCGAGGACGCCCTGCTCCAGATCGACGTCGGCGAGGAGGTCGACCTGCGGATCATCGACCGCGGCGTCGGTGCCATCACGCTGAACAACATCAACCTCGCGATGGCCTCCAACGCCATCATCATCGGCTTCAACGTTCGGGCCGAGGGCCAGAACGCCGAGGTCGCCGAGCGCGAGGGCGTCGAGATCCGCTACTACTCGGTCATCTACCAGGCGATCGACGAGATCGAGCAGGCCCTCAAGGGCATGCTCAAGCCGGAGTTCGAGGAGGTCGAGCTCGGCACCGCGCAGATCCGCGAGATCTTCCGCAGCAGCAAGTTCGGCAACATCGCCGGCTCGATCGTTCGCAGCGGCGAGATCAAGCGCGGCACCCGGGCGCGGATCACCCGCAACGGGGTCGTCGTCGCGGAGAACATCGAGATCGCCGGTCTGCGACGGTTCAAGGACGACGTCACCGAGGTCCGCGACGGGTTCGAGTGCGGTATCAACCTCGGGTCGTTCAACGACCTGCAGCTCGATGACCTCATCAGCACCTACGAAATGCGGGAGAAGCCCCGCGCCTGACGCGAGGCAGCACCACCCGCGACCGGGCGGCATCCGAACGATCGGATGCCGCCCGGCGCCGTCACCGGCACCCGTCACTAGGGTGGGTGCCGCCCCATCCGAGGACCTCAAGGAGGAGCCGTGGCCGACACCGCACGCGCCCAGAAGATCGCCGACCGCATCAAGACGCTGACGGCAGCCAACCTCGACGCGATCGTCAAGGACCCCGACCTCGGGTTCGTGACGATCACGGACGTCAAGGTCACCGGTGACCTCCAGCACGCCTCGCTCTTCTACACCGTGTTCGGCGATGCCGCCCAGCGCGCGCAGACCGCCCGCCTCCTCGAGCAGAACCGCGGCAAGCTGCGCTCGTTCGTCGGCAAGCAGCTCGGCATCCGACTCACGCCGTCGCTGGAGTTCATCGCCGACGCGATCCCGGAGACCGCGGCGCACCTCGAGGACCTCCTGCGCGAGGCCAAGGAGCGCGACGCCGCCGTGGCTGCGGCCGCTGCCGGTGCCGTGCACGCCGGGGACGCCGACCCGTACAAGAAGGACCGCGAGGTCGACGAGGACGACGACGTCGACGGCGACGACGCGGACGACGTGGACGAAGCCGTCGGTGACGACGACCGCTGACCCCACGCCCGACGGCATCCTCGTCGTCGACAAGCCCGCGGGCTGGACCAGCCACGACGTCGTCGCGCGTGGCCGGCGGCTGTGCGCCACCCGCAAGGTGGGGCACGCCGGCACGCTCGACCCCATGGCCACGGGTGTGCTCGTGCTCGGGGTCGGCCGGGCGACACGGCTGCTGACCTTCCTCGTGGGGTGCGACAAGGACTACACGGCGACGATCCGACTCGGCCAGGCGACCGTGACCGACGACGCGGAGGGCGAGGTCACGGCATCCGCCGGCGCCTCGGGGATCGAGGCGGATGCGGTGCGGGTCGCGGCCGCGACCCTGACGGGCGACATCGAGCAGGTCCCGAGCGCCGTGAGCGCGATCAAGGTCAAGGGTGAGCGCGCCTACCACCGGGTGCGCGCGGGGGAGTCGGTCGACCTGCCCGCACGCCCGGTCACCGTCTCCCGCTTCGAGATCGGCGACGTGCGAGCCCTGGAGGTCGACGGCACGGCGGTGCTCGACGTCGAGGTCGAGGTCACGGTGTCGTCCGGAACCTACGTGCGTGCCCTCGCGCGCGACCTCGGTGCGGCCCTGGGCACCGGTGGGCACCTGACGGCGCTGCGCCGCACCCGCGTCGGCGGCTTCACCCTCGACGACGCGCACCCGTTGGCTGACCTGGAGGCTCGTCAGGGTGAGCGGATGCCGGTCACGCCCCTCGCGCAGGCGGCTCGCGCCGCGTTCGCGGTGCGTGAGGTCGACGAGGCGCAGGCGCGCACCATCGGCTTCGGACAGCGGCTGCCGTCGGAGGTGCCGGGTCGAGAAGAGGTGGTCGCGGCCATCGCCCCGGACGGCCGACTCGTGGCGATGTTGGACGAGTCCCGTCCCACGGCACGCAGCCTCGTCGTGTTCTCGCCCTCGACTTCGTAGAGTGTGCGCGTGCACCGTTGGTCCGACCCGTCAGAGACACCTGAGGCCCTGAGGCCCTGTGTCGTCACCCTCGGCAACTTCGACGGGGTGCACCGCGGTCACCGCGCGGTGCTGAACGCCCTCATCGAGTCCGGACACCGGCTCGGTCTGCCGTCGGTCGCGGTGACGTTCGACCCGCACCCGGTCGCCGTGCTGCGCCCCGAGTCCGCCCCCGAGCTCATCGCCCCGGGCGAGATCCGCGACGACCTCATCGAGGACACCGGCATCGACGGGCTCCTCGTCATGGACTTCACGCAGGAGTTCGCCAAGCAGCAGCCGGAGGACTTCGTGCGCGCGGTCTTCGTGCGCGCGCTGTCGGCCCGCTGCGTCGTCGTCGGGATGGACACCCGGTTCGGGTACCGCAACTCCGGCGACGTCTCGACCCTGGCAGACCTGGGGGAGAAGTTCGGGTTCGAGGTCGTCACGCTCGACGACGTCGGTGACGGCGAGCGGTTCTCCTCGACCGTCGTGCGGACCCACCTGCGGGCTGGCGAGGTCGGTGAGGCCGCGCGCATCCTCGGCCGCCCGCACCGGGTCGTGGGCACGGTCGTCCACGGCAACCACCGGGGCCGGGGGCTGGGCTACCCGACGGCCAACCTGTCCGCGGACTCGCTCGGCCTGGTGCCCCAGGAGGGGGTGTATGCCGGGTGGCTCACCCGCCTGGACCGCTCGCCCGGGGAGCCCGACCGCACCATGCCTGCGGCGATCAGCGTCGGCACGAACCCGACGTTCGAGACCCAGGACCGGCGCACGGTCGAGGCCTACGTGCTCGACCGCGACGACCTCGACCTCTACGACGAGCGCGTCATGGTCGAGTTCACCGCCCACATCCGCCCCACACTGCGCTTCGACAGCGTCGATGAGCTCACCGAGGCCATGGCCAGCGATGTCGCGCGGTGCCGTGAGCTGCTGGCGAGGATCGTGCCGGACTGAGCCCGGGTTCCGTCCCGCCACGCGGTCCCTCGCGAACGTGGGTGAAGATCGTCGGCTGGACGACGATCTTCACCCACATTCGTCGGGGTTCAGGCAGGTCCGGATGCCGTGAGCGCGTTCGTGGGGCAACTCACCGGTAACAACCATTGGCAACACGTTCCGTCGGGCACGTCCATGTGACAGGATTCGGCACCACCGGCCCCCAATGACGAGGACGATGTACGACATGCCCACAGCTGCCCCCCAGATCAACACCCCCGCCGACGAGCCCGTCGACCAGGCGATCTTCGACAACGAGGCCCAAAGCGTTGGGCACCTCTTCCGCAACCGCGTTGCGGCGAGCCCGAACGGGCCCGCCTTCATGTACGCCAACGTCAAGCCCGAGGGTGACGAGTGGGTCACCGACACCTGGGCCGAGGTCGACGTCGTGGTTCGCGAGCTCGGTGCCGGCCTCATCGCCCTCGGTGTCGAGCCCGAGGACCGCGTGGCCATCGCCTCCAGCACCAGGTACGAGTGGGCCCTTGCCGACCTGGCCACGATGGTCGCCGGAGGTGCGACCACCACGATCTACCCGACGACGATGGCCGACGACGTCGCGTTCATCCTCGCCGACTCCGGCACCAAGGTGATCTTCGCGGAGAACGCCGACCAGCTCGACAAGCTGCGCGGCATCCGCGCGAGCACCCCGGCCGTGACCAGGGTCATCGTGTTCGACGCCGAGGTCGACGACAACGACCCCTGGACGCTGAACCTCGACCAGGTCCGCCAGCTCGGCCGTGAGTACCTCGCCGGCGACCCGGGGGCCATCGACGCCCGCATCGACGGCATCCAGCACGACCAGCTCGCGACGATCATCTACACCTCGGGCACGACCGGGCGCCCGAAGGGTGTGCGCCTGCGGCACAGCGCCTGGACGTACGAGGGTGCAGGCGTCGCCAGCACGCACATCCTGAGTGAGGACGACCTGCAGTACCTGTGGCTGCCGCTCGCGCACGTCTTCGGCAAGGTGTTGCTGACCCTGCCCCTGCAGATCGGTTTCCCGACGGCCATCGACGGCCGCATCGACAAGATCGTCGACAACCTGGCCGTGGTGAAGCCCACGTTCATGGGTGCCGCCCCGCGCATCTTCGAGAAGGCCTACGGCCGGATCAGCATGATGATGGAGGCCGAGGGTGGGGTGAAGGCCAAGCTCTTCCACCTGGCCAGCGACGTCGGCCGCGAGGTCAGCGAGCTGCGCGAGCAGGGCAAGAACCCATCGGGCATGCTGGCGCTGAAGCACTCCTTCACCGACAAGGTCATCGGCACCAAGATCCGCGACCGGTTCGGTGGACGCGTCCGCTTCTTCATCTCCGGCTCGGCGGCCCTGAACAACGACGTCGCCCGCTGGTTCGACGCCATGGGGATGCAGATCCTCGAGGGGTACGGGATGACCGAGACGAGCGCGGCCTCGTTCGTGGCCCGCCCGCGCGGCTACCGCTACGGCACGGTCGGCTGGCCGCTGCCCAAGACCGAGGTGCAGATCGCCGCGGACGGTGAGGTGCTGCTGCGTGGTCCGGGCAACATGGAGGGCTACCACAACAACCCCGACGCGACGGCCGAGACCATCGACTCCGAGGGCTGGCTGCACACCGGTGACATCGGTGAGATCGACGAGCGTGGGTTCCTGCGGATCACCGACCGCAAGAAGGACCTGTTCAAGACCAGCAACGGCAAGTACGTCGCCCCCTCGATCATCGAGTCGACGTTCAAGGGCCTGTGTCCCTACGCCAGCCAGCTCGTCGTCCACGGCGCCGACCGCAACTTCGTCTCGGCCCTGGTGACCCTGGACCCTGACGCGATGGCCGGCTGGGCCGCGGCCAACGGCATGGAGGGCAAGTCCTACACCGAGATCGTCAGCTCCGACGCGTGCCGCGAGATGGTGCAGGGCTACATCGACCAGCTCAACGCCGGGCTCAACCGGTGGGAGACGATCAAGAAGTTCACGATCCTCGAGAACGACCTCACGATCGAGGCCGGTGAGCTCACGCCGAGCATGAAGCTCAAGCGCAAGGTCGTGGCCGACAAGTACAAGGACCGGCTGGACGCCCACTACACGGGCTGATCCCGACCGTCGTCACAGCACCCCGGCTCCGCACGGAGCCGGGGTGCTGCCGTCGTCCCACGACCTGGCCGCTGCGCCGCCGTGGGCACGGCGGCTGGGTGTCAGTGGGTGACCAGGGGGACGAAGCGGTACGCCCCGTGACTGGTCACGACAACGCCACCGGGCGCGGCGGCATCCCGGCGTACCCGCAGCATCCAACCCGCCACGGGGACCACGAGGATGCCGTCCGCCGCGAGCTGGTCCTCGAGCTCTCGGGGCATCGTGTCGGCCATCGCCGAGACGAGGATGCGGTCGAACGGCGCCTCGTCGGGAGCACCCAGCCGCGACGGGTCGGCCGCGCGGATCCTCGCCCACGGCACCCCGGCCCGCGCGACGTTCGACGCCCCCTGCTCCACCAGGTCGGCCACGAGCTCCAGGCCGAGCACGGACCCGGCGGGGCCGACGAGCTGCGCGAGGATCGCGGTGGTCCAGCCGGATCCGGAGCCGACGTCGAGCACGCGGTGCCCCGGGCGCACGTCGAGCAGCTCGAGCATCGCGGCGACGGTACGCGGCTGGCTGTTGGTCTGCCCGTGCCCGATGTCGAGCGGCCCGTCGAAGCCGGCCCGCTGGCGCACCGCCCGCGGGAGGAACCCGGCGCGGGGCTGGGCCGCCATGGCGTCGCGCACCGCAGCCGGGCCGAGGGGGTCGCCCACCGCTCGCTCGCCGCTCACACCTCCAGTGTGCCCCCGCACGCCCGGCTGCTGCCCACTCGTTTGGGCGGGTAGCGCCTCCCGCCTACTCTTGGGGGATGCCCGGTCAGTCGATCTTCCGCTCCCTCGAGCCACTCCTCGAGCAGGTGAGCAAGCCGATCCAGTACGTCGGCGGTGAGCTGAACTCGACCGTCAAGCCCTGGGACGTCGGTGGCGAGCACACCGTGCGCTGGGCCCTGATGTACCCGGACGCCTACGAGGTCGGTGTGCCCAACCAGGGCGTCATGATCCTCTACGAAGTGCTCAACGAGCGGGCTGACGCCCTCGCCGAGCGCACCTATGCGGTCTGGCCCGATCTCGAGGCCCTGATGCGCGAGCACCAGGTGCCGCAGTTCACCGTCGATGCGCACCGCCCCGTCGGCGACTTCGACCTGTTCGGCCTGTCGTTCTCCACCGAGCTCGGCTACACGAACATGCTCACCGCGCTCGACCTCGCCGGCATCCCGCTGCACGCTGCCGATCGCGACGAGAGCCACCCGATCGTCGTCGCGGGCGGCCACGCCGCCTTCAACCCCGAGACGATCGCCGACTTCATCGACGCCGCCGTGGTCGGCGACGGCGAGGAGGCGGTGCTCGCGATCACCGACATCGTCGGCGCGTGGAAGCGCGAGGGGATGCCGGGTGGTCGCCAGGAGATCCTGCTTCGCCTCGCGCGCACGGGCGGGGTCTACGTGCCGCAGTTCTACGACGTCAGCTACCTGCCCGACGGCCGCATCCAGCGGATCGCGCCGAACCCGGCCTACCCGCAGGTGCCGTGGCGGGTGGCCAAGCACACCGTCATGGACCTCGACGCGTGGCCCTACCCGAAGCAGCCGCTCGTGCCGCTCGCCGAGTCGGTCCACGAGCGGATGTCGGTCGAGATCTTCCGTGGCTGCACCCGCGGGTGCCGGTTCTGCCAGGCGGGAATGATCACCCGTCCGGTGCGCGAGCGCAGCATCACCGGCATCGGCGAGATGGTCGAGCGCGGCCTGGCCGCAACCGGCTTCGAGGAGGTCGGCCTGCTCTCGCTGAGCTCGGCCGACCACACCGAGATCGCGAGCGTGGCCAAGGGGTTGGCTGACCGCTACGAGGGCACCAACACGGGCCTGTCGCTGCCGTCGACGCGCGTCGACGCCTTCAACATCGACCTGGCGAACGAGCTGACCCGCAACGGGCGACGCTCCGGTCTGACCTTCGCCCCCGAGGGCGGCTCCGAGCGCATCCGCAAGGTCATCAACAAGATGGTCACCGAGGACGACCTCATCCGCACGGTCGCCGCCGCGTACGGCGCCGGCTGGCGACAGGTCAAGCTCTACTTCATGTGCGGGCTGCCGACCGAGACCGACGAGGACGTCCTGCAGATCGCCGAGCTCGCGAAGCGGGTCATCGACACCGGCCGCGAGGTCAGCGGCCGCCGTGACATCCGCTGCACCGTCTCGATCGGCGGGTTCGTGCCCAAGCCGCACACGCCGTTCCAGTGGGCCGCCCAGCTCGGCGCCGACGAGACCGACGCCCGGCTCGACAAGCTGCGCCAGGCCATCAGGTCCGACCGCCGCTACGGCTCGGCCATCGGCTTCCGCTACCACGACGGCAAGCCCGGCATCGTCGAGGGGCTGCTCTCGCGCGGTGACCGCCGGGTCGGGCGCGTCATCGAGGCCGTCTGGCGTGACGGTGCCCGCTTCGACGGGTGGTCCGAGCACTTCTCGTACGACCGGTGGATGGCCGCCGCCGAGCGCGAGCTGCCGGCCTGCGGGGTCGACGTCGCCTGGTACACCACGCGCGAGCGCGAGGAGGCCGAGGTGCTGCCCTGGGACCACATCGACTCCGGGCTCGACAAGGAATGGCTCTGGCAGGACTGGCTGGACTCGCTCGACGAGACCGAGGTCGAGGACTGCCGCTGGACCCCGTGCTTCGACTGCGGCGTCTGCCCCCAGATGGGCACCCAGATCGAGATCGGGCCCACCGGAAAGTCGTTGCTGCCTCTGACCGTTCTCGGTGCCGGCCGCGCAGAGCTCGCGGAGGCCGTCGAGCACAGCCACGCCTGACAGTCGCGTCACAGGGTGTTGCCCCCCGGCGAGCGCCGCCCCGGTGCAAGGTTGGCGTCGTGAGCAGTCCGACGCCGAGTTTCTGGGCGCGCTCGTTGCTGTTCGGCAGCCGCCCGGCGAGCAGCATCGGTCGGATCGGGTGGGCGTTCGCGGCCCTCATCGCGGTGACGGTCTTCGGCACCGTCGGCTACATGCTTCTCGGGCTGACCTTCGTCGAGGCGATCTACCAGACGGTGTTCACGGTGGCCACGGTCGGCTACACCGAGGTCTACGAACGCACCCCGGCCCTCATGCTCTTCACCAGCCTGCTCATCGTCATCGGTGTCGGGGTCGTGCTCTACAACCTGGGGGCGATCCTCGAGGCCGTCACCGAGGGTCGTCTGCTCCAGCACCTTGGAAGGCTTCGCATGGAACACGACATCTCCCGGCTGCGCGGGCACGTCATCGTCTGTGGCTTCGGGCGGGTCGGGACCTCCGCCGTGAGTCACCTCCTCGACACGGGACACACGGTCGTCGTCATCGACCGTGACCCCGAGCGGCTGGCCGAGAGCACGCTTCACGTCGTCATCGGTGACGCCTCCAACGACGACATCCTGCGTGCTGCCGGCATCGAGCACGCCCGCGCCCTGATCTGCGCCCTCGACACGGACGCGGACACCACCTACGCGACGTTGTCCGCCCGTGCCCTGCGACCCGACCTCGTGATCATCTCGCGAGCGCGCACGATCGACTCCAAGGACAAGCTCGTGCGGGCCGGGGCGACGCGCGCGGTCAACCCGCAGCTCATCGGCGGGCGCCGGATGGCCTCGTTCGCCCTGCACGCCGACGTCGCCGAGTTCCTCGACGGGGTGATGCACAGCGAGGAGATCGACCATGAGTTCGAGCAGGTCCGCATCCCGCCGGGCAGTGCCTTCGCGGGCACGCGGCTCGCGGACATCGACATGTTCCGCGAGATGTCGGTGCCCGTCCTGGCGGTTCGCCAGCCGCACAAGGGTGGTTTCCTCACCAACCCGCCGCGGTCCACGGTCATCGAGGCGGGGGCCACGGTCATCCTCCTCGCGAGCACCGACCAGATCGCTGCTGTGCACCGCGCCGCCGGCACCTCGGACTGACCTGCACCACGGCATCCGACGGTGGGAGAGTGGGCACACCCAGCCCCGGAGGTGCCCATGCCTGAAGCCGCTCACGCCCGCGCCGAGATCACCCTGCGGTTCCTCGCTGCCCCCACGGATGCCGGTCAGTCGGGTTCGGTCTCGGCCGGTCGCGTTCTCGAGTGGATCGACAAGGCCGGCTACGCCGCGGCGGCCGGCTGGAGCGGCACGTACGCCGTCACCGCCTATGTCGGCAACGTCCGCTTCACCAGGCCGGTCGAGGTCGGTGAGCTCGTCGAGGTGAGTGCGCGGGTCGTGCACACCGGGCGCACCTCGATGCACGTCACCGTCGACGTCGCCTCGGGCCAGCCGGCGACCCGGGTGCTCGAGCCCGCGACGCGGTGCCTCATGGTGTTCGTCTCGGTCGACGAGCACGGTGCGTCCACGCCGGTCCGCGAACTCGTGCCCCGCACGCTCGGCGAGGAGCTCGAGCAGCAGTGGGCAGCGCGCCGTTCCGAGCTGCGCAGCGAGGTCGAGGCCGCGATGGCCGAACAGGTCTACTCGGATGCCGGGACGGCGCCTCGCGTCGTCATGCGCTTCCTCGCGGCGCCGACCGACGTCAACTGGGGCGGCAAGGTCCACGGCGGCATCGTCATGCGCTGGATCGACGAGGCCGCCCACGTGCTCGCGACCCAGTGGACGGGCAACGCCAACAACGTCGCGATCTTCACCGGCGGGGTGCGGTTCTACCGGCCGCTGCGGATCGGCCACGTCGTCGAGGTCGAGGCCCGGCTGCTGCACACCGGCACGACGTCGATGCACATCGGGGTGCACGTGCGCTCGGGTGACCCGACGCAGGGCCCTGACGGCATGGCGCTCACGACCTTCTGCCGCACGGTCTTCGTCGGCATCGACGAGCACCGGCGCGCGCTGCCCTGCCCCACGTGGACACCAGTCACCGACGAGGACCGCGCCCTGGATGCCCACGCCGTCGAGCTCGTGGCCATTCGCGACCGCTTCGGCAACTGACCCACCCGACGAAAGGGCGGGGGCGGTCAGGCGTAGAGGGCTGCGACGACCTCGCGGAAGGTGGCCGTGTGCCGGTCGACGTCGGCCCGGGTGGTCTCCGGGCACATCAGCGCCATGTTGTGGAACGGCGTCATGAGGATGCCGCGGTTGCACATCGCGAGGTGCATGTACGCGTCGAGGTCGTCGTCGTGGGCGACGGCGGCCTCCTCGCCGGTACGCGGCGCCGGTGAGGCGAAGCGGTACTCCGAGCGCGCGCCGAGCTGGCTGACCGACCACGGCACGTCGAACTCGTCGAGGGTGACCTGGACCCCTTCGGTGAAGGCGGTCGCGAGGTCGATCATGTGCTCGAACGCCGCATGGGTCAGCACCTCACCGAGCGTGGCCCGCATCGCCGCCGTCGACAGCGCGTTGCCGGCCAACGTGCCGCCCACCCCACCCACGTCGACGATGTCGGCGTCCCCGGCATCCGTGTGCGAGGTGATCGAGGCGGCCACCTCGGTGGTGATCCCGTAGGCGCCGCAGGGGATGCCGCCCCCGATGGACTTGCCGATGACGAAGATGTCGGGCTCGAGGTCCCACGCCGCGGTGGCGCCGCCCCAGCCGGCCGAGAAGGTGTGCGTCTCGTCGATCATGAGCAGGGCGCCGTATCGGGTGGCGAGCTCGCGCAGCCCCTCCATGAACCCGGGCTCGGGCAGCACGATGCCGATGTTGGTCAGCGCCGGCTCGGTGAGGATGGCCGCGACGTCACCGTGGGCGAGTTCGCGCTCCACCGAGGCGAGGTCGTTCCACGTGGCCGCGCGGGTCGTGAGGTCGAGCGGAACCGGGGGAGCGACGTTGCCGGGCCGGGACTGCGCCTTGCCGTCCGGGCCGGGGATGGCGAAGGTCTCGTCGACCGAGCCGTGGTAGCAGTAGCCGAACACGAGGATCTTCGGCTTGCCGGTCGCGAGTCGGGCCAGGCGCACCGCCCAGCGGTTGGCGTCGGTCGCCGAGAGCGTGAAGCTCCACAGCGGCATCCCGAAACGGGCGGTCAGCTCGGCCCCGACCCACTGGGCGTCAGCACTCGGAAGCATCGTCGTGATGCCGCCGAGGTCGCCCATGCGGCGCGCCACCGCCTCGACGGTCGGGCGGGGGGAGTGCCCGGCGAACGCACCGGTGTCACCGAGCGCGAAGTCGACGTAGGTGTGGCCGTCGACGTCGGAGATCCGGTTGCCGCGTGCGTGGTCGAGGTAGAGCGGGAAGCCGCCTGTCCACTTGTTCATCCACGTCATCGGCACCCGACCGAAGAGGTTGCTGCCCTGCGCGAAGAGTTCGCGGCTGCGCGGGTGGCCTGCGGTGTAGACCTGCTGCTCGGCGGCGATGAGGTCAGTCAGGCGGGAGCGGTCGATCGGTGGCATGCGAGCACGATAGCGGACTGAATCGGTGGCCAATCACTGTTCGTAAGCCGAAAACGGCATCGGATGCCGTGAAGCACGACGGATTTCGGAGCCCTCCCGTGGTGTGGGGCTGACCGTGAACAGCTGCCGATGCTGCCGCGGGCGATGGTCGAGCCCATCCGGCCGAAGTCGCCCAGCCGTCTACGCTGGGGGCACCATGGCTCGACAGCGCACCCCCGAGGGGCCCCCACCAGAACCCGCCGTGCAGAAACTGCGCATCCGCTACGCCAAGCGTGGCCGGTTGCGCTTCTCCTCCACGCGTGACTTCTCCCGGGCCCTGGAGCGAGCGCTTCGTCGGGCCGACGTCCCGATGGCGTTCTCGGCCGGGTTCCACCCGCACCCGCTCATCTCCTACGCCAACGCGGCGCCCACAGGCACGGCGAGCGAGGCCGAGTACTTCGAGATCCGGGTCACCGAACGGGTCGACCCGGAGGCGGTTCGGGCCGCCCTCGACGAGGCGCTGCCCGAAGGGCTCGACGTCCTCGAGGTCGTGCAGGCCGGCCCCGGTGCGCTCGCCGACCGCCTCGAGGCCAGCGAGTGGCACATCGTCGTGCGCGCAGCCGACCCCGCCGAGGTCACTGCGGCCGTCGACGCGTACCTGGCCTGCGAGCTCGCGGAGACGACGCGAACCTTCAAGACCGGGCCGCGCACGTTCGACACGCGTGGCGCCGTGCTGGCGATGGATGCCTCCGGTGTCGACGACGAGGGGTGTGCGATACTGCGCATGGTCGTTCGGCACACCACACCGTCCGTTCGACCCGATGACATCCTGACCGCACTGCACGCAGTGACTGGGTTCGCGCCTCCGGTCCCACCCCTGGTGACTCGGCTGGCCCAAGGCCCACTGCTCGACGCAGCTGCTGGGGTGGCCGACCCGTTGGCTGCCGACAAGGAGGCCGTCGGTTCCGGATAGGTGCCGCGCCGCCCGCGCGAGCCGCTCCGGGGCAGCAGCTGACTTCCGTGCAGGGCCCGCCCTGCACGATCCGATCGCACCACGCGGTCGGCGAGGGACCGGTCAGGAGTTGGGGCCGGAACCGGTGTGGTCGTCGCCCACGTGGATGACGGAAGGGGCCTCATGGCTTCCGAGAACGACTCCACCACGACGCTTGACACGGCCGCCGCTGAACAGGCGCCCGCCGAGAAGCCCAAGCGCCGCCGCGCCACGAAGAAGGCGGCCGCGCCGGCCGCCGTCGATCCGGCTGCTGCCGCCGAGAGCGCCGCGGACGCCACGGATGCCGTGGCCGCCGACGCCGGCGAGGTCGCCCCCGCGCCCGTCAAGCGCGCCCCGCGCAAGCGGGCGGCGAAGAAGGTCGCCCCGGCGGTGCCGGACACCGTCCTCGAGCCGATCGCTGCCGAGGGCGAGGCCGCTGAGGCCGCTGCCTCCGCAGACGCTGCTGAGGTCATGGACGGCCAGGCCCCGGCATCCGTCGAGGCGCCCAAGGCCACTCGCGCGACCAAGGCCGCGAAGTCCCCGCGGTCGAGCAAGCGCGCGAGGGTGACCAAGGCCCCGGCCGAGGTGTTGCTCGACGACCTCTCGCTGCTCGAGCCCGGCACGGCCGACCTGCTCCTGCCCATCGACGAGGACGAGTCCGAGGCCGTGGCTCAGGCGGCAGACGCCGAGGCCGCTGCTCCCGCCGACGACGTGTCGCCCCTGCCCGCGGTCCCGAGCCTGTCGATGCTCTTCCAGGCCCCTGAGCCGGTCGCCCCGCGCCGCCGCCGGGCCACGGCTCCCGTGCAGGCCCCGGTCGAGCGCCCAGCGGTCGATGAGTCAGCTGCCGAGACCGTGGCGACCTCCGCAGACGTCGACGCGGACGCTGTCGACGAGGTGGCCGTTGACGACGCAGTCGCCGAGGGCCAGGAGGAGTCCGTCACGGCGGAACGCGCCTCCGACGACGCGGACACCAGTGGCCGCGGTCGCCGCCGCCGTGGCGGTCGAGGCCGCCGTGGGCGAACCCAGGGCGAGGACGACAAGGGGGCCTCGGCATCCGCCGACGCCCCCGACGCCGAGCAGCCCAGCGGCGCCGGGCCCGAGGACACCGGGGCTGACACCGAGGGCGAGTCGGTCTCGAGCCGGCGTCGTCGTCGGCGCCGCCGCGGCGCAGGCAGTGGTGACGGCGAGGGCGACGACCCGCCCGGCACCGTGACCCGGGTGCGCGAGCCCCGTGGCCAGCGGGATGAGCCCACCGCCGTCAAGGGCTCCACGCGCCTCGAGGCCAAGAAGCAGCGTCGTCGCGAGGGCCGTGAGGCCGGGCGTCGCCGCACGATCATCACCGAGGCCGAGTTCCTGGCCCGTCGCGAGAGCGTCGAGCGCGTCATGGTCGTGCGCGGCCGTGGTGACCGCACCCAGATCGGCGTGCTCGAGGACGGCGTGCTCGTCGAGCACTACGTCTCGCGTGAGACCACGTCGTCGATGGCTGGCAATGTCTACCTCGGCCGGGTGCAGAACGTGCTGCCGTCGATGGAGGCCGCGTTCGTCGACATCGGCAAGGGCCGCAACGCCGTGCTCTACGCCGGTGAGGTCAACTGGGACGCCGCCGGGCTCGAGGGCGGCCAGGCTCGCCGCATCGAGAACGCGCTGTCCTCGGGCGACACCGTGCTCGTCCAGGTCACCAAGGACCCGATCGGGCACAAGGGCGCTCGCCTGACCTCGCAGATCAGCCTGCCCGGGCGCTACCTCGTCTACGTGCCCGAGGGGCAGATGACGGGCATCTCCCGCAAGCTTCCCGACACCGAGCGGGCGCGCCTGAAGGCCATCCTCAAGGAGGTCGTGCCCGGCCACGCCGGTGTCATCGTGCGCACCGCCGCCGAGGGGGCCTCCGAGGAGGAGCTGCGCGCCGACGTCGAGCGCCTCACGAAGATCTGGGACAAGATCAAGGCCAAGGCCGAGTCGGCCGGGGCCAAGAAGGCCGGCAGTGGCGGCGCTCCCGCCCTGCTGCACGGCGAGCCCGACCTCACCGTGCGCGTCATCCGCGACGTCTTCACCGAGGACTTCACCTCGTTGGTCGTCTCCGGCGACAAGGCGTGGTCAGAGGTCAGCCAGTACGTCGAGGACGTCGCCCCCGACCTCGCACCGCGCCTGCAGCGCTGGACCTCCGAGGCCGACGTGTTCGCGGCGCACCGCATCGACGAGGCGATTGCCAAGGCGATGGACCGCAAGGTGTGGCTGCCCTCGGGTGGGTCGCTCGTGATCGACCGCACCGAGGCGATGACCGTCGTCGACGTCAACACCGGCAAGTTCATCGGTGCCGGGGGCAACCTCGAGGAGACGGTCACCAAGAACAACCTCGAGGCCGCTGAGGAGATCGTCCGCCAGCTGCGACTGCGCGACATCGGCGGCATCATCGTCGTCGACTTCATCGACATGGTGCTGGAGTCCAACCGCGACCTCGTCGTGCGACGGCTCCTGGAGTGCCTGGGCCGTGACCGCACGAAGCACCAGGTGGCTGAGGTCACCTCGCTCGGCCTCGTGCAGATGACCCGCAAGCGGGTCGGGTCGGGCCTGGTCGAGGTCTTCTCGGAGACGTGCGAGCACTGCTCCGGGCGCGGCATCGTCGTGCACTCCGAGCCGATCGACCGGGCCGGCGCGAACGACGTCGGCGGGGCCAACGCAGCGCCGTCGCGATCGGGTCGCGGCCGTCGGGGGACCCCGGCTGCCGGTGGTTCGTCGAACGGCGGGTCGGATGCCGTGGCGCAGGTCGAGGAGGTCCGCACCCCGTCGGGTCCCACGGCCGCCCAGATCGCCGCTGCGGCGCACGCGGCCGCGCTGCGGCGCGCCGAGGCCGAGGCCGCCGCGGAGGTGCCGGCTGACGGCATCCCCACCGAGGCAGAGGCGGAAGTGGCCGAGGCTGCTGTGGTCGAGCCCTCGGCGGAGGACGTCGACACGGCGGATGCCGTCGAGGTCGTCGAGACTGTCGACACCAGCGAGGTCGCTGAGGCCGAGGTCCGGGAGCCGCAGGGAGCTGCCGAGGGCGAGCCGGCGCAGGTCCAGGTCGTCGAGGCCACGCCTGAGCCTGAGCCCGAGCCCGAGCCCGAGGCCGAGCCCGAGCCGGCTCCGGCGCCGCGAGGCCGCCGCAAGCGTGGCCGTGTCGTCGCCCCGGCCGGTCCGCCGCGGGCCGTGAGCACGCCGCCCGAGCCGACGGCCTGATCCGCTGGCCCGTGATTTGGAGGGCTGCCGGGGCCCCCGGTAGTCTGTGCAGTCGGTGCGTCCACCGAGCTGATGTCCCGTGTCGTCCACGGGGTAGCTATCGGCCGGTCATCCAGGAGACGTGCCCGTAACGAAAGTGAGTCAGACCGTGTACGCGATTGTGCGCGCAGGTGGTCGCCAGGAGAAGGTTTCCGTCGGCGATGTCCTGCTCATCGACAAGATCGGCCAGGCCGGCGACGAGATCCAGCTGCAGCCGCTGCTGGTCGTCGACGGTGGCACCGTGACCAGTGACGCGAGCAAGCTCGCCAAGGTCAAGGTCACCGCCGAGGTGGTCAAGGCGGCCAAGGGCCCCAAGATCACGATCCTGAAGTACAAGAACAAGACCGGGTACCGCAAGCGCCAGGGCCACCGCCAGCCGCTCACCCAGGTCAAGATCACCGGCATCGACGCCTGATCCGCGCCGGAACTCACGTAAAGGACTACAGACATGGCACACAAGAAGGGTGCGTCCTCGACCCGCAACGGTCGTGACAGCAACGCCCAGTACCTCGGCGTGAAGCGCTTCGGCGGTCAGACCGTCAAGGCCGGCGAGATCCTCGTCCGCCAGCGCGGCACGCACTTCCACCCCGGTGACGGCGTCGGCCGTGGCGGCGACGACACGCTGTTCGCGCTCGTCGCGGGTGCGGTCAAGTTCGGCAGCAAGCGCGGCCGCAAGACCGTCAACATCATCGAGCCGGAGTCCGTCTCCGCCCAGTGATCGCACGCCGGGCGTCCTCGCCCGGCCGCTTCACCCACGCCGTTTGAGGGGCGGGCCCGTGCTGGCCCGCCCCTCACGGCATCCATCGAGCACCATCACCACCCTTTTGTCAGGAGCGCAGGCATGACGACCTTCGTCGATCGCGTCGTGCTGCACGTCGCTGCAGGAAACGGCGGCCACGGCGTCGCATCGGTCAAGCGTGAGAAGTTCAAGCCGCTCGGTGGCCCCGACGGCGGCAACGGCGGGCGCGGTGGCTCGGTCATCCTCGCCGTCGACCCGCAGGCCACCACGCTGCTCGACTACCACCACACGCCGCACCGCAAGGCCGCCAACGGCAAGCCCGGTGCGGGCGACGAGCGCAACGGTGGTGACGGTGCCGACCTCGTCCTGACCGTGCCCGAGGGCACCGTCGTCAAGGATGCCAACGGCACGGTGCTGGCCGACCTCGTCGGGCACGACACGACCTTCGTGGTGGCCCGGGGCGGTCGTGGGGGTCTGGGAAACAAGGCCCTGGCCAGCCCGCGGCGCAAGGCTCCCGGGTTCGCGCTGCTCGGTGAGCCCGGCGAGAGCGCCGACATCGTGCTCGAGCTGAAGTCGCTCGCCGACGTCGCGCTCATCGGGTTCCCGAGTGCCGGCAAGTCCTCGCTGGTCTCCGTCGTGTCGGCCGCCCGGCCGAAGATCGCCGACTACCCGTTCACGACGCTCGTGCCGAACCTCGGCGTCGTCACCGCCGGGTCGATGCGCTACACCATCGCCGACGTGCCCGGGCTCATCCCCGGCGCGAGCGAGGGCAAGGGGCTGGGGCTGGAGTTCCTGCGGCACGTCGAGCGCTGCTCGGTGCTCGTGCACGTCGTCGACTGCGCCACGCTGGAGCCCGGCCGCGACCCGATGACCGACCTCGAGGTCATCGAGGCCGAGCTCGCCGCGTACGTCACCGACGACACCCTCGGCGGTCGGCCGCTGTCCGACCGCACCCGGGTCGTCGTGCTCAACAAGGCCGACGTCCCCGAGGCACGCGACCTGGCCGAGATGGTCAAGCCGATGCTCGAGGAGCGCGGGCTCGAGGTGCACATCATCTCCGCCGTGGCGCACACCGGACTCAAGGAGCTGACCTTCGCCCTGGCGCGCCACGTCAGCGAGGCCCGCGCCGAGGTCCTCGCCCGGGTGCCCGACCGTCCGCGCGTCATCATCCGCCCGACGGCGGTCGACGACGCCGGCTTCCACGTGCGCCGCGAGAACACCCCCGACGGTGAGCTCTTCCGCGTCATCGGCGAGCGCCCCACCCGCTGGGTGCGCCAGACCGACTTCTCCAACGACGAGGCCGTGGGCTACCTCGCAGACCGGCTCAACCGCCTCGGCGTCGAGGACGCCCTGCTCAAGGCCGGTGCCGTCTCCGGCTCGACGGTGCTCGTCGGCCCGGAGGACAACGCGGTCGTCTTCGACTGGGAGCCCACGATGTCCGCCGGTGCCGAGCTGCTCACTGGCCCTCGCGGCACCGACGTGCGCTTCGAGAACGAGGGCCGCAAGACCCGCACCCAGAAGCGCGAGGAGTTCCACGCGCGCAAGGACGCCCAGACGGTTGCGCGTGACGAGCTCGCGACGGAGCGGCGGGCAGGGCACTGGGCCTCCGTCACCGACGAGGACTGAGCCGGATGCCGGACACCGCCGCTCGCTTGCGGCGCACCGTGGGTGCGGGGCAGCGCCTCGTGGTCAAGGTCGGGTCGTCGTCGCTGACCAGCGCCGACGGCGGTCACCTCGACCACGGCGCGCTCTCGGCGCTGGTCGACGTCCTGGCGACGCGCCGGGCGCAGGGGCGTCAGGTCGTGCTCGTGTCGTCGGGCGCCATCGCGGCCGGCATCGGCCCGCTCGGGCTCTCCCGCCGACCCACGGACCTCGCGACCCAGCAGGCGGCTGCGTCGGTCGGCCAGGGGGCCCTCGTGGCGGCCTACCAGGCGGCGTTCTCCGCCCACGGGCTCACGGTCGGGCAGGTGCTGCTCACCGCGGACGACGTGACCCGGCGGGCGCACTACACCAATGCCCGGCGCACCCTCGAGCGCCTGCTCGAGCTCGGGATCGTGCCGATCGTCAACGAGAACGACACGGTGGCGACCCAGGAGATCCGCTTCGGCGACAACGACCGGCTCGCCGCCCTGGTGGCCGACCTCGTCGGGGCCGACGCGCTCGTGCTGCTCACCGACGTCGACTCGCTCTACGACGGCCCGCCGTCGCAGGGGGGCTCTCGTCGGGTCCCGCTCGTCGAGACCGTGGCCGACCTCGACGCCGTGCGCATCGGCGGCACCGGCTCCTCGGTCGGCAGCGGTGGCATGGTCACGAAGGTGGAGGCGGCCGGTATCGCCGGTGCGGCCGGCATCCCGACGTTGTTGACGCGGCTGGCCGACGTCACCGGCGCGCTCGCGGGGGAGGACCGCGGCACGGTGTTCGCTCCGGCGGCGGCGACCCGGGCCTCGCGCAAGCGGTGGCTCGCGCACGCCACGACGGCTCGGGGCAGGCTCGTGCTCGACGAGGGCGCGGTCGCCGCGGTGACGCACCGTCGCAAGTCGCTGCTGCCGGCGGGCATCGTCGGGGTCGAAGGGGCCTTCGCGGCCGGTGACCCCGTCGACGTCTGCGACCCCGAGGGCGCGGTGATCGCGCGCGGGCTGGTGAACTACGCGGCATCCGAGCTGCCCCGGCTGCTGGGGCGCTCGACCCGCGACCTCGCACGCGACCTGGGGCCGGAGTACGAGCGCGAGGTCATCCACCGCGACGACCTCGTCGTCCTCTGACCCGCGCCCACCCTCAGCGGAGCTGACGGACCTCGAACTGCATCCGCGGGTTGGCGATCTCGTCCTGGCTCTGCACGAGCTGAAGCTCCCGACGGCCGGACTCGTGCGTGCGGGTGAGGAGGTCGAACACACTGGACACGGTGCGCCCGAGCGCGACCCCGGCATCCCCGCCCTCCAGCAGGTGCGCGGTGAACAGCGCGGCCGTGACGTCGCCCGAGCCGTTGGCCTTCATCGGCAGCTGCGGGGTCTGCACGATCCAGGCGCCGTCGCCGTGGACGGCCAGCATCTCGATGGTGCCCTCGGGGCGGTCGGGGCGCAGCACGCTCGTGACGAGCACCGTGCCCGGCCCCATTGCCCGCGCCCGCTCGACCGACTCCAGGGTCGAGTCGAGGTCGCCGGGCTCGGTGTCGGTGAGGAAGCCGAGCTCGAACTGGTTCGGCGTGATGAGGTCGGCCTGCGGCACGACCTTCTCGCGCAGCAGCACGGGGATCGCCGGGTGCACGAAGCAGCCGGATGCCGCGTTGCCCATGACGGGGTCGCAGGCGTAGATCGCGCTCGGGTTGGCGGCCTTGGTGCGGGCGACCGTGTCGAGGATGACGTCGCCGATCTGCTCGCCGCCCTGGTAGCCGGAGAGCACCGCGTCGACCTCGGGCAGGGCGCCGCGCTCCTCGATGCCGGTGATGACCTCGCGGACGTCCTCGGGCGCCATGAGGGGGCCGCGCCATGCGCCGTACCCGGTGTGGTTGGAGAAGTGCACCGTGTGCACGGGCCACACCTCGACGCCCAGGCGCTGGAGCGGGAAGACTGCGGCCGAGTTGCCGACGTGGCCGTACGCCACCGAGGACTGGATGGACAGGATCGTCGTCACTGGCCCATCCTCCCAGAACCGCGACGAGGGCTTCGCCGCACCGGATTCTGTGGCTCAACGGGCGAGGTTTCTGGTTCTCCACTAGGGTCAGGACGGGTGGACGAGCCGAGCCACCATAGGAGACTTTCGAGGGGACATTTCATGAGTCGAATCAAGTGGGGCTTTGGGGTCGCGGCGTTGGCGATGGTTGTCAGTGGCGTTGGACCTGCGCAGGCGGCAACCAGCCAATGCAGCAATGGTGAAGCGTGTGTTTGGCAGAATTTCACGTATGGGGGGTCTTTCCGAGGGATGTCCGCGACCGCCAACGACTACGACAACATTGTCTGGGAGGCCGGGATCGGGTACGGTACCGCCATCACCGGCACGAGTGTCAGTTCGATGCGGAACCAGGGCAACAACTGCCAGGTTCGTTTCTGGTCCAGCGCCAATCACACAGGTACGTACACCTACTTCTGGCGCGTTAGCGACGGCGCCAACTACCAGGATCCCAATTCCGACAACGGTGCGGGTCTGGGTCCATACCGGTGGAACAACTGGAACGACACGATCGAATCGCACGACTGGATCAACTGCGCGTGATTCTGGCCTGAGGAACTGTTCCTGTGCGAGCGCTTGCGGTTTTGTGCGTCCTTGTCTTCGGCCTCTCCTCGGCATGCTCATCGGCGAACTCTGAACCGACAGGTTCCCTGACAGTGCCAACGAAGGCTGAGGTTGACGAAAGTACGGGGTTAATCCTGGTTCCTGCCGACGCTTACTGGGTCACGGATCTTGAGCTCGCAGAGATCACCTCCGCGATGCGGGTTGCCATGATCTCCTGCAAACGGCGAATGAACGTGCCGACTGACGAACCCCGGCGAACCATCCCCGACGAACAGGACACTCGCCGGTTCGCTGGCTTGTGGCGCATGGCCAACGCGGAACGCTACGGCTACGTGACACCGATGTCCAAGGCAAAAGAGCAGGCGATCGCCGACCAGTCCGACCCGTTGTCCGCGCCCACTCAGGCAGAGCTGGATGCCGCTGAGACGTGCGCGTCGAGCGACTCCACCGTGATGGAGTTGCAGGAGCAACCGCCCGACGGGCCGTGGCTCAGGGCACTGAACGCTGCCGAGGACGAGGCCCGCGCGTCAAGGGAATGGGCTGAGGTGGTTGCAGACTGGGGGTCCTGCCTGGCGGAGCGAGGACTGTCCGTGGACACCGAGAACATGGCGCCTGATGGCGTGGACTGGAAGGCCGTCGGGGAACGACGTGTGCAGCCCGTGGATGTCGAGCTGGCGGTGGTGGACGTGACCTGCAAGCGACAACACGACACCGCGCAACGGTTGGCCGATCTCGTGGCAGCGGCACAGGCTCCCGTCGTTGCGAAGTACGGGGCCGAGCTGCAGGACCAACGCGCAGGGTTCGACCGGCAGCTCGCCAAGGCGCGAAGGGTCCTGAGTGAGGCAGGACTCTGACGCACGGAGCCTGGATCTGACACCTGACAGGGATCCCCTTCATGACCCCACGAAACCTCGGCGCCACACGTGGCTCATCGGATGGGTCATGGCCAGCGTGATCCTCGCGGTGGTCACGTTCGCGGTCGGGCTGGTCCTTCCTTCCCCGTGGGAGAAGGCTCAGATGAATGCGTCGGCCACGCCCGTGGTCACGGCCGAGGTAGTCGAGCACACGTTTCCTGCGACATCGCCGCGCTTGTCAGGCGTAGTGCACCTCGGTCGCTCCGTCGTGGTATCCCCGACCGGCGCGGGCTCGAGTGCGCAGTCCGTCATCACGAACACTCCAGCCCGGGCCGGGTCGACCATCACGCCCTCTGACGTCGTCGTTGAGATTTCCGGTCGACCAGTCGTATTCCTCCGCATGCCCTTTCCGCTGTACCGAGACCTCCACGTTGGTGACCAGGGGCGGGACGTCGCAGCCCTCCAGCGTGCGCTGGCGGACATCGACCTCTACGGAGGCGCGGTCGACGGCAGGTTCGGCTCGGGCACGCAAGCCGCTGTCGCGCGGCTCTACGCCACGATCAATGTGAGCGCTCCCCTGGAGGAGGCCGCCGCAGCCGGGTCCCCTGTGGATGCATCCCCTGCTGGAGTCGCCTCACCAGAGGGACCCAACGGGACATCCGGTGATGCTAGGTCAGGAAATGCGGCAACACGTACATGGCTGCCGATGCAGGAGGTTCTCGCAGCTGATTTCCCGACCCTCACGCTGGTCAGCGTCGCGCCAGTGGGAACGACGCTCGGGGAGCAAACACCTCAGGCCGCCCAGTTGCGGGGCGGATCACCCACTGTGGAAGCCAGGGTCGGGATTGCCGACAAGGCTCTCTTCGAGGTCGGGCAGGCGGTGCGCCTCGCGTCCGCCGGGGACAGCAGCCGGGCCTTGTCGGGCGAGGTCGTGAAGGTTGGAGATTTCGTCGCGGGGTCCGACTCGGAGGTAGCCGGCCACGATGTCGTTTTCTCCGCCACGGATGCTGGGGACGGGTGGCGTGACGACGAGCCGGTGTTCGTGACCCGCGCAGGCGAAAGCACCGAGGCCCGCCCTGTCCTGGCGGTGCCCATGACTGCCCTGCGCGAGGATGACGAGGGAACATTCGTCATGCTCGTCGAGACGGGCAAGGCACAGGCGCGCCGGCGGTTGCCGGTCACATTGGGCGCCCAGGCAGAGGGTTGGGCCGAGGTCACGGGCGGTGACGTCGTGCTCGGACAGCGCGTGTTGGTGGCCGGGGGATGACCTCGGCTGCCGCACCTGTCCTCGAGGCGCAGGAGGTGACCCGAACCTTCCCCGGTGCTCCGCCTTTGCGGGTCTTGCGAGGGGTCTCTCTGGCCGTCCACCGCGGGGAGCGGGTCGCCATCTTCGGCCGCTCCGGTGCCGGGAAGTCGACCCTGCTGAACATCCTGGGGCTGTTGGACGAGGCCACGACGGGCCGATACCAGCTGCTCGGTCACGACGTTGCCACGCGCCGGGGTGCCCAGCGCGACCGGCTTCGGGCGTCGGCACTCGGGTTCGTCTTCCAAGCCCACCACATCATTGGCCACCGCACTGCCACCGAGAACCTCGAGCTGAAGCTCTCGGTCATCGGTACGCCTCGCGCAGAGCGCGCCACGCGAATCGCAGGCACCCTCGACGGCCTGGGTCTCGGTGACCATGCCCAGGCCCTGGGTGCCACCTTGTCCGGCGGTGAGAAGCAGCGACTGGCGATCGCCCGCGCGGTCATCGCAGACCCGGCGATCGTCTTGGCCGACGAGCCGACCGGCAATCTCGATGACTCGAACACCGCGGAGGTCCTTGCCCTGTTCGACACGCAGGTGGACCGCGGCGGTTCGGTCGTGCTCATCACCCACGACCGGCGAGCAGCGGCGTGGGCGGACCAGGCGTACACCCTGGCGGACGGCATCCTCAGGCGAGGGCTCGACCGGTGATGCTGCGGCTACGCGATGATGTGCGCGACGTTCTGATCGAACTGTCAGCCCGCCGGGCCCGAGCCCTGCTCCTGCTCGTCAGCATCGCCCTGAGCGCGGGTGTCCTCGTGGCCTCGTACACGGTCAGCATCGCGGCGGCCCGGCAGGTGGACGCCGGGTTCGTGGCGGCCGGCAGCACCACGTTCACTGTCGGGGCCAGAGCGAGTGAGGACAATGGCGAGAGCGCTCCGATGTCCGTCTTCCCGCCTGACACCGAGTCTCGGGCGCAGCGGGTCGACCTAGTGCGTGCAGCGGGGCGACGAGTTGACATTGCGCGTGCTGAGTCACGCCCACGCAGGGGTGCCGCCTCACCGGACATCGCGGAGGTCGATGTCCTCGGGGCGACGTCGGGGTACCTGGCCGCAGACCGCGCAGTCACCGGGGGCGCGCCCGCGTGGCTCCTCGATGGCGTGCGGGCACCCGCGGTCGCGTTGGTCGGGGAGCGTGCGGCCGAGAGACTGGGTCTGCCGCAGGGCGTGCCGGGGCCAGGAGTAGCGGTATGGGTGGCGGACACCCGATTCTCCGTTATTGGCCGGATCACGGGCTCCACCGACGACACCCTCGCCAACGCCGTGGTAATCCCCCACTCGGCAGCGTTGGCCATCGACGGTGTGTCGGACTTCCAGACGGTGGTGCTGGTGCGAACCGACCTTGGCGGAGGGGGTCCGGTCTCGCGAGTGATCCGGATCGCGATCCGACCCGACCGTCCGGAATCGCTGGCGACTTCCCCCGTAGCTGACTTCAGCTCGCTGCGGCAAGGTGTCGGGTCCGAGCTCACCCGGCTCACGGCTGCCGTCGGGTTCCTGCTGCTCGCGGTCGCAACCCTGCTCATCGCCAACGCGATGATCGTGAGCGTCGTCTCGAGAACCGCTGAGATCGGTCTGCGGCGGTCAATGGGCGCCTCGCAGCGGGGCATCGCGCGCATCTTCTTCATCGAGGGTGGACTTCTGGGGGTGCTAGGGGGTCTCTTGGGCTCGGCCTCTGGGATGGCAGTCTCCCTTGCGATCGCGGCGATGAACCGCTGGGACACCACCCAGCCGCTGCTGGCCGTGTTCGTCGGCCCGGCAGTGGGCCTTGCCGCTGGCCTGCTCGCGTCCGCCTATCCGTCGTGGCGGGCAGCGACGACTCTGCCAGCGGAGGCAATGCGCGCCGACTGAGCGGTCTGACCTGCGACGGACGACATACCCTTGGGCGCATGGCTGACCGCACCTCCGGCATCGACCCCGCCGACATCGAGCAGGTTCGCGTGCTCGCGCAGGCCGCCCGCACCGCGTC
>JAGNQK010000172.1 GCA_017989115.1 Dermatophilaceae bacterium | reverse complement strand
CCGCTGCTTCTCGAAGTAGGCCTCGGCCTCCTCGCGGCGGGCGGCGGCCTCGCGGGCGGCGTCGTCGACGATCGAGTCGGCTTCCTGCTTGGCACGGGCCAGGGCCTGCTCGGCATCCACGTCGGCGCGCGAGCGTCGGTCCTCGGCATACCGGTCGGCTTCGGTCCGCGCCAGCGCGGCGGCCTCGTCAGCGGCGAACCGGGTCTGGCCGGCCTCCTCCTCGGCGGTGGCGCGAATGGCGGCGGCTTCCTCGTCAGCCAGCGTCAGGATCGAGCCGATCCGCTCGCCGAGGTCTGCGAACGACGGGTTCGATGCCCGGCGAGCGTGCTCCTCGAGCTCTGCCACACTGCGCCGCTGCCCGTCGACCTCCTGCATGAGCGCGTCGTGGGACTGGCGCAGCTTGGTCAGCGAGACCGACGCCGAGGCGGCCTCCTGCTGGGCGGCCTCAGCCGCCTGCCGGGCCGCCTCAGCGGCCTGGCGCAGCGCACTGACGTGCTGGTCGACCGACACGGGGTCGTACCCGCGGAAGACGGTGGGGAACTCGGGCTGGTTCATCAGGACTCCTGGTGGGGCGGGGTTTGCGGGTGCGGAGGGTCTTCGGGAACGGCCAGGGCGTCGATGACCCCTGAGAGGCTGCCGAGCTGGGCGGTGATGGCGTCACGGCGGGCCGCGAGGGTGTGCACCTCGGCGCGGGCCCGCTCGACGGCCGCCTGGGCCTCGGCTCGCACGGCCTCGGCCCGTGCGCGGGCCTCCTCGGAGGTCCGCAGGATCTCGGCACGGGCGGCCCGGTGGTGCTCGTGGGCTTCGCGGTGCATGCGCTCGACGTCCGCAGCGGCCCGTTCCCGAACCAGGGCGGCACCCTGTTCGGCCTCGGTCGTTCGACGGGTCGCTCGCTCGAGAGCCTCCTCGGCACGCTGTTGCGCCTCGTCGACGACCCGCTGGGACTCGCGGGCGGCCGCCTCACGGGTGCGGGCGGCATCCGCCTGCGCCTCGGCGAGCACGGCCTCGGCCTGTTCGCGCAGACGTCGTGCCTCGGAGTCCGCCTCGGACAGGCGGTCGGCTCCCTTGGCCGTCGCCGCGGCGAGCAGGGTCTGCACCTGCTGTCGATGGGCGCGGGAGCGATCTGCGAGCTCGCGGTGGTGTGTGCGGGCGCGCTGCTCGGCGTCGGCGCGCGCTCCGGTCACGAGCTCGCGCACGGTGGCCTGCGCCCAGGCCAGGTGCGCCTGCGCGGCTGCCATGACCGAGTCGGCCTCGGCACGAGCGTCGGCAAGCAGTTCATCGGCGTGTGCCTTCGCCCCGCTCACCACCGACTCCGCCGCTGCGCGGGACGCCTCGTCACGCTCGCCGATCGCCGCCAGCACCTCAGCGGCCCGGGCCTGCGCCTCTCCCCGGTGCGTGAGCGAGAACTGTTCCGCCTCGCGACGCAGACCGTCGAGCTCCGCCAGCGTGCTCTCGCGCAGGGCGTGCAGCTCGGTGGTGTGGGCGGTGTGCTCACTGCTCCACCGCTGCTGGTGGGCACGCTCGTCGTCGGCCAGACGAGCGACCGTCAGCTCGTGCTCCCGACGGGCCTGCTCGAGGATCGCCTCGGCGGCGGTCCGAGCCTGCGCCAGTTCGGCCTGGGCCTGCTCGGTCGCGAGGCCCAGGGCCTCATCGCTGGCCTTGGTCGCCCCTGCTCGCAGCAGCGCAGCCTGGTCGGCGGCGTCGGCGAGCATGATCTCGACCTCGGCGCGGGTCTCCTCGAGCCGGCGGGCTGCCTCGGCCCGGGCGGCGGCAATCCCGGCGCGCAGGTCGTCCAGCTCGTGACCGGCCTCCTGCGCCTCGGCGCGAAGGCGAGTGGCTTCGTCGCGGGCGGAGACGACCTCGCGGTGGGCCTCCAGCCGCAGGTCGTCGGCCAGGGCCTGTGCGCGGGTCAGCAGGGACAACGCTTCCGCGGCGGGGTCCGCGGAGGCCGCACCTCCTGCGTCCCCAGCCGCCTCGGGGTTCACCGACCGGTCTGACACGCCGCCCATGGTCTCATCCCCCGAGCGGCCACGTGACCGGGAGTGGGGGGAACGACAGCCCGCCGGTAGAATCCCGGGGGCAGTCGCTCGAGCCGCTGCCACCCCCCCACTTGAAGGAGACCTGCGTGTCGGCACGCTTGTTCACGTCCGAATCCGTGACCGAGGGTCACCCGGACAAGATCTGCGACCAGATCTCCGACTCGATCCTCGACGCCATGCTGGCCCAGGACCCCGGCAGCCGCGTGGCCGTCGAGACGATGGTGACGACCGGTCTCGTGCACGTCGCCGGAGAGGTGACCACCGAGGCCTACGTCGAGATCCCGAAGATCGTCCGCGACACGGTGCTCGCGATCGGCTACGACAGCTCGACGAAGGGCTTCGACGGGGCCTCGTGCGGGGTCAGCGTCTCCATCGGGCAGCAGAGCCCCGACATCGCCCAGGGTGTCGACACCGCCTTCGAGAGCCGCACCGGCGCCGTCGACCCGCTCGACAAGCAGGGCGCTGGCGACCAGGGCCTGATGTTCGGCTACGCCTGCGACGACACCCCCGAGCTGATGCCGTTGCCGATCTTCCTGGCCCACCGCCTCGCCGAGCGCCTCACGGCGGTGCGCAAGAACGGTGAGCTGTCCTACCTGCGCCCCGACGGCAAGACCCAGGTGACGATCGCGTACGACGGTGACCGCGCGGTCTCCCTCGACGCCGTCGTCGTGTCCAGCCAGCACGCCGAGGACATCTCCCTCGAGGGCATGCTCGAGCCCGACGTGCGGGCGCACGTCATCGACCCGGTGCTCGCCGAGCTCGCCGACTCCGGCACCGAGCTGCACACCGACGACTACCGTGCGTACATCAACCCCACCGGCAAGTTCGTCATCGGTGGCCCGATGGGTGATGCCGGCCTGACCGGCCGCAAGATCATCGTCGACACCTACGGCGGCATGGCCCGTCACGGTGGGGGCGCCTTCTCCGGCAAGGACCCGAGCAAGGTCGACCGCTCCGCGGCGTACGCCACGCGATGGGTCGCCAAGAACGTCGTCGCCGCCGGGCTGGCCCGTCGCTGCGAGGTGCAGGTCGCCTACGCGATCGGCAAGGCGCAGCCGGTCGGTCTCTACGTCGAGACCTTCGGCACCGAGACCGTCGCCGCCGACAAGATCCAGGCCGCGATCCTCGCGACGTTCGACCTGCGCCCGGCGGCCATCCTCGACGCACTCGACCTCCTGCGTCCGATCTACAAGTCGACGGCGGCCTACGGGCACTTCGGCCGCACCACCGCGGCCGGTGTCGACAACCCCTTCACGTGGGAGCGCACCGACCGCGTCGAGGCACTCCAGCGCGCCGCCAACGGCTGACGCGACCGACGCGTCGTCCACAGGCGGAGCCCACCGATCCCCGCGGGGTCGGTGGGCTCCGCTAGTTTCGAGCGCATGGCAGGCACCGGGGATCCGACGAGCGAGGTGCTCCCGGTGGCCCTGGTCCAGGTCGACACGGGCCTGGCCCACCTCGACCGGCCGTTCGAGTACACCGTGCCGACCTCGTCGGCCGACACCGCGCTCCCGGGGGTGCGGGTCAAGGTGCGCTTCGCCGGGCAGGACCTCTCCGGCTTCGTGCTCGACCGGCGCGCGGATGCCGAGCACCTCGGGCGGCTCAGCCCGATCCGCCGGGTCGTGTCGCCCGAACCCGTGCTCACGCCAGCGGTGCTGCGCGTGGCCCGCGTCGTCGCCGACCGCTACGCCGGCTCGCTCGGTGACGTGCTGCGCCTCGCCGTCCCACCCCGGCACGCCGCCGCCGAGAAGGCCTTGCCTGCCTCGTCGCCGGACCCGGCTGACCGACCGCCACTGCCAGATCGGATGCCGGACGCCTGGCTGCCGTACCCCGCGGGCCCCGCGTTCCTCACCCACGTGGGCGCGGGCGGTGCGCCCACGGCATCCCTGCTCGCCGTCCCGTCCACCGACCCGGACGCCGACTGGCCGATGCTGCTGGCCCAGGCCGCGCGGACGGCCGCCGAGGGCGGTCGCGGCGCGGTCATCGTCGTGCCCGACCATCGTGACGTCGTGCGGGTCGAGGCCGCGTTGACCCGGTCGCTGGGCCCCGGTCGGCACACCCGGCTCACGGCCGACCAGGGGCCGCAGGCCAGGTACACCGCGTATCTCAAGGCACTACGAGGTCACGCCCAGGTGGTCGTCGGAACTCGGGCGGCGGCCTTCGCCCCGGTACGGGACCTCGGCCTCGTCGCGTGGTGGGACGACGGCGACGACCTGCTCGACGAGCCCCGAGCGCCCTACCCGCACGTGCGTGAGGTGCTCCTTGCGCGGGCGGCCGACGAGGGGGCTGCCGTCCTGGCCGCCGCGTACTCGCGGTCCGTGGCTGTGGCCGACCTCGTCTCCCGGGGCGTGCTGACCCCGGTCGAGGCGCCCCGGGCGGTGGTGCGGGCGGCCGTCGCGTCGGTGCGCGTGGCCGGTGAGGGGCACGACGCCGACCGGGACCCGGCGGTCGCCGCCGCCCACCTGCCGAGCCTGGCGTGGCGCACGGCGAAGGAGGCGCTGGCGCACGGCCCGGTGCTGGTGCAGGTCCCGCGGCGGGGCTACCTGCCGTCCCTGTCGTGCCAGACCTGCCGTCGACCGGCCCGGTGCTCGGCATGCGCCGGGCCGCTGGCGCTGGCAGGACCGCAGGGGCCGACGTCGTGCCGCTGGTGCGGCCGGGTCGAGACGGCGTTCACCTGCCCGGCCTGCGGCGGGCACGCACTGCGCTCCGCTGTCGTCGGCGCCCGTCGCACGGCGGAGGAGCTGGGGCGGGCGTTCCCCGGTGTGCCCGTCGAACGCTCCGGGGCCGGCACGGTGCTCGACGTCGTCAAGGCGGGTCCCCGGCTCGTGGTCTCGACCCCGGGTGCCGAGCCCGTGGCACCTGAGGGCTACGCCGCTGCCCTGCTCCTCGACGCCTGGGCACTGCTCGACCGACCGACGCTGCTCGCCGGGGAGGAGGCCCTGCGCCGGTGGCTCGCGGCAGCAGCACTCGTGCGGCCGGCATCGG
>JAGNQK010000040.1 GCA_017989115.1 Dermatophilaceae bacterium | reverse complement strand
GGTCGACGTAGACCTGCGCCCACAGGCCGTGCGCGGCGATCTCGTCGACGCCGGGGGAGAAGACCCCGAACTCGAAGACGACGCTGGTGGTGCCGATCCGCTTGGCACGCACCCCGACGTCGAGCGTCGTGGGGAAGGCGACCTCGCGGTAGTAGCGGCAGCTCGTCTCGGCGACGACCCCGAGGGTGGGGGCGACCATCTCGTCGATGCCGGTCTCCTCCTGCATCCACGCGTTGAGGACGCTGTCGAACAGCTCGAGGTAGACCGCGTTGTTGAGGTGGCCGAACATGTCGTTGTCCGACCAGCGGGTGGGCACGGGGCGCACGGCGTCGAAGTCATCGCGGCGCAGGGTGCGCGGGTCGGGCTCGCTCATGGCGCCGATCGTATGCCGGGTGGTCAGGGTGGTCAGTCCCGAGCCAGGGTGCGCTCGAGCAGGGTGCGTACCTCGTCGCTGAGGTGCGGCTCGGGCAGCTCGACGTCGATCGGCGGGGCATCGCACCGCACGCCGTAACAGAAGCTGTCGGGCATCCGGGAGCCGCCAGCGGCCCGGTCCGCGAGCGCCGGCAGATGGTCATCGGCCAGCAGGGACCGCCACGCCTTGGCGTCTGCCTTCGGCAGCTCACCGAGGGTGACCGTGCGCTCCACGGTGCGCCCGGCGAATCCTCCGGTGCGGCGGACGTTGACCTGCGTGCCCGAGGTCGGCTTCGGTGGTGCGGGTTCGGCCGGGCCGGACGGCTCCGCCGGGCTGGACGGCGCGGCGGGGGAGCCCTTGCCACCCCCGGACGGTGAGGAGTCCTCGCCAGCCGGGGCGACGGCATCCGCGAGGCCGACCGCGACCCAGCCCGCGCGCACGGCGGCGACGACCTCGGACCGGGCGCCGTGGCGTGCGGTGGCGGCCTTGACCGTAAGAGCGGCGAAGGTCTCGAAGTCGCAGTCGGCGCTGATGTCACCGGTGATGGTGTCGAACCAGACCTGGCCGGCGGCCTCCCAGGCGTTGCCGCCGAGGGTGGTCGCAACGACGTGGAAGGCCTTGTTGGGGATGCCGGAGTTGATGTGGACGCCGCCGTTGTCGTCCTGGGTGTCGACGTAGTCACGCATGTGGCCAGGCTGCGGGTCCTTGCCCAGGCGCGGGTCGTCGTAGGCCGTGCCGGGGGCAGCCATCGAGCGGATCGCCACACCCTTGACGTCGGGGCCGAGCAGTTCGGCGCCGATGAGCCAGTCGGCCTGGTCCGCGCTCTGGCCGAGCAGGCGCTGCTTGACGAGCACCCCGAAGACGTCGGAGACCGACTCGTTGAGCGCGCCCGACTGGTCCTGGTAGTTCAGGCCCGAGGTGAACTGGGTGACGCCGTGCGCGAGCTCGTGGCCGATGACGTCGACGCTGCGGGTGAACGGCAGGAAGACCACGCCGTCACCGTCGCCGAAGACCATCTGGGTGCCGTCCCAGAAGGCGTTGTCGTAGTCGCGGCTGAAGTGCACCGTGGCGATGAGGGGCAGGCCTCGGCCGTCGAGCGAGTTGCGGCCGTAGGTGTTCTGCCAGAGGTCCCAGGTGGCGCCGAGCCCGTCGTAGGCCTCGCTGACCTCGCGGTCACCGGTGTCGGCGTCGCCCTCGCTGCGCACGAGGGTGCCGGGCAGGGTGGTGCCCCGCTCGGCGTCGTGGATGGCGCGTTGCGGGGCGTCGGCCGTGCCGCGTGCCGGGCGCGGCGGTCGCTTCTTGCGCCTGGGTGCCGCAGTGGAGGGGCGCAGCTCGATGCCGCGTGCCTCGCGCAGCTCGGCGTCGACGTCGAGGGTGGCCTGGGCGTGCGCGGCGACGTGCGGGTCGTCGGAGGAGGCCAGCGCCTCGAGGACGTACGGCGGCACGATCGTGCACAGCGGCGGGTGGGACGACGACGGGTGCTGAGCGGACGGCATACGGCCAGCCTGCCCCGAGCCACCGACACCCGCGACCCGAAGCGGGTCGGGGCTGGGGTCAGCCGCGGTCGATCTGCATGACGACGGCCTTGGGCTCGGTGAAGAACTCCCGCGAGAAGTTGCCACCCTCGCGCCCCACGCCCGAGTCGCCGACGCCACCGAACGGCGTGCGCAGGTCGCGGATGAAGAAGCAGTTCACCCACACCGTGCCGGCCCGCAGCTTCGAGGCCACCCGGTGCGCCCGCGACAGGTTCTCGGTGAACAGCATCGCGTTCAGCCCGTACCGCGTGTCGTTGGCCAGGTGCACGACCTCCTCCTCGGTGTCGAAGGAGTTGACGACGCACACCGGGCCGAAGATCTCCTCGCAGTACGGCGCGGCATCCAGCGCCAGCCCGTCGATGATCGTCGGGCGCACCACCCAGGACCCGTCCTCGGCGACCCCGCCGGTGCGGATCGTGCCGCCGAGCTCACGGGCCGACTCCACGGACGAGGCGACCTTGTCGAAGTGCCGCTTGCTCGCCAGGGACGAGAACTTCGTCGCCGGGTCGAACGGGTCGCCGATGGTCAGCGCCTCGGCCGCCGCGACGAACCGCTCCATGAACGACTCGTACAGCGAGGAGTGCACGAAGAGCCGCGAGCCCGCGAGGCAGATCTGCCCGGCGTTGCGGAAGATCGCCTCGACCGCCCAGTGGATGGCGTTGTCGATGTCGGCGTCCTCGAAGACGATGTTCGCGCCCTTGCCGCCGAGCTCGAGCGACACCGGCGCCAGGTGCGTCGCCGCCGACGCCATGACGTACTTGCCCGTCGTCGAGGACCCGGTGAAGGTCACCCGGTCGACCCGGTCGTCACCGGTGAGCGTCGCCCCCGCGGGCGCCCCGAACCCGTTGACGACGTTGAGCACCCCGGGCGGGAAGCCGGCCTCGACGGCCAGGCGCCCGAGCAGCGTCACCGACGCCGGCGTGTCCTCCGACGGCTTGATGATGCAGGTGTTGCCCCACGCGATCGCCGGCGCGATCTTCCACGACGCCATCATCAGCGGGAAGTTCCACGGGCTGATCGCCGCGACGACCCCGGCGGGGCCGAACTCGCTGTAGGTGTGGTGGCCCGAGTCCATCGGGTAGACCTCGCCGACGGCGTCGCGCTGGTGGTCGGCGAAGAACCGGAAGTTCCACACCGAGCGCGCCACGTCGTGCTTGGCCTGCTCGAACGGCTTGGCCATGTTCGTGGAGTCCATCCGCGCGAGGTCGTCGGCGCGCTCCTCCATGAGGTCGGCCAGCCGGTGGATCGCCTTGGCCCGCTCGGCCCGGCCCATCCGCGGCCACGGCCCCTCGTCGAAGGCGCGCCGCGCGCTCTCGATCGCGCGCTCGGCATCCTTCTCCGACGCCTCGGCCGCCTGGGCCCACACCTGCTGCGTCCAGGGGTTCCAGACGTCGAAGCGCTTGCCGTCGATCGACTCGACCTCTTCGTTGTCGATGATGTGGCCGAAGAACTGGAGCTCGCTCATGGGTTCACCTTCTGCGGTGGGGTGTGTTGGGTAGGAACAGCGGTGCGGATGCCGGGGGGCCGGCTCAGGTGCCGGCGCGCGGGTCTGGTGCCCCGCGGCGTTCGGCGAGGGTGACGTCACCGGCACCCCAGTGCGTCAGGGGTACCTCGCGGATCACAACCCGGATGCTGTCGACGGGGGCGTCGACCGCCTCGGCGGCGGCGTGGGTGAGCGCGGAGATCAGGGTGCGCAACTGCACGGGCGTGCGGCCCTCGGCCAAGGTCACCTCGATGAGCGGCATGGCGCTCAGCCCTCCCCGCCGTTGAGGAAGACCGAACCGAGGTTGGTGAAGTGCAGTGCGGTGCTCGACCCGGGAGGTGCGAACACGGCATCCGTCATACCGCCGGTGAGCACGATCCAGCCCGCCTCGATCGCGTGGCCGCGGCGGGCGAGGTCGTTCGCGGCGAGCGCGAGCGCCTCACCGGGGTGGCCCTGCACGGCGGCGCCGGTGGCCGAGTCGACGACGACACCGTCGACCTCGACGAGCACCGCCTCGAGCGCGAGGTCGAGCTCGCTCGGGGGGAGGCCGATCGGACCGGTGACGAAGGCACCGGACGAGGCGTTGTCGGCGGCGACGTCACCGGCGGTGAACCGGAAGTTCTTGTAGCGGCTGTCGATGACCTCGGCGCCGCCCCACACCGACTCGACCGCGCTCATCGCCTGGGCGCACGTGATGCCGGGGCCCTCGAGGCGCTCGCCCATGACGAAGACGATCTCGGGCTCGATGCGCGGGTGGATCAGCTTGCCCTGGGGCACCGGGTCACCGACCGGCAGCACCATCGCGTCGGTCAGCCACGCGACGAACGGGAAGTGCACACCCATCCGCTGCTGCTTGGCCCGGCTGGTGAGGCCGAGCTTGACGCCGATGAGCTTCTCGCCGCGCTCGAGGCGCTTGGCGAGGTTGAGGTCCTGGATCGCGTAGCCGATGTCGAGGTCGAGCTCGGGCCACTCGTCGGTGAACGGTTCGCGCTCGCGGCGCTCGTCCTCGCAGCGCAGCAGCTCGGCGGCGACGGACTCGATGTCCCAGCCGCCTTCGGGGGCCGCGCCGGTGGCGGATGCCGTGGACATCAGCGCACGCCCATTCCGGCGAGGTCGCCGAGGTCGACGAGGTTGCGACGCTCCTCGGCGAGCTGGAGGGCGATGTCGATGATCATGTCCTCCTGGCCGCCGACGTACCCGTACTCCCCGACCTTCTGCAGGATCTCGTGGGCCGGGACGTCGTAGCGCTCGGCGGCCCGCTCGGCGTGCAGCAGGAACGAGCTGTAGACCCCGGCGTAGCCCTGGGTGATCGACGCGCGGTCCATCCACGGCAGTCGTGGGATGAAGGGGCGCACGACGTCCTCGGCGGCGGAGAGCACCTCGCCGAGGTCGACGCCGGTGCGGATGCCCATCCGCTCGAAGGTCGCGGCCAGCACCTCGGTCGGGCTGTTGCCGGCCCCGGCGCCGAGGGCGCACAGCGCGCCGTCGATCTGCAGCGCCCCGGCCTGGTAGGCGAGCACCGAGTTGGCGATGCCCAGGCTGAGGTTCTGGTGGCCGTGGAAGCCGACCTGGGCCTGCGGCCCGATCTCGTCGATGACCGCCGTGATCCGCTCCTGCGCGTCGCTGAGCACGAGCGCACCCGCGGAGTCGACGACGTAGACGCACTGGGCTCCGGCATCCACCATGATCCGGGCCTGCTCGGCGAGCTTGGCCGGCGAGTCCTTGTGGCTGAGCATGAGGAACCCGACGGTCTCCATGCCGAGCGCGCGGGCCGCACCGAAGTGCTGGATCGACACGTCGGCCTCGGTGCAGTGGGTGGCGATGCGCGCGACCGAGGCACCGGCCGCGTGGGCGTTCTTCAGGTCGTGCACCGTGCCGAGGCCCGGGAGCATGAGGATGGCGATCTTGGCCTGGGTGGCCTCCTCGACGGCGGCGGCGATGAGCTTCATCTCGTCGACCTTGGAGAAGCCGTAGTTGAAGCTCGAGCCGCCGAGGCCGTCGCCGTGGCTGACCTCGATGACCTCGACACCGGCCTTGTCGAGGGCGTGCACGACGCCGCGCACCTGCTCCTCGGTGAACTGGTGGCTCATCGCGTGCGAGCCGTCGCGCAGGGTGGAGTCGGTGATCCGCAGGTCGCGCTCGCCGCCGGCCTTCGGGGTGTTGGCGAGCACGTCGGTCTCGGTCAGCTCCTCGACGACGACGGGGGCGTCCTCGGGGCGGATGGTCATGTCACCCATGTCAGACACCGGCCTTCTGCGCGTCGGCGCCGGCGCCGACGAGCGGGTCAGGGACGTCGCCGAGCTGGGCCGACGACTTCCACGTGGACGCGACGCCGAGCCGGTGGGCGACCATGATGTCGCCGACCCGGGCCGCAGCCGCGGTGATGATGTCGAGGTTGCCCGCGTAGTCGGGCAGGTAGTCGCCGCGGCCCTTGACCTCGATGGGCACGAACACGCGGGCCATGCCCTTCCAGGTGTCGCGGGCGTGGTCGAACTGGGGGTCGGCCCGCAGGTGGTAGCCGGGCACGTAGTCCTGCACCTCGGCGACCATGGCGTGGATGGAGGCCAGGATGCGGTCCTGCAGCTCACCGGGCTCGGCGGCCTCGGCGGGGATGGCGCAGAACACCGAGTTGCGCATCATCAGCGGCGGCTCGACCGGGTTGAGGATGATGATCGCCTTGCCGCGCTCGGCGCCGCCGACGACCTCGAGGGCCGCCGAGGTGGTCTCGGTGAACTCGTCGATGTTGGCGCGGGTGCCCGGGCCGGCGGACTTGCTCGAGATGCTCGCGACGATCTCGGCGTAGGGGACGGGCACGACCGAGGAGACGGCCTTGACCATCGGGGTCGTGGCCTGGCCACCGCAGGTGATCATGTTGACGTTCATCGCGTCGAGGTTGAAGTCGAGGTTGACCGGGGGGCACAGGTACGGGCCGACCGCGGCGGGGGTCAGGTCGACGGCGAGGATGCCGGCCTCGGCGTACCGCGGGGCGTTCGCCTCGTGCGCCTTGGCGGAGGTGCACTCGAAGACGATGTCGGGAAGCTCGTCCTGGGCGAGCAGCCAGTCGACGCCCTCGTGGCTGGCCTCGAGACCGAGCGACTTCGCGCGACGCAGGCCGTCGGATGCCGGGTCGACCCCGATCATCCATCGCGGGTCGAGCACGTCGCTGCGGCGCATGAGCTTGAACATCAGGTCGGTGCCGATGTTGCCGGGCCCGACGATGGCGGCGGTGCCCTTGGTCCTGGCGGGGGTGGACATGGCGCTCCTCTAGCTGTTCGGGCGGGGGATCAGACGAACCGGGCGGTGACGCTGCCGAGCCCGGCGAACGTCGCGGTGAAGGTGTCGCCGGCGGCGACGGGGGCCATGGCGCACACGGCCCCGGGAAGGACGACGTGGCCGGCCTCGAGGGTGATGCCGCGGGCGCCGACGGTGTTGGCGAGCCAGACCAGGGAGTTCAGCGGCGAGCCGAGCACGGCCCCGCCGGCCCCGGTGCCGACGACCTGGCCGTTGCGGTGGAAGGTGGCCCCCGCGAGGCGAAGGTCCACGGCATCCACGGCGGTGGGGGTGGAGCCGAGCACGACGGCACCCGAGCTCGCGTTGTCGGCGATGGTGTCGAGCAGGCCGATCTTCCAGTCGCGGATGCGGCTGTCGACGATCTCGAGGGCCGGCAGGACGAAGTCGATGGCGCGCAGGGCCTCGTGGGCCGTGACGCCGGGGCCTTTGAGCGGCTTCTTGAGCACGAAGGCGATCTCGGGCTCGACCCGCGGCTGGAGGAAGGTGCCCACCGGGATCGGCATGTGCTCGAGGTGGAAGAAGTCGTCGAGCAGGTGGCCGTAGTCGGGGTCGGTGACCCCGAGCAGCCGCTGCATGGCCGCGCTCGTCAGGCCGACCTTGTGGCCCTGCACGGTGCGCCCGGCGGCCAGGCGCTGCTCGATCTGGAGCAGCTGGATGGCGTAGGAGTCCTCGAGGGTCATGCCCTCGTAGGTCGAGGTGAGCGGCTCGAGCGGCTCCCGGGACTCGTAGGCCGCGAGCAGCCGACCGGCCACCAGCGTGCGGGTCTCGTGGTCCACGGGGGTTCCTCTCGGGTGGGGGCCTGCAGACGATGACGACGGTCTGCTGCTGACGGTGATGACGCTACGGATGCCGCGAGCGCCGCGCCCCCGCCGTTCCGCTCCCGGGAACGAGTCACCCTGACGTACTCGCGAGGAACGGTCAGGCGGTGTGCGCGCGGGCGATGCGACGGCTCGCGGCGACGAGCACGGGGACGATGCGGTCGACCTTCGGCTCGATGGCCTCGGTCGGGCCGAACACCGAGATCGACGCGATGGCCTCGCGGTGCACGATGACGGGCACCGCCACCGAGGACGCCCCGTCGAAGGACTCGCTGTGCGACACCGCGTAGCCGACCTTGCGCACCGACTCCAGGCAGCGGTCCCAGTCGGCCTCGGTCCGCACCGTCCGGCTGACCCGAGGGGGGAAGCCGGCGCGGCGACGCGCGGCATCCGCGCCGGTGTTCCAGGCCGCGATCGCCTTGCCGCTGCTCGTCGTGTGGGCCGGCAGCCGGCGGCCGAAGTGCCCGAGGATGCGCACCCCGTCGCTGTTCTCGATGCGCTCGACGAAGACGATGTCCGGGCCGTCGGGAACCGAGAGGTTCACGGTGAGCCCCGTGGCGGCCGCGACCTGGCGAAGGATCGGCAGGGCCGCGTGCCGCAGCTGGTTGCGGGCCAGGGCCAGCTCGCCGAGCTCGTAGATGTGGATGCCGAGGCGGTACTGGCCCGAGTGGGCGTCCTGCTCGACGAACCCGCGGCTGGCCAGGGTCTGCAGCAGCCGGTGTGCCGTCGACTTGGCGACCCCGAGGCGGCGGGCGATGTCGGAGACGCCCAGCTCGCCGTCGGTAGCGAAGCACTCGAGCACGTCGAGGGCGCTGCCCACGGACTTCAGGGCGGAACCGTGGGCGTCGACCTCTTGGGAACGCTTGGGGGTCGTGGCGCACCACGCCTGGTCTTGAGCAACGATCGACATGCCTTGGGCTCCTTTGCCGAGTGGGCCGATGTGATGACAATGCGGCCCGGCACGTGGTTCGATCAACGAATGCGTTCCACTGAGCGGAACGAACCCCCTGTGTCGTTGCTCGCACGCGCCGCCGCGATCGTCGGGGCGTTCGACGACCGCGACCCCGTGCTGTCCCTCGCCGAGCTGTCGCGGCGCACCGGGCTCCCCAAGTCGAGCGTGCACCGCATCGTCGCCGAGCTCGTGGCCCTGCGCGTGCTGGAGCGTCAGGACGCCGGCCCGTCCGGCGAGGGCTACCGGCTCGGGATGTGGCTGTTCGAACGTGGCGAGCTCGTGCCGGCGCACCGCACGCTGTCCGAGGCGGCCCTGCCGATCATGGAGGACCTTCGGGAGGTCACCCGCCAGCGCATCCACCTGGCGGTGCTCGAGGGGGTCGACGTCGTGTACGTCGAGATCCTCGGGTCCAGCGGCGCCGACGTGGCCTCACGCACCGGTGGCCGCTTCCCCGCGCACGCGACCGGGGTGGGGAAGGCGATCCTCGCCTACAGCCCGGCTGCGACCGTGCGGGCCCGCATCGACGCCGGGCTGCCGCGCCTCACCCCGCGGACCATCACGACACCCGGTGGCCTGACCCGGGAGCTGCGCAAGATCCGCTCGGTGGGGATGGCCATGGACCTCGAGGAGTCGCACGTCGGGGTGTCGTGCGTGGCCGCCCCGGTGTTCGGCACCGACCGCAAGGTCCGCGCCGGGCTGTCGGTGACCGGCCCGACGAAGGCCGTCGACCCGGGCACCCTCGGCCCGGCGGTGCGCACCGCGGCGTTCACCCTGAGCCGCGTGCTGCGCGAGTCCGGCCTCTGACGGCATCCGGATGCCGTGACCTCGCCGTGAGTGCGGAAGTGGTCGCTAGAGCGACCACTTCCGCACTCACGGCCAGGATCTCAGCGCTTGATGAGGGGGGATCGGACAGCGCCCGACTCCTTGTCGCCCTCGTTGAAGAAGTCCTCGCGGTGGATGTCGCGCGGGAAGAGCCGCTTGGACATCAGCGTCTTCAGCGCGGCCTCGACCATCGGCGGAGGGCCGCACAGGTACCCCGAGGACCCCGACAGCGTCGGGTGGTCGGCGGCGATGACGTCGGTGACCATCCCGAAGCCGTATGCCGTGGCGTCACTTCCGCAGTCGGCCTCGGTCTCCTCGGACAGGCACGGTCGGTAGGTGAACCGATCGGGGTGCTGCGCCGCCAGTGCCTGGAAGTACTCCACGTCGTAGAGCCACTCCCTGCTCCGACCACCCTGGTAGAGGGTGAGGTGACCGGCATACGCGTCGTTCTCCAGCGCGTGCCGGATCATCGACTTCAGGGGTGCCAGGCCCGTGCCGCCCCCGACGAGGATGGCCGGGCGGTCGTCGTCGGTCTTGAGCACGAAGCGACCGTAGGGCCCCGAGACGCTCACGGCATCCCCGACCGACAGTCCACCGAACACCCAGCCGTCGGTGCCCCGGCCTCCGGGCACGTTGCGCACGTGGAACTCCAGCCGTCGGGTCTCGGTGGGCGGTGAGGCGATCGACCAGGTGCGGTCCACGACCGGGAGCCCGTCGCGCGCCGGCACCGAGAACTTCAGGTACTGCCCGGCGTTGAAGGCGATGTCGCGGTCGAGCTCAACGACGAGGCGCCGGGTCTGCAGCGCGATCTCCTCCAGGGCCACGACGGTGCCGGTGAAGTCCTGCACCGGGTGCACGGGCATGCTCTCGTCGACGTCGATGTCGGCCTCGATGACCACGTCGGAGCGCGGGCAGGCCACGCACGGCAGCAGCTTGCCCTCGTCGCGCTCGTAGTCCATGAGCGCGAACGAGCTCGCCGCCCCGTGGTCAACCTCACCGTCGACGACGTCGGCCTTGCACGTCGCGCAGGTGCCGTGGGTGCACGAGTGCGGCAACCAGACCCCGGCGCGCAAACAGGCGTCGAGGATCGACTGGTCCTCGCGGCACTGCACCTCGCGGCCGAGCGGCTCGACGGTGATCGTGTGGGTCTGGGTCATGGCTGCTCACTCACTCGATGGCTCGCTCACTCGTTGACGTGGTCGGGGGTCTGCTGACAGGTCCCCCGACTTCGTGCGACCTACCTACGGTTCCCGGCCCGATCGGGCAGGAAAACCGTGGCCAAGTCGCACGAAGTCGGGGTGAGGAGAGGTCGGATGCCGGTCCGACGAGGTTCGCTGGACGTCGCCTCAGGCGACGACGCGCATCCCGATGACGTCCTTGTGCTCGACGCCGATCTCCTCGAGGGTCTGGTCATCGCGCGGCGTGAACTGCTCGCCGTGCAGGGTCCACACCCGCTGCGCCGCCGGATCGAAGTCCGGGTCCTCCTCGGCGTACGGCACGACGAGCCCGTTCCAGAAGTCACCCCAGGTCATCGCCTTGGGGGCCCGGAAGCACGCCGAGGCGCAGAACCACATGTTGCCCTGGAACCACAGGTGCACGAGCTGGTCGTCGCCGTACAGCTCCTGGCGAGAGCGGGACGGGAACTCGTACGTGCCGATGCTCTTGACGGCCATGGTGATCAGCCCTCCGATCCGATGTGGGAGTGGTCCGCGGCGTCGTGCCACGTCTGCCAGTTCTTGTCGTCGACCGAGCCCTTGTACTCGCCGCCGTCGCCGTCCTGGATGCCGTACCAGGTCAGCACGTCGGGCACCGTCGGCCCGCCGCAGTTGCCCTGGTAGATCTGGTGCACCGGCAGCCACGCCTGCACGTACTTCTCGGGCTCGCGCTCGAAGATCCACTGGCACCCGTTGGAGCAGGTCTGGAACTTCTCGCCGTTGTAGACCGACTCGCGCTGGCACAGCGTCGTCGGGTCGCCGGGCTCGGTGAAGAGCATCGGCACCTGACAGACCTGGCACAGCTGGGGCAGACCGCGCACGAAGTGCCGCCCGCCGGCCTCGATGTTCTTGGCCTCCTTGTCCCACAGCGGCCTGTAGAGCTGGTCGAACGTCTCGGTGTAGTTCTCCGAGAGCCACTTCTGCGCGTCGGCGTCGGGCACGGTCGTCGTGAAGGCCGCCGCGTGGGAGAACTGGTAGAGGGTCCAGTACACCTGGTGGGAGAGGATCTCCTTCTCGGCGATGGCGTCATCCACGTGCATGGGCGGGCGGATGCCGTAGAACGCCAGGTCCTGGAACAGGCCACCGAGCATCTGCTCCTCGAAGTAGAGCTCGAAGGCCTCCTTCCAGCTCATGACCTTGCGCGGCAGCATGTAGTCGAGCATCTGGGCGACCAGGGCGGTGACCCGGTACCCCCGCCAGAACCACTTGTCGATCCACGCCTGGACGATCGGCACGTTGGCCTCGTCCTGCTCGAGCAGGAACTTGATCGCCTCGAGGCCCAGCGTCATGTGCCGCGACTCGTCGGACTGCGCCGAGAAGCCGAAGGTCATCGTCGGCAGGTCGCCGTTGAACGAGGCACCCGACATGAAGGGCACGAACAGCAGGTTGGTCAGCAGGTACTCGAAGGAGAACCCGATGGCGATGAGGAACTCGAACGGCCCGGCCGACAGGGCGTCGTCGAAGAACGACTTCGGCACCGACAGGTACCAGACCCGGTCATGCTGCTCGAGGTAGTTGTGGAAACCGCCGTAGTACTTGTTGTAGTTGCTCAGCGTGTGGATCTCGGTCTGCGTGTGCCGCATCTCGTCGATCGACTGGCACAGGGCCGCGAACCGCGGGCCGGGCCCGTCGAGGTGACGCGCGAGGTAGGCGAAGTTGCGGTGGGCCTGGTACTCCAGCGGCGTCACACCCTGGAGAAAGAGCTTCATCGCGTTGAGGTAGGAGGCCTCGGTCAGGGAGAGGTGACCCTGGCTCTGGGCGAACCCGTCGAGCACGGCATACAGGCGCTTGTCCTTCTCGGCCTGGTACTTGGTGTACGAGTCGACGGTGAGGCGGAACGGGTCCTCCCACTTGCTCCAGTCGTGGATCTTGATGCCCTCGAACTCGGTGTGGGGAAAGACGTCCGAACGGTCGACGTAGGAGGGCTCCCAGTCCAGGTCTCGGGTCAGCGCCTCATAGCGCTGCTTCATCGTCAGCTTGCGCGGGGCCTTGGGGGCGATCGTCATGTCAGCCAGCCTTTCTCAGTGGTCCCAGGCGATGACGATCTCGTCGTCATCCCATTCCTTGATGTGCCCGAAATAGCTCACGATGGCGAGCTGGAACTCGTGGGTCTCCCACTCGCGGCCGAGGCGTTCCTCGACCGACTCACGGGTGACGACGAGGCGACCGGGTGCGGTGATCCGCACGAGCCCCGGCATGTGCTGAACCGTGCAGCCGTCGTTCGTGGCCTCGATGGCCTCGACGACCGAGCGGTTGGCCTCGCTCTCCTGGATGTCCACACCGACGGTGCGGGTGGAGGCGGTGGTGCTCATCGTGTCGTCCTTCCGGGGTCAGGCGGTCAGCGCCGCGACGGCGTCACGGACGGTGGTGGCGGTGGCCTCGACGTGGGCGGCAGCACCGGCACCGACGAGCTCGTCGGCACGGGCGGCGAGCGGGGCGATGGCTGCATGTGCGGCTGCGAGCGCCTCGGTCGTGGTGGCCGCGAGGAGCGCCTTGTTCGCAGCACCCGTCTCGGGGTCGGCCACCCATGCCTTGTACAGGGCGTCGACCCACTTGCGCTGGTCGGTGAACCACGACGCCTGGTGCTGGGCGAGCAGGCTGTACGACCCGGCGCCGGCGCCGATGGCGGCATCGTCGAGGTGACCGAAGAACAGCCCGTAGATGAGCCGGTCGAGCACGTCGAGGCGGATGAGGGCCTTGCCCCAGTCCTTCTCGAGGAAGAGCTCCTCCATGTAGCGGCGCAGCCCCTGCAGCGAGGCGTCCTCGACCCATCGGGTCTTGGCCTCGCCGAGCAGTGCGGCGGTGCCACCGTCGAGGGCGATCCCGATACGGCTGACGGCCTGGGCGTTGCCGATCCGGTCGAAAGCCGCATAGGCGGCGCACTGGGTGATGGTCGTGCCGAAGCCGAAGCGCGCGATGTCGCACGAGACCATCTGGGCGCCCGACTCGTAGTGACGCAGCGGCACGAGGAGCTCACCCATGAGCGCGGACCAGGCGTCCGGCATCCGGGAGAGGAGGTCGCGCTTGTCGAGGTAGTCGAGCGTGGAGGCCACGGCATCCGCCATCGCCGCCCGGGAGGTGACGTACGGGGCGTAGTAGTACTGGCGCGGGTCCGTGAACGAGTACGGGTCGGTGAGCCGGAACGCGCTGAACGCCTCGTCGTAGATGTCGTGGGCGGGGTCCCACAGCGGCCGGTAGTGGAAGTTCTCCTTCGGCTGGATGCCGATGGAGCCCTCCTCGTAGCGGGATGCCGGGCGGTCGCCGTAGCGCTCGACGAGGTGGGTGAACGTCTTTCGTGGCGGCTCGATGACCTGGGTTCGGAGCTCGTACTGCACGGTGCCTCCTCGGGGCGGGTCCTGCGGATCGGTGTGACGAGGTGGTCGAAGGTGGTGGGCTGCCGCGAGTGGGGCGGTCGCCGGTGCGGTTCCCGGGCCGGTGGCTGGTGCGGCCGGTCAGGGAACGTGGTGGTGGCTGACGCCCGACTCCACGAGCAGGCGCACGATGAGGTCGGGCAGGGCGTCGGGCCCGTCGAGCTCGTGGGGAAGCTCGGACTCGAAGCCGTCGCCGACAAGACGCCCGTATGCCGTGCCGTCCTCGAACGTCGTCGACACGCGGGCCGCTCGCCCGGCATGGGTCACGCTGAAGGCCAGCTCGTGCGGGAGGGTCTCGTCGACGAGCTGGAGCCGGTCGTCGGCCTGGCCGAGGATGGCGTTGGCCTCGCTGACGAGCTGCTCGGCGAGCGAGCGGATGGCGACCTGGCGGTCGGCTCCGGTGCCGGTGGCGATCCGCCGGCTGATCCGGGTCTCGGGCATCGGGGCGAGCTCGTCGAGCTCGGGAAGCTGGTCCTGCGGGGTGCCGACGATCTCGGCGACCCGGAGCATGAACGGGGTCATGGGGTGTCCTCTCCGTGCGTGAGTGCGGCGGCGACGGCATCCGCGCCAGCCGTGGCGACCTGCTTGTCCTGGACGGCCGAGCCGCCGGAGGCGCCGACCGCCCCGACGAGCGCACCGTCGACGAGCACGGGAACCCCGCCGCCGAAGGCGGCGACCCGGCCACGCTGGGCGATGCCCTCGCGCACGGCATCCTCATTCGAGATGGCCTCGTAGAACTCGTCGGTGGGGATGCCGTTGAAGCCGGCCACGGTCCATGCCTTGTCCTGCGCGATTCCGCCGGAGAGGGCGAAGGCGCCGTCCATCCGGGCGAAGGCGAGCAACCCGCCGGTGCTGTCGGACACCGCGATGTTGAAGGCGCCGCCGATCTCGGCGGCCCGCGCCAGAGCGGCGTCGAGCGCGACCCGGGCCCCGGCATACGTGAGGTCGTGGTGGGTGCGGACCAGCATCGGTGCTCTCCTTCGGCGCGTGCGGGCAGGGGCCATCGCGGTGACGGCGGCCGGTTGGTGGGCCGCCGTCACCGTGACGACGGGGTCGATCAGGTCAGGACCGAGGTGAACGCGTCGTTGAGCTCGCGAGCGTGGTAGAACACGCCCTTGCCCAGCGCGTCAGGGGTCCAGACGTTCATCGGGCGGTCCGGGTAGGCCAGGTAGCCGCCGGCGAACACCTCGTTGCGGTTGCCCGAGGGGTCGAAGAAGTAGACGGTCTGGCCACGGGTGATGCCGTGACGGGTCGGGCCGACGTCGATCGGCACGTCGTCCATGGAGAACAGGTCCGCGGCGCGGCCGACCTCGGTCCAGTCGCCGAGGCGGAAGGCGAAGTGGTGCAGCTTGCCCTGCGGGCCGGCGAGCACGGCGAGCTGGTGGATCTGGGTGGAGTTCGTCATCCAGGTCGCGATGATGTCGGCGTCGTCATCGAGGCTGGTCTGCACCCGCTCGGTGGCGTAGAAGCCGAACACGTCGGTGAGGAAGCGGTCCATCATCCCGGGGTCCTCGGCGGTGATGAGCGAGTGGTCCAGGGCGGGGACCCCGACGCCGACGAGGTGGCGGGGGAAGGAGTCCGGGTTGTGCGTGCCGACCTCGGTGCCGATGAGGGTGGCCTCGTGGTAGACCTCGAAGACGTGGTCGGACGGGGTGGTGAACCGGATGCCGTCGCCGATCTCGGGGTTCTCGCCCTTGCTCATCCGCTCGACGGTGACGCCGAAGGTCTGGGCCTTCTTCTCGATCTCGTCGATGTCGGAGGAGTACTGCACCTTCCAGCCGTACTTGACCAGGCCGACGCCGCCCTCCTCGAGGACGACCGAGTGGTGGTCCCACTCGTCCCAGGCCTTGTAGTAGACCTTGTTGCCCTCGGAGAGGGTTTCGTACAGGCCCATCGTGTTGGCGTAGTGGTCCTTGGCCTCGGCCAGGTCGGTGACGCGGACGTGGGCGTAGCCCAACCTCATGACTGCCATTACTGCTCCTTGGGGGTGGTGCCGGCCATCAGGCCCGCGGCTGCGTGGGCCTCGGCGCGCTGCCGGGCCTTGTCGTTGATCATGTGCAGGAAGGTGTTGACGAGACGGACGTTCTCGCCCCGCAGCTCGATCGTGATGTCGGTGTCGGGCACGGCCCGGCACGTCAGGCAGGTGCCGTCGAGGTGTTCGTCCTCGGTGAGCACCGTGTCGGCGACCGGGTGGTCGTAGCGGAACTGACCCGAGCGGCAGTCGACCTTGCAGATCGCACAGCCGCCGCGACGGCATCCCACCGTGTACGCGAAACCCGCCTTGTACAGACCGCTGAGCACGGTCTCTCCGGGCTCGAGGTAGATGACCTCGCCCGTGGGGTGGATCGTCACGGTCGGCACTGCCGCTCCCTTGCGCTCAGTGGTGGCGACGCCATGTCGCTCACATTGAGAGTCGCGGGGTGCGGGGGGTGGGACCACCCACGTTCCGTGGAGAGGAACGTCAGCGGCGCAACGCGGCGGCCATTCGCTGCTGGGCGACCTCCGAGTGGAAGAGCAGCCCGGAGAGCCGCGCCATCTCGTCGCCGTGGCTGTCGAACTGCGCGACGAGGTCGGTGGTGAGCAGGCGCTTGGCCTCGACCAGGCCCTGCCGGGCACCCGCGCGCAGGTGGTCGAGCACGCGCGCGACGACGGCATCCATCTCGTCCGCGGGGGCGACGTGCGTGACCAGGCCCTGGTCTCGGGCCTCGGTGGCGCTCACGCTGCGGCCGGTGAGGAACCAGTCGGATGCCGCGCGCGGGCTGAGGCGGGCGCGCAACGGGATGGAGATGACGGCGGCCGCCAGGCCCAGGCGCACCTCGGTGAGCGCGACCGTGACCGAGTCGGCGCACACGACGATGTCGCTGGAGGCCACGAGCCCGAGGCCGCCGGCTCGCACGGGGCCGTCGAGCCGGGTGACGACCGGGACCGGCGCCGCGACGATCGCGCGCTGGAGGGCGATGATGCCGCGCGCGGACTCGACCATGTCGACGGTCGCGGCCTCCTTGAGGTCGGCGCCGGCGCAGAACACCGGGTGCGAGCTGAGCAGGAGGATGCCGTGCAGCGACTCGTCGGCGCCCGCCTGCGCGAGGTGGTCGGTCAGCTCGGCGATGAGGCGACGCGAGAGGGCGTTGCGGTTGGCCGGGGAGTCCAGGGTGATGACGGCGATGCGGTCGTCGTCGGCCCGGTGCACCAGTGCGTCGCTCACCCTCCGACCCTAGCCCCGACTTCTTGCACTCCAGCCACCGCACCGCCCGCGACTTCTTGCACCCCAGCCACCCACACTGCGCGGGTGTCAGCGGCCGTCGACGAGCCGCGCCAGGTGGGCCCGCACCACGGCGTTGACCAGCACGGTCGGGAAGGGCTTGTTGTAGAGCAGCTTCAGCGTGCTGGCGCCCGAGCTGTGGGTCGCCAACGCCGCCGTGGTCTGCGGGTCGAGGTCGCGCTCCTCGGGCAGGGGGTAGATCGCCAGGTGCGCCTTCCAGGGAGCGGCGTGCAGCAGACGCTTGCCGTCGACGAGGAAGACGGGCATGGCGTACGAGATCTCCTGGGTCGCCTCTGGTGCGTGGTGCTGAACGATGTCGCGCAGGATGCCGTAGAACTCACGCCCCGCGTCGCTTGCCGACGCGGGGTGGTGCGCCACGGCATCCGGCACCGGTGGTCGCGAGGTGGATGCCGGTGTCGGGTCTGGCGTCGTCGGCTGACCTGACGCTGGTCCTCGGCATCCGGGGGAGTCAGCCATGCCCGTCATCCTGCCCCCGCCTCGCCCGACTTCGTGCGACTTGCGTGCGGTTGCGGGGCCACAACGGGCGATTCAGCGCACCGAAGTCGCACGAAGTCGGGGAGTTGCAGGTGGCTGGGGTGCAAGAAGTCGGGGGTGGTCAGCCGTAGGTGTCTCGTGGGCCGCGTCCGTCGTTGGCCCGGCGCTGCCCGCGCGACCACGACGGTGCCCCCGGCCCGAGCACCCGAAGCTCGCTGACCGTGCCCTCACCGACGTCCTCGGCCAGGCGGGCCAGCAGGCTCGAGGAGAGCAGCCGCAGCTGGGTGGCCCACGCCGTGGAGTCGGCCCGCACCGTGAGCACACCGTCCTCGAAGACCACCGGGGCACAGTGCAGCGCGATCTCCGGCCCGACGATCTGCGGCCACCGCCCGATGACCGCCCCCACGGCCACGTCGACGGCCCATCCACGCTCGACGACGAACTGGTCGAGCTGCTCCCCGAGCAGCTTCGGGTCGCGACCGGTGCTCGTGCGCTCGCCGACCGGCACGTCCTTGACCCGGCGACGCGGGCGCAGACCCGGCCGCAACCCCTTGGCCTTGGCGGCGGCCCGCGCCCTGGCGAGCGCGGCGGCGGCCGCCTCCCCGGCATCCCCGATCGTGAGGTGTTCGGGCTCATCGGAGGTCGGGGTCGACTCTGCCGGGGAAGCCCTCTCCTCGCTGGACGAGCGTTCTCCAGGAGAGTGCGGCTTCATCGGGTCACCCGATACGGCGTCAGTCACGTTCGCTCACCGACCCCAGCGTCACCGAGAACGTGCGCCCCACCAGGTCGGTCGGCACGTCGGCGGGCACCGCGGCGGTGATGATCACCTGCTCGCAGTCCGCCACCATCGCGGCCAACCGCTCGCGCCGCCCGGTGTCGAGCTCGGCGAACACGTCGTCGAGCACCAGCACGGGGTCATCGCCGAGGTCGGTGCGCAGCAGCTGGTAGGCCGCGAGCTTGAGCCCCAGCGCGAACGACCAGCTCTCGCCGTGGCTCGCGTACCCCTTGGCCGGCAGCTCACCGAGCCCCAGGATCACGTCGTCGCGCTGCGGCCCGACGAGGCACACCCCCCGCTCGATCTCCTGCGCCCGCACCTCGGCCAGGGTCGCGAGGATCTCGCTCTCGAGCTCGTCCACCTCGGGCACCTCCCCGGCCGCGATCCGCTCGGCGGTCTCCGCGCGCAGCGACGACCTGTACGTCAGCGTCGCGTTCGCCGGCCCGGCACTGACCTCGTCGTACGCGGCCGCGAGGAACGGGCCGAGGTCACGCAGCAGCCGCAGCCGTGCGTACAGCAGGTGCGACCCGGCGCCGGCCAGCTGGGAGTCCCAGACATCCAACGTGTGCAGAGCCGAATC
>JAGNQK010000171.1 GCA_017989115.1 Dermatophilaceae bacterium | reverse complement strand
GCCCCCAGGACCAGCACCTGGAGCAGCTTGTCGAACACGATCCGGTCGGCGATACGTGGCCGGTGGCAACCCAGCGGGTGCGTGTCCACATGGTGCGGGATCAGCGCGGCGAACTGGTCCCACAACGATTCGATCAGCGAGGATGGCAGAGCAGGCACGGGCGCCTCCCAGGAGCGATTGGCTTTGACACCTCCTCTCCTACTCGCGTCCGTGCCTGCACCCCTTCAGCAACACGCACCCCAAGCGCAACATCCGCACCTATCCGTGCAACCTCTAAGTGACCCCGACGCCCGCGTCCTCGCCGGCTCCGCTGCGTCTGTTGTTCGTGTGTACCGCCAACATCTCCCGCTCGCCGTACGCCGAGCGCCGCGCAGCGCACCAGTTCGGGGGGGGTGGGTGGGCCCCTGCACCCAGTCACGGCGGCCAGCGCCGGCATCCCCGGTCATCCCGGGCGGGGAATGGACCCAGAGATGGCCAAGCAGCTGAGGGCTCGGGGCGGCGAGCCGAACGGACACGTCAGCCGTTCCTTGACCACCGAGATGCTCGCGCTGGCGGACCTCGTCGTGACGTTCGAGTTCGCGCAGCGCATGCGGATCCTCGAGTCGCACCCGGGCTGGTCTCACAAGCTCTTCGGGCTCCACCAGCTCGCCGACGCGCTCGAACGGACCACGACGGCCAGGACCGGGTTCTGGCTCGTGCACGAGGCGCTCCGAGCGAGCTCCCCGGACTCGATGACGTGGGACGTCGCCGACCCGTACGGCAGGGGAGCGACCGCCGCACGCAGGGCCGCAGACGAGATCGACGCGGCCCTGTCGGTCATCGTCCCCGCCCTGACTCGAGTGCCCGCCGGCGGCCAGCAGCGGTGAGCCGGTCGCTCTGGCCTGAGCAGGGCGTGGTGCGCAGACCGATCTCAGCCTCCGGAGGGCTCCCTGATCTCGGAGCGGTCGACCTCGCCGTCGACGAGGTCGCCGGCCGCGGCCACGAGCAGCGGGTGCAGCGTCGTGTCGCCCCACCGGACGCGGGCGAGCAGCTCGTGACGCATGCGCGGCTCCCAGAACTTGCGGATGTGCGTCGCGATCTCCATCGTGGCCGTCTCAGCCGGAAGGTGCTCCAGGTTGCGGACGAGGTCGTGCCCCATCCTCACCACCGCCGGCACGTCGCCACTCACGAGCGACCCGCCACGGGCTGCGGCACCGGCGCCCCGGCATCCGAGCGCAGCTCTGCCTCGGCACCGGCCTCCGCGCGCGCCGCCTGGGTCACGACCTGGACCTGAACGGCCGTCACCTTGTACTCGGGGCAGTTGGTCGCCCAGTCCGAGTTCTCAGTCGTCACGACGTTGGCCCCGGTGACGGGGTGGTGGAACGTCGTGTAGACCACGCCGGCCGGCATCCGGTCGGAGACCTGCGCCGTCAGGCGCGTGGTCCCGACCCGCGACGACAGCTCGACGACGTCGCCCGACGTCACCCCCCGCAGCTCGGCATCCGAGGGATGGATCTCGAGGACGTCCTCAGGGTGCCACGTGGAGTTCGGGGTGCGCCGGGTCTGGGCGCCGACGTTGTACTGCGAGAGGATGCGCCCGGTCGTGAGCACCAGGGGGAAGCGCCGGTTGGCCCGCTCGGTGGTGGGCACGTACACCGTCGGCGTCAGCTGCCCGAGGCCTCGCACGAACGACCCGACGTGCATGGTCGGCGTGCCGTGCGGTTCGGCCTCCGTGACCGGCCACTGCATCGACCCCTCGGCATCGAGGCGCGCGAACGAGACACCTGCGAACGTCGGTGTCGTGGCGGCGATCTCGTCCATGATGTGCGACGGCGCGGCATACGACATGGGGTAGCCCATCGCCGTCGCGATCTCGCACACGACCTGCCACTCGTCCCTGCCGACCCGGCTCGGCATGACCGGCCGCACCCGGTTGATCCGGCGTTCGGCGTTGGTGAACGTGCCGTCCTTCTCGAGGAACGAGGCGCCGGGGAGGAAGACGTGCGCGAACCGCGCCGTCTCGTTGAGGAACAGGTCGTGCACGACGACGAGATCCATCGCGCGCAGCGCGGCCTCGACGTGGGTGGTGTTGGGGTCGCTCTGGGCGATGTCCTCGCCCTGCACGTACAGCCCCTTGAACGACCCGCCGATCGCGGAGTCGAACATGTTCGGGATCCGCAGCCCCGGCTCGGCCTGGAGGGTGACCCCCCACAGCGACTCGTAGATCTCGCGCACCTCGGGCCGCGACACGTGCCGGTAGCCGGGCAGCTCGTGGGGGAAGGACCCCATGTCGCACGAGCCCTGGACGTTGTTCTGCCCGCGCAGCGGGTTCACGCCCACACCCTCGCGCCCGAGGTTGCCGGTGAGCATCGCGAGGTTGGCCATGCCCATGACCATCGTCGAGCCCTGGCTGTGCTCGGTGACGCCGAGCCCGTAGTAGATCGCCGAGTTCGGCCCGGCGGCGAACAGCCGCGCCGCGGCACGCAGGTCGGATGCCGGGATGCCGGTCACGTCCTCCGTCGCCTCCGGCGAGTGCTCGGGCCGGGCGATGAACGCCAGGTAGTCGTCGGCGTTCTCGCACCGCTCGCGCACGAACGGTTCGTTCCACAGACCCTCGGTGACGATGACGTGGCACATCGCGTTGACGAAGGCGACGTTGGTGCCGGGGCGCACGGGCAGGTGCAGCGCGGCCTCGACGTGGGGGGAGCGCACGAGGTCGATGCGCCTCGGGTCGGCGACGATCGCCGTGGCCCCCGCCCGCAGCCGCTTCTTCATCCGCGACGCGAAGACCGGGTGCGCGTCCGTGGGGTTGGCCCCGATGACGAGCATCACGTCGGCCTGCTCGACCGAGGCGAAGTCCTGGGTGCCGGCGGAGGTGCCGAACGCGTGGTTGAGCCCGTAGCCGGTGGGGGAGTGGCACACCCGCGCGCAGGTGTCGATGTTGTTGTTGCCGAACGCCGCCCGCACCATCTTCTGGACGACGTAGACCTCCTCGTTGGTGCAGCGCGAGGACGAGATGCCGCCGATCGAGCCGACGCCGTACTTCTCGCGCAGGCCGAGGAACCCCTCGGCGACCCGGGTGATCGCCTCCTCCCACGACACGACCTGCCACTCGTCGTCGATGGAGTCGCGGACCATGGGGGCGAGCTGCCGGTCGCGGTGCGAGGCGTAGCCGTAGGCGAAGCGGCCCTTGACGCACGAGTGCCCCTCGTTCGCACCGCCGTCCTTCCACGGCACCATCCGCACGACACGCGTCGCGTCGCCGCTGCCCTGCACCTCGGCCTTGAAGGAGCAGCCGACCCCGCAGTAGGCGCACGTCGTGACGACGGTGCGTGACGGCATCCCCAGCTCGATGACCGACTTCTCGGTGAGGGCGTCGGTCGGGCAGGCCTGCACGCAGGCGCCGCACGACACGCACTCCGAGGACAGGAAGTCGGTGCCTCCGGCGGTGATCCGCGAGTCGAAGCCGCGGCCCTCCACCGTGAGGGCGAAGGTGCCCTGCACCTCCGAGCACGCCCGCACGCAGCGGGAGCAGACGATGCAGGCCTTCGGGTCGTACGCGAAGTACGGGTTGGACTCGTCGACCGCCTCGTCGACGTGCGAGGCCCCGCCGAGGCCGTAGCGCACCTCGGCCAGGCCGACGTCGTGCGCCAGCCCCTGCATCACGCAGTTGCCGCGCTCGCAGCCGGCGCAGTCGGTGGGGTGGTCGGAGAGGTAGAGCTCCATGACACCGCGACGCAGCTGCTGGACCTGCTCGGTGCGGGTCGACACCACCATGCCGTCGGTGCACGGGGTGGTGCAGGACGCGGGCGTGCCACGCATGCCCTCGACCTCGACGAGGCACAGGCGGCAGGAGCCGAAGGCCTTCAGCGAGTCGGTGGCGCACAGCTTCGGCACGTCGATGCCGGCGATCTTCGCGGCGCGCATCACCGACGTGCCCGGCGGCACCATGACCGCGATGCCGTCGATGGTGACGTGCGCGCTCGGTTCCCCCCAGACCGGTGGCGTGCCGTGGTCGGGTGTCTCGAGGGCGGGCTCGTCGATGATCGTCATGAACGCGCTCCTTGCGTGGTGTCGTCCGGGATGCCGAAGTCCTGCGGGAAGTGCTCGATGGCGCTGCGCACCGGCATTGGGGTGAGGCCACCCATGGCGCACAGCGAACCCTTGGTCATCGTCGTGCAGAGGTCTTCGAGGAGGGTGAGCTGGGTGCGGCGCACGCCGTCATCAGGTGCGGCGATGACGCGGTCGATGACCTCGACCCCGCGAATCGACCCGACGCGGCAGGGCGTGCACTTGCCGCAGGACTCCTTGGCGCAGAACTCCATGGCGAAGCGGGCCATGGCCGCGGCGTCGAGGGTGTCGTCCCACACGACGATGCCGCCGTGACCGACCATCGCCCCGGCCTCCGCGAACGCCTCGTAGTCCATCGGCAGGGCGAACTGCGACGGGGGAAGGTAGGCACCGAGGGGGCCGCCGACCTGCACCGCCTTCACGGGACGCCCGGATGCCGTGCCCCCACCGAAGTCGTTGACCAGGGTGTCGAGCGTGATGCCGAAGTCGGCCTCGACGATGCCGCCGCGCGCGACGTTCCCCGCGAGCTGGAAGACCTGCGTGCCGCGAGAGCGCCCGGTGCCGAGGGCTGCGTACGCCTCGCCGCCGTCGGACAGGACCATCGGGACGGCCGCCAGGGTGAGCACGTTGTTGACGATCGTGGGCTTGCCGAAGAGTCCCTCGAGCGCCGGGATCGGGGGCTTGGCCCGCACCTCGCCGCGCTTGCCCTCGAGGGACTCGAGCATCGAGGTCTCCTCGCCGCAGATGTAGGCGCCAGCGCCCACCCGCACGTCGAGGTCGAAGCGGCGCCCGCTGCCGAGCACGGACTCACCGAGGATGCCGTGGGCGTAGCAGATCTCGATGGCGCGGCGCAGGGTGGTGATGGCGAGCGGGTACTCGCTGCGCAGGTAGACGTAGCCCTCGGTGGCACCGACGGCCAGGGCGGCGATGGTCATGCCCTCGATGAGGGTGAACGGGTCGCCCTCGATGAGCATGCGGTCGGCGAACGTGCCGCTG
>JAGNQK010000039.1 GCA_017989115.1 Dermatophilaceae bacterium | reverse complement strand
TGATCGCGAAGAATGGCAACAGCACTTGTCCGGTGACGTACATGTGGTGCGCCCACACGCTGACCGACAGGGCCGCGATGGCGATGGTGGCGTAGACGAGGGTCTTGTAACCGAAGATCGGCTTGCGCGAGAAGACCGGCAGGACCTCGGAGATGATTCCGAAGAAGGGCAGGGCGATGACGTAGACCTCTGGATGCCCGAAGAACCAGAAGATGTGCTGCCAGAGGATGGCTCCACCGTTGTCCGGGTCGAACACGTGCGCCCCGAACCGACGGTCGGCGCCCAGTGCGAACAGGGCGGCGGCCAGGGCCGGGAAGATCAGGAGCACGAGGATCGAGGTGACGAGCACGGTCCAGGTGAAGATCGGCATCCGGAACATCGTCATGCCGGGGGCGCGCATGCACAGGATGGTGGTGATGAAGTTGACGGCACCGAGGATGGTGCCGAAGCCACCGAGCGCCAGACCGAAGACCCACAGGTCGCCGCCGAGGCCGGGGCTGAAGCTCGCGTCGGACAGCGGTGCGTACGCGAACCAGCCGAAGGCCGCGGCACCGCCGGGCGTCAGGAAGCCCGCTGCCGCGATGGCGCCACCGAAGACGTAGAGCCAGTAGGCAAACATGTTCAGGCGCGGGAAGGCGACGTCAGGGGCGCCGATCTGCAGCGGCATCAGCGCGTTGGCGAAGCCCGCGAACAGGGGCGTCGCGAACAGCAGCAACATGATCGTGCCGTGCATCGTGAACATCTGGTTGTACTGGTCGGGGTTGTCCACGACCTGCAGGCCCGGGGCCATGAGCTCGGCCCGGATCACCAGGGCCATGAGGCCACCGATGATGAACCAGATGAACGCGGTGATGAAGTAGAGGTTGCCGATCACCTTGTGGTCGGTGGTCGTCACCCACTTGACGACGGTCGAGCCGGGAGCGAGGCGGCGGGTGGTGGTCTTCTCCCCCGCCGTGCGGTACATCGTTGATTCGGTGGCGGCGCTCATGGTCAGTTACCTCCGTCGGTGCCGGCGTCCTGGCCGTCCATCAGTTCGCCGCGGCTGATCGTGTTGTTGAGCATGCCGGTCTGGCCCGCAGCCCGAAGGTCGTTGATGTGCTTGTCGTACTCGGCCCGGGAGACCACGGCCACGTTGAACAGCATGTTCGAGTGGTAGGCCCCGCACAGCTCGGCGCACTTGCCCTTGAACGTGCCTTCCTGGGTGGGTACGACCTGGAAGCGGTTGACGCGGCCGGGGATCATGTCGAGCTTCTGGAGGAACGCCGGCACCCAGAACGAGTGGATGACGTCCCGCGAGGTGAGCACGAACTCGACCCGCTCACCGACCGGGAGGTACAGCGTCGGGATGGTCTCCTCGGCCCCGGGCTCACCCGTGAGGATGGCCTGCGCGCCGACCTCGTGGACGTCGTCCTCGAGGTAGTTGAAGTCCCAGCTCCACTGCTTGCCCACCACGTTGACCGTCACGTCGGGGTCCTGGGAGGTGTCGAGCAGCGTGGCCTCGTCGCGTGCGGTGTAGTAGAAGAGCACGACGACCATGAAGATCGGGACCACCGTGTAGAGGATCTCGATCGGGATGTTGTACCGCAGCTGGACGGGCAGTTCGTTGTCGTCCTTGTGGCGGCGGTAGGCCACGACACACCAGGCGATGAGACCCCAGACGAGCACACCGACGGCGAGCCCGGCGATCCAGGTGCCGATCCACAGGTTGGTGACGACCTCGCCACCCTCGGTGACGGCGGGCGGCAGCCACCCGGTGGAGGCGTTGCCGCGCAACTCGCCGCTGGCACACCCGGTCAGGGCGGCGACGGACAGCGCGCCGATAAGGGTCGCGGAGCCGACTCGGCGACGCAACCGACGGGGCGATGAAAGGACGTGCTGGCGCACCGCTGCACCCTTCGTCTGGAGGAGGTGGACGGACAAGGCCAAACCCTACTGCACCACCCCCCGCGCGGTCAGGCAGGGTTCGACTACCGTGCAGGCGTGGCGCCCACGCGGACCGATCTCGGCACGACCGGCCTCCTCGACGCCTCGAGGGGCCCCCTCCACCCGGCGGCCCGCGCCGCCCTCGACGCCGCGGTGGACCTCGCCTGGGGCGACCCTGCGGCCCTGCACCCCCCGGGACGACGAGCCCGGGCTGCCCTCGACCAGGCCCGGGAGGTGCTGGCGGGTGCCGTGGGTGTCCGCCCCGACGAGCTGTCCCTCCACCCCGACGCCCAGACGGCGTTGACGGTGGGCCTGGACGGGCTGCGACACGCCCGCCGACGGGTCGGCACCCGCGTGGTCGCCAGTGCCGTGGAGCGCTCTGTCGTCCTGTTGTCACCGGGAACCGACCAGCCAGTGCCCGTCGACCACGAGGGTCGAGTCGACGTGTCAGCCTTCGCGGCCTCGCTCGACAACCCGGGCGACGGCCCACCCGCGGCCGCGGTGCTCCAGAGCGCCAACGGTGAGGTGGGCACCCGCCAGCCGGTCGCCGCCGTGGACGCGTTGTGCCGCACAGCCGGCATCCCGCTGCTCCTCGACGCGACGGCATCCCTCGGTCGTGACCCGGCAGCACACCCCACGGGTGCCGGGTCTGTCATCGTGGCGGATGCCGCCACCTTCGGCGGGCCACCCCTCGGCCTGCTCGCCGTGCGCACCGGGACGCGCTGGGGCCTGCCCGGGCCCCGCCGTGAGGCCGAGCACCGTCGCGCCCTCGCCGCGCCCTGGGTTCCCCTCGCCCTCACCGCTGCCCAGGCCTGGGTGAGCACCGAGCAGGAGCACGCCGACGAGGAACGTGCCGCTCGCGCCCTCGTGGACCGGGTCCGCGACGTGGCGGCCCGCATCCCCGACGTCGCCGTCGTGGGCGATCCCGAGGACCGGCTCCCCCACGTCGTGACGTTCAGTGCCCTCTACGTCGACGGTGAGGTACTCCTGGAGGAACTCGCACGTCGTGACCTCGTCGTCGGCTCCGGCTCCGCGTGCACCTCCAGCGACCTGCGCCCCAGCCACGTGCTCGCTGCGATGGGGGTGCTCACCCACGGCAACGTGCGGATCACCCTGCCCCTGCGGGCGGTCTCCCCCACCCGTGAGGCCGATGTCGCCCGGCTGTGCCGGGAGTTGCCGGATGCCGTGGCCGCCGTGCGCCGTCGGCTCGGGACGGATGACCTGTGAGCCCCACGGATCCGCCCGACCGCCCGCCGGTGATCGACGCGCGGGGCACGCGGTGCCCGGTCCCCGTCATCCGCCTGGCCCGAGCCAGCCGGGGCCTGCCTGCCGGGGCGACCCTGCTGCTGCTCGCCGATGACGCGGCGGCGTGGTCCGACGTCCCCGCGTGGGCGCGGATGAAGGGCCACAGCGTCACGTTGACCGAGGACGAGGACTGGACCGAGTTCCGGGTCGTGCTCGGCGAGCCGCGAACCGGGCGTGGTCAGGCCGACAGGTCGACCTGAGGCGCCTGAACGGCCTCGGCGAGGCGGGCGAGGTAGGTCTCGCGCGGCCACTCCTGCGCGCCGAGCCTGCTCAGGTGGTCAGTGGCCCACTGCACGTCGACGAGGCGGCGGGGGTCGCCGTCGCGGTGGAAGCGCTCCACGAGCCCCACGAGAGCCACCTTCGAGGCGTCGCGCACCGTGTGGAACATCGACTCGCCCGCGAACAGCCCGCCGATGGAGACGCCGTAGAGCCCGCCGACGAGCACTCCGTCCTGCCAGGCCTCGACGCTGTGCGCCCAGCCGAGGTCGTGCAGCCGCCGGTAGGCCGCGGCGATGTCGTCGGTGATCCACCGGCCCTCACGGGACGGGTCGGCGCAGTGGGCCACCACCTCGTCGAAGGCGGTGTCGACCCGCACGTCGAAGCGGTCGATGGCCTTGCGCAGCGACCGGCGGACCTTCAGCGCCCCGGCCGGCAGGACACCTCTGGGGTCGGGTGACCACCAGCCGATGGCCCCGGTGCCATGGTGTCCGAGCCCCATGGGGAACAGCCCCAACCGGTAGCCCGCGAGCAGGGTGCCGGGTTCGAGGTCGGCACCTGCCGCGACGAGGTCGTCGCCGGGGTCGGGCTGTGCGTCGTCGAGGTGCCACGGCGTGGCCGGCGGCTCGATGGGTGGGAACACCATGGCGGGGTGGTCGGTGTCAGCCCCGCATCGTGCGCACGAGCGGGGTGATCTCGGCCATGGCCTCGTCACCGTAGGCCGCGGCGAACCGGGCGAGGAAACCCTCGCGCGTCACCGTGTACTCCTGCGTGCCGACGGTCTCCAGGACGTGTGCGGCCAGCACCGAACCCATCTGGGCGCAGCGCTCGTGTCCGAGGCCGCCGGCGAGTCCGACGAGGAAGCCAGCGCGGAAGGCGTCGCCGACGCCCGTGGGGTCAACCCGCTCGACGTCACCGGCGACGGGAACATGGATGGGGTCCTCGCCGCGGGTGCGGATGTCGGCGCCGTCCTTGCCGCGCGTGATGACGCGGGTCGTGACCCGGCTGTCGATCTCGTCCTGGCTCCACCCGGTCTTGGTCTCGGTGAGGTAGGACTCGTACTCGTTGGTGAACAGGTAGTCCGCGCCGTCGATGAGCTGGCGGATGAAGGGGCCTTCCGCGAACGCGAGCTGCTGCGACGGGTCGGCGATGAAGCGGATGCCGCGCGTGCGGCACTCCTCGGTGTGGCGCAGCATGGCCTCGGGGTCGTCGGCACCGATGAGCACGAGGTCGAGGTCCCACCGCTCGTGGATCGGGCCGAGCTCGATCATCCGCGCCTCGGACATCGCGCCGGCGTAGAACGTGGCGATCTGCGCCATCGAGTCATCTGTCGTGCAGACGAAGCGCGCCGTGTGCCGTGACTCGGAGATGTGGACGTGGTCGGTGATGACGCCGTGGCGCGAGAGCCAGCTGCGGTAGTCGGCGAAGTCCTCGCCCGCCGCGCCGACGATGATGGGTCGCGCCCCCAGTGCCGCCATGCCGAAGCAGATGTTGCCCGCGATGCCTCCCCGACGAATCTCGAGCGTCTCCGCGAGGAAGCTCACCGAGATCTTGTCGAGCTGCTCGAGCACGAGGGAGTCGGAGAAGCTGCCCTTGAAGGTCATCAGGTGGTCGGTCGCAATGGACCCGGCGACGGCGATCTGCACGACGAGCAACCTACCCGAGTCAGGCCGGTTCACCGGACCTCTCCGCGTTCAGGCTTCGTCGCGGGATGCCCGAAGGGCCCGCGCAGTGCGCGGGCCCTTCGTGGATGCTGCTGGTGCCGCAGTGCTGCCGACGGGTCAGCTGAAGCTGTCGCCGCAAGCGCAGGAGCTGCCCGCGTTGGGGTTGTCGATGGTGAACCCCTGCTTCTCGATCGTGTCGGCGAAGTCGATGGTGGCGCCCTCGAGGTAGGGGGCGCTCATCCGGTCGACGACGACCTCGACACCGTCGAAGTCGCGCACGAGGTCACCATCGAGGGTGCGCTCGTCGAAGTACAGCTGGTAGATCAGGCCCGAGCAGCCGCCGGGCTGCACGCCGACCCGCAGACGCAGGTCGTCGCGCCCTTCCTGGGAGAGCAGGGACTGGACCTTCTCGGCGGCGACGCCGGTGAGCAGGACACCGTGTGCCGGGGTCTCCTCGGTGGGGGCGTCTGCGGGTGCCTCGGTGGTCTGGAGCTGGTCGCTCATGGATGCACTCCTCGTGCTGGCGGTGGCCTGGGGTCCGGCCCGGACGCCGTGGTCAACCCGCTCGGGGTCGCCGGTGTTCCCGGGTTCTTCGACAAGGATACGACCCGGCTCCCCGCAGCGAGCACGGCACTCGCTGGGCGGCCCTCATGTCGAGGCGTACCCGGGTCGTGCGCCCCGTATTGCAACGAGCACGCCGACTGCCTGCCCTGCGCACACAGCGACGACAAGCGCAACCACGAGCGCCGGCCAGGCCTTCATATCAATGGTGAGGAACGGGACGCGCATCATGAGCACCCCTACCCCGATCGCCACTGAACCCACGCCGATAGCGAAGGCTGCGGCTGTGGTCGCGAGTGGCTCGATGGCCACCATCCGACGCACCTGACGACGAGAGGCCCCGTGGGTGACCAACTGAGTTACCACGGGGCGCAGCCCTGCAACTCGCGCACTGGCGGCTGCGGTGGCCACCATAACGACCACGAGGCACAACACTCCAGCGGATACCACTGCGGCCAGAACGCCTACGGGGGGCTCCGGTGGGTGGTACACCTCAACAAGGCGTCGGTCGATGCCTCGTGCGTCGACGTCCTCCATCAGCCTCGTGACGTCCGCCGGGCCCACCTCGCTGTAGAGGAGCCCACCCTCAAGCAAAGGCAGTTGTGCAGCGAGAGCGGTCTCGCGAGTGATCACCGCTCCAGCCTGGAAACTCCACTCTTCAGAGATGCCGACAGTCCGCCGGACCGCGGTGAACACCACGCCTTCAACGCTTACTGACTCCGGCGATCCGCTTCCCCAGTGCACCAAGCCGCCCTCGCGCAGCAGAGCCACCTCGGCAGGTGTGATGGCGTCGCCGAGTATCAGCGGGGCATCGGTCGCGTCCTCAACCACAAGAACGGAGGCATTGAGGTATGGGCCGTCAAAGGGAAGGAACCCATCGACCCACAGCAACTGACGGCGAGGGCGCCCATCAAGGGCTGCGTCGGCGGCGGCAGAAGCAGACGGCGGCGGCGGCGTCGCGGCACCCCCCAGACCGAGCACACCCACCTGCCCTGGCCCCACGGCGGCCAGGGCCTCGCTCCGCATCTGTGAGCTGGACATACTCGCCAAGGCAAGCGAGGCCAATGCCGGGGTGATGAGCGCAAGCAGCAGAAACAAGGATCCCAGCGCTGCACCTCCGGGGGCCCTCAAGGAGCAAAGGCCCCAACGAGTCGCCGGATCGTGGGCGGGGATCCAGGAGCTGACCAGTTTCAGCACCTGCGGCATCAGCGTGCTGAAGAGCCCAACGAGGCAGACCATGAGGAGCATGCTCTGCGCGGGTGTGTGGACGGTGACCGCCAGGCCGAGTGCGACGGCACCCAAGGCCCACGTTGCAAGATGCTTGGCGCGCTGACCCACCCCAGCAATGACCCCCGGCAGCCTGGGGGCCCGGTGCCGATCGGGCTGCAGGGCCAGGACGAGGGCGGCCCAGCCGATGCCGGAGGGAACAGTGACCGCCCCATAGACCAGCGGTCCCGGTAGGGAAAGCACGTGCGGATGACCAGCCGCCTGCGCCGCCAATAGCCCGCCGCAAAAGCCCAGAACGGTCCCGATCAGAGAACCCAGAACGGCGCCGATCGCGAGAGCCCCCCCGCCTGCCAGTGCCAGCGCCGACAAAGCGTGGTGTCGCGGCGTCCCGACTGCCATCAACGCTGCGCTGGTCCGCACGAGCCGCCGGCGTCCGAACAGGGCGGCGAAAGCGCCGACCAGGATGGGAAGCAGCAGTACGGGGATGCGAAAGGCCATAGGGGATCGATCGGACCACGAAACCGTCTCATCCGGGGCATCACGTGCTAGAGGCTCTGTCACCTTCCACATTGACGCGAGTTCAGCGGCCTCTGCCGGTTCCAGGCGGCCGGTGAAGACACTGACGGTCGCTTCAGGAACGGTGGGGGAATCAGCGTCGGCGACCGTTGCTGCAGCCCAGGTGCCCGGTGCAGCCAACACCTCAGCACTGGAGGAATACGCGTTGTCAATCTCGCCGACAACCGTGAGGTCACCGATGTCGGGCGAGACGGCCAATACCTGATCGCCGCCGACCAGAGCCTGCGTGATGACCACCTCTCCAGGCTCCTGGGGCCATCGCCCGGAGGTGAGGTCATATCGGCCGGGCGGCTCCGACTCGGCCCACGGCCCTTCGAGGTACATCAGGCGGTCACCCGTCAGCGCGGTGAGTCGATCCGAGCGCACGAGCAGCGGCCCCCGAGCTTCGGCACCATCGGGCACGGACATGGGCTCCCCGAGGAAGGCCGGCTGCGGTAGTTGCCACTCCAGTGCATAGCCCCCGAACTGCTCCTCGCGGCGTTGCTCCGCAGTGAGGGACACCGCACTCATGACCATGGCAACCGTGACGAGCAGCGCCGCGACGACACAGGAGGGAAGTGCGCCTCGCCGAACCCATCGGGCGCGAACGATCCTGGACGCGAGGATCCATGTCATGCCGACCCCATCCCAGCCAGAGTGGTGGCCGAATCCTCCGCGATGCACCCGTCGCGCATGCTGATGACACGATCCGCGAAGCCGACCGCCAGGGGGTCGTGGGTGGAGATCACGACGAGCACCCCCTGATCGGCGAGCTCGCGCAAGGTGCTGAAGATCGCCGTCGCATTGGTGCTGTCGAGGGAGCCGGTCGGCTCGTCGGCCAACAGGATTGACCGCCCCCCAATCAGGGCGCGGGCAATGCCGACCCGCTGCTGCTGTCCGCCGGACAGCTGGTCTGGAGCCCTATCTTCCAGTCCTGCCAATCCGACACGGTGGAGCCACGCGGCGGCCTCATCGCGAACTTGAGCCCCTCGATCCCCGCGCAGCTCCAGCGGCAGCATGACGTTCTCGATGGCAGAAAACTCAGGGACGAGGTTGTTGTCCTGGAAGACCACGCCGATGTCATGTGCGCGGAGGGAAGCGGCCTCATCTGACGACATCGCCGTCACGTCGCGACCCCCTGCCAGGACCGTCCCCGAATCTGCCGGCTCCAAACCCGCGAGGAGCCGCAGGAGCGTCGACTTCCCCGCGCCGCTTGGCCCCCGCAGAAGGAGAAGCTCCCCGGCCTCTATGGACAGATCGATGGTGTCCACGGCCCGAATGACCTCGGCGGGCCCGACGTAGTGTCGCGTCAGGCCCGCCACAGTGACCAAAGGCATCGTGGTCAGCAGGCCCCATTCGTGGCTGTCCCGGATACCTCGTCACTGTTCAACACCGAGACATTCGGATTCGACGAGCCACGAGTAAAGGTCTGACAGTCGCCGGTGCCATTCGTGTTGTCGTAGCCGCGGGCGTTTGTGGTCGTCCGGTTCGCCCATGAATCCATGCGGTTGAGCGTCCCATAGGGCATGGCCTGCACCCCACCACCCGCGGTACGAGTGAGGAGCAGCCAGTCGTAGTCGTTGTTTCCCCACAGGCACACGCGGTCAGTACCACACTGGCTAAAGGACGCCGTTGCAGGCGCTCCCGCGAACGCCAAGGTGCCTAGTAGTGCGACGATCCCGGTGAGAAATCGAACCTTCATGTCGATACCCCTTCGATTTCGTCAAGGGGTACCCCCTCCCGACTGGTGATCGTGACTCTAGGGCAGCCCTGAGGTCGCCGCCACCGGAGTAGGTCAGGGGGCCGCCGGTGACCAGGTGCGGGCGACTCGCGCCGTGCGCTGCGCCAACGTGGCCACGGGGTCGGCAACCATGGCCTCCAGCTCGGCGGGCGTCTCCGCGACGGCGTAGCTGCTGGCAAAACCCATGGTCATCGTGTCGCGACGACCGAGCAGGCACTCCCCTGCGATGAGAACGGTCGGCCGGGCCGTCTCCATCGTCGCTGCGGCGACCCCGGCGACCACCGAGTCGCGGGCCTGTCGCCAGTCGACGAGGCCGGCACCGGTCACGACCAGGTCGCTGCGGGCCGCGGCCACCCCGAAGCCGCACTCCCGCAGCACCTCTCCCACGGCACTGGCACGCCGCGCACCCAGGGCGAGCAGGGCGTACCCGAGGCCACCGGCCGCACCGGCGCCGGGTTCGCGGTCCAGGCGCCACGGCATCCCACTCAGGAGGTCGACCTGGGGGGTCGGCAGTGCGCGGCCGACCACTTCGGTGAACCGGCCCAGGGCCGCCTCGAGGGCCTGCGCCTGTTCCGGGCTCGCCCCCTTGCGCGGAGCGTCGACGGCGCTGGTGCCCTGGAGGCCGAGCAGCGGCGTGTCGTCGTCGGTCGCCAGGACGAGGTCGACCCCGCGCCACCGGTCGATGACGCCCGGCAGGCCGAGGAGGACGTCGTCGGACACCGTGGCGAGGTGGCGGCCACCGCGGGCGAGTTCGGATGCCGGTCCCGCGCCGAGCGCTGAGAGCATCCCCGCCCCGGCGTCGTGGGTTCCGCTGCCGCCCACCCCGACGACGACCTTGTCGGGCCCGGTCGCCAGGGCCGCCTCCAGCAACTGCCCGACCCCCCAGGTGCCGGTGATGGAGGGGTCGCGCTCGTCCGCGCCGAGCAGGTGCAGACCGCTGGCCTGGGATGCCTCGACGTATGCCGTGCGCCTGCCGTCGCGCTCGACGACCAGCACCGCGGCGGGCACCTCACGGCCGAGCGGGTCGCTCACGGTCGTCGCGATGGTGGTGCCACCGAGGGCCCGCATGAGCACGTCGAGGAACCCCGGGCCACCGTCCGAGAGCGGCAGCACCTCGACCTCGTCGTGCGGCGCACCCTCGGCCCAGCCGGCAGCCATGGCCGTGGCTGCCTGGACCGGGCCCAGGGTCGAACCGAAGGAGTCGGGGGCGATCAGCACACGCACGGGTCGAGGTTATCGCCCTACGATCGACCTCGTGACGACGACAACCGGTCCTGCCCACGCCCGACTGCCCCTGCTCGTGCTCGGCGCGGGCCGTGACCTCGCGAGCGAACGCGGTGTCGAGTGCCCGGGCGACCTCCCGGCCCCGTCGGACCCCGACCTCGTGGCGCGCGCCCGGGCGGCGAAGGCGGCCCTCGGGGACCGGGTCTTCGTGCTCGGTCACCACTACCAGCGGGACGAGGTCATCGAGTTCGCCGACGTCACGGGTGACTCGTTCAAGCTGGCCAAGGAGGCAGCGGCCCGCCCGGACGCGGAGTGGATCGTGTTCTGCGGCGTGCACTTCATGGCCGAGTCCGCCGACATCCTCACCTCCGACGCACAGACCGTGATCCTGCCCGACCTCGCCGCCGGGTGCTCGATGGCTGACATGGCCGCGATCGACCAAGTCGAGGAGTGCTGGGACGAGCTCGTCGAGGCCGGTGTGGCCGAGGCGACCGTGCCGGTGACGTACATGAACTCCTCCGCGGCGATCAAGGCGTTCACGGGTCGCCACGGCGGCACGATCTGCACCTCGTCGAACGCGAAGACCGCCCTCACCTGGGCGCTCGAGAAGGCCGGCGACGGCGCGAAGGTGCTGTTCCTGCCCGACCAGCACCTGGGCCGCAACACCTACGCCCGCGACCTCGGCGGGTCGCTGGACGACTGCGTGGTCTGGGATCCGCACCGCCCCATGGGCGGGCTCACCCCTGAGCAGCTTCGCGACGCGACGATGATCCTCTGGCGTGGTCACTGCTCGGTGCACGGGAGGTTCACCGTGGATGCCGTGGAGGCCGCCCGCCGCACGATCCCCGGCGTCAAGGTGATCGTGCACCCCGAGTGCCGCAACGAGGTCGTCGAGCTCGCCGACGAGGTTGGCTCGACCGAGAAGATCATCAAGACCATCGCGGCAGCACCCGCCGGCACGGCGTGGGCGGTCGGCACCGAGCTCAACCTCGTGCAGCGCCTGGCTGCGCAGTTCCCCGAGCAGCAGATCGCCTTCCTCGAGAAGAACGTCTGCTACTGCTCGACGATGAACCGGATCGACCTGCCGCACCTCGTGTGGGCCCTGGAGTCCCTCGTCGAGGGTCGCGTCGTCAACACCATCCGGGTCGACGACCAGGTCGCCCACGACGCTCGGGTGGCGCTGGACCAGATGCTCGCCCTGCCCGGCGAGACCTCGAAGGACTGACCCGCGACGCTCGACGAGGGCGTCGCGGACCGGGCACCGCCGCCCGGTCAGTCCTCGGCGGGGATGCCGGTGTCCCGGACGAGGTAGAGCCACGGGAAGGCCCGCACGGCGACGTGCCACCCGTCCTGCTCGAGGGCGGAGGCCGGGCGGGTCCAGGCCACGCGACGGTGCTCCCACTGCGTCGGGGTGCGCACGACCTTGTGCTTGAGCATCCCCGCGTCGACCGTTCGCCACCCCCGGCGGCCGGCGAGGGCGAGCTCGGCCATCTCGTCGAAGGCGGTCACCGGGCCCAGCCAGCGCACCTCGGCCCCGAGCAGACCGCCGGCGTCCATGGGCTGGTCGACACCGCCCGGCTTGTCCACGGCGCCGCCGAAGCGTTGCTGTGCGGCCTGGCGCGTCAGGCCGAGGACCGCCCCGATCGCCGCCCAGCTGTGGCCGCCCGCGCGGGCCGTCGCGACCGACTGGTGGAGCAGGTCGCGGGTCGCCTCGTGAGCCTCGGCGGCCCGAGCCACGAGCTCGAGGTGGTCGACGTTCTCCTGGTCGCTGCCGTCGAGGATGAGCCGACCGACGCGGTCAGCGATCGTGTCACTCACGACGGTCACGGCTCGGCAGCCACATCGACCCCTGCGGCTCGTCCCCGTCGCCGCGGCTCCCCCACACCCCACGACCGATCGCGTAGGCACCGAGCGCCATGAGGGCAATGGTCATCCCTTGGAAGAGACCGTGGAAGAACCCGGACTCGACCACTCGGCTGAGAGCGCCGGTGACGAGGCCGAGGAGCACGAGGCTCATGCCGAGGGTGGGGATGCCGGATCGTGTGATCATGCGTCAACCTTTCCTTGACATGGCTTACTTGTCAAGGTGTTGTTGACGCCGATGGCGTGGAGGTCAAGTCCCCGGGTGGATCCGTCTTTCAGGCGCGAACCAGCCCGTCGTCGCCTACGTGCGGGTTGTGCACTGTCGGCACCCGCTCGCCGGCCGGTGGCGGCCCGGGTGGGGTGCCGTCACCGAACGGTCGCCCACCGAGCGCTTCCCGAGCGTGCGGCTGCGCCCAGCCCGACAGGTCCGGCCCGGCCGGCACGACGCCGGTGGGATTGATGTCGCGGTGGACCTCGTAGTAGTGGCTCTTGATGTGCACGAAGTCGGTGGTGTCCCCGAAGCCCGGGGTCGTGAACAGGTCGCGTGCGTAGGCCCACAGGACCGGCATCTCGCTGAGCTTGGAGCGGTTGCACTTGAAGTGCCCGTGGTAGACCGCGTCGAAGCGGGCGAGGGTCGTGAACAGCCGGACGTCTGCCTCGGTGATCGTGTCGCCGACGAGGTAGCGCTGGTTCAGCAGGCGCGCTTCGAGGCGGTCCAGCGCCGAGAACAGCCGGTCGTACGCCGCGTCGTAGGCGGCCTGCGTGCCCGCGAAGCCGCAGCGGTACACCCCGTTGTTGACCTCGGTGTAGACCCACCGGTTGACCTCGTCGATCTCGGCGCGCAGGTCGTGCGGGTAGAGGTCGGGGGCGCCCTCGCGGTGGTGGTCACGCCACTGGGTCGACAGGTCGAGGGTCAGCTGCGCGAAGTCGTTGGTCACGACGACTCCCCTGGAGACGTCGACGATCGCCGGGACGGTGATGCCTCGCGGGTACCCCGGGAAGCGCTTGTCGTACGCGTCCTTGATCCGCGGGATGCCCAGCACCGGGTCGACCCCACCGGGGTCGAGGTCGAAGGTCCAGGAGTCGGCGTCATGGGTCGGGCCGCAGATCCCCATGGAGATGGCGTCCTCCAACCCGAGGAGTCGTCGCACGATGGTGGCGCGGTTGGCCCAGGGGCAGGCCCGTGACACGACGAGCCGGTAGCGCCCCGCCTCGATCGGCCACGCGCCGTCACCGGACCCATCGCCCGCGCCGTCGACGGTGATGCGGTCGGTGATGTAGGTCGTGTCTCGCTCGAAACTCGGCTCGACGTACGTTCCCTCGCTCATTGCGACCCCTCCCGCTGTGACTGCTCGCCGACGGGAAGCGCACCGAGCCGGGCGAGCAGCACGGCCTCGGCGACGCACACCTTCTCGAACTCCTCGAGGTGCAGCGACTCGTTCGCCCCGTGCGCCCGGGTGTCCGGGTCCTCGACGCCGGTGACGAGGATGGCGGCATCCGGGAAACGCTGCGCGAAGGCCGCCACGAACGGGATGGACCCGCCGACGCCGATGTCGACCGGGGCCACACCCCACGCGTCCTGGAAGGCTGCCCGGGCCTGGTCGTAGAGCGGTCCGTCGGCATCGGCGGCGAACCCGAGACCGCGGTCATCGAGGGTCACCTCGACCCGGGCCCCCCACGGGGCGTGCTCGATCAGGTGGGTGCGCAGCAGCTCGAAGGCCGCGAGGTCGTCCTCGTCGGGGGCGATGCGCATGGAGATCTTCGCCGAGGCACTGGGAACCAGCGTGTTCGACGACGTCGCGACCGAGGGCGCGTCGATGCCGATCGTCGTGATCGCCGGCTTGGTCCAGATCCGCGACAGCAACGGGCCGGACCCGATGGTCGACACCCCGTCGAGCAGGCCAGACTCCTCGCGCAGTCGGGCCTCGTCGAAGGGCAGGTCGGCGGCCTCACCGGAGCGCAGCCCGGCGACGGCGACGTCCCCGTCGTCGTCGTGCAGGCTCGCGAGCAACCGCACGAGGGCGGTGATCGCGTCAGGCACCGCTCCCCCGAACATCCCGGAGTGGATGCCGTGGTCGAGCGTGGTCACGGTGACGACGACCCGGATCATGCCGCGCAGCGTCGTCGTGAGGGCCGGTTCCCCAATGGCCCAGTTCGTGGAGTCGGCCAGCACGATCGCATCGGCCCGCAGCCGCTCACCGTGCCGCTCCAGGATGGTCGGCAGCGAGTCGGAGCCGATCTCCTCCTCGCCCTCGACGAATACCGTCACGCCCACGGGAAGGGCACCGGCGTGCGCGCGAAGGGCGGCGACGTGCGCCATCACCCCGGCCTTGTCGTCAGCGGCGCCGCGCCCGTAGAGCCGCCCGTCCCGCTCGGTGGGTTCGAACGGTGGGCTGTCCCAGAGGGCGTGGTCGCCGGGGGGCTGCACGTCGTGGTGGGCGTAGAGCATGACGGTGCGGGACCCGGGCGGGCCGGCGAGGTGGCCGATCACCGCAGGCCGGCCACCCTCGCGGACGATCTCGACCTCGAGCCCCTCGGCGCGCAACAACTGGGCCGTGGCCTGCGCGCTGGCCTCCACGTGGGCCTGGTCGAACGCGTCGAGGCTCACGCTGGGGATGCGGGTCAGCGCCTCGAGGTCAGCGCGCAGCCCCGGCATCAGGGCATGGACCCGATCGCGAAGGTCCCAGATCTGGTCGGCAGTCAGCACGTCGCTCATGACGGCGACGATACCGACGGCGACGGACAATCCTCACCAGCGGCGACGAGGGACCCGACCCAGCGCGCGAGGTGGGAGGCCCGCACGGGCGCGTGCACGGCATCCGACGCATTGCACCTACAGTGGTGGCGTGTTCGGACGCAACAAGACGACCAGCGAGCAGCTCACCGACGAGGCGCTCCACCCCGCGCGCGAGGGGGCCAAGAACCGGCCCACGCCCAAGCGCAAGGACCAGGAGGCCGCGCGTCGGCAGCCGCTCGTCGTCGCTGACCGCAAGCAGGCCAAGAAGCTCGACCGCGCCAAGCGCAACGAGCAGATGTACAGGACGCGTCAGGCGATGCTCACGGGTGACGAGTCCGGGCTGCCGGCCCGCGACAAGGGCCCGGTGCGGCGCTACATCCGCGACCACATCGACGCCCGGTGGAACCTCGCGGAGTTCATGCTGCCGGTGATGCTCATCGTGCTGGCGCTGAGCTTCCTGCGCACGAACGAGATCCTCTTCTTCGTCACGATCCTCACCTACGCGATCCTGCTCACCGCGATCGTCGACACGCTCCTCATGTGGCGGGGGCTGCGCAAGCGCCTCACCGCGAAGTTCGGTGAGGAGGCCGCGAAGGCCAAGGGCAACGGCATGTATGCCGCGATGCGCGCCTTCCAGCTGCGCCGTTCGCGGATGCCGCGGGCGCTCGTCAAGCGCGGCGAGTACCCGGCCTAGTCATGGACGCTCCCGACGCGCAGGCCGACACCTCCTCGATCGTCGCGGCGTTCTGGGAGGTGGCGCGCGTGCGTGCCAAGCTCAACCCGACCGGTTACTACACGGGTGAGCGGCCCGAGGGGCTGCTTCCGCCGCCGGCGTGGGCGTTCGGCGCCACCCCTGACGAGGCCGACGCGTTGCTCGCCCTGGTGCTGTCGGGTGACAAGACCGCGACGGCCGGTGCGCTCTGGGACTACGAGGCCGAGGGTGAGGACCTCCCGGAGCCGGGCGCGCTCGCCATCGTCACCGACGGCCGCGGCATCCCCCACGCCCTCATCGCGACGACCCGGGTCGACGTCGTGCCGTTCGACGAGGTCAGTGCCGAGCACGCGTTCCTCGAGGGTGAGGGCGACCGGTCGCTGGCCACGTGGCGGCAGGTGCACGAGCGGTTCTTCACCGAGAGCGCGGTGCACGACCGCGGCTTCCGGTCGGACATGCCCGTGGTGCTCCAGCGCTTCACGGTGCTCTACGGCCACACCTCTGCCGCCATCCCGGACTGACACCGGGGGAACTGCGCGCCAACCTCCATGGGTCAGAAGAAGAACATGCCCGCCAGGTAGCTCGCGCCCATCGTCCCCAGACCGACGGTGAGACTGCGGATCACCATGTGCAGGGCCGACAGTCGACCCACGCCGGCAGCAACGAGTGAGGTCAGGCTGAGTGAGACCACCACCGCGACCACGATGAGGGTGGTCTCGATCGCGAGCGGCACGAACCACGTGATGAGCAGCGGGACCATCGCTCCGACGGTGAACGCGATCGTCGTCTGGAGCCCGGCGAGCAGGGGTGCCGTGCGGGACGTCACCTCCTCCAGACCGAACTCCGCGTCGAGTTGGGCGCCGAGGGCGTCGCGCTCCATGAGCTGGTGGACGACCTCGCTGGCGAGTTCCGGGGTCAGGCCGCGGCCCTGCCAGTACTGCACGAGCTCGGCTCGCTCCCCCGCCGGGTCGGTCGCGAGCTCCAGGGCCACCTGGTTCGCGATGGCGAGCTCGGTCTCGCGCTGGGCAGCGACCTCCGCCCACTTCGTGCCTCCGGCGCTGAGCGCCCCGGCCAGGGTGCCGGCGACCGCGGCGAAGATCAGGAGACGGTCACCGGCCCCGGCGCTCGCGAAGCCCTGGAGGATGCCGGCGATGCCGATGATCCCGTCGTTGGCGTCGAGGGCCCACGACGCCTCCCTCACCCGGGCGACGATGCGGTGCCACAGCCCGTCGGCGGCCACCGCCGTCCCGGGGTGAGTTCCGGCATCCATGCGCGGAAGCGTAGAGGCCATGGCAGGGATGCCGTCGACGGGCACGCGGCGCGGCGGCCGCCTGCTGGCGGGACTCTGCCTCACTTCTGATGCTCAGGCGGCGGATGGACGCACCTTCGCGATGAGGTCGGCTGTGGCACTCGCGGGTGTATCAGACGGGCACACCGGAACCTCCTGCCAATTGCCCAGCGCGTGACCGCGCACACCGTCAAAGGGGAGCGACCAGATGAGGATTCAATTCGAGGAGGTGCCGCTCGATGTACGTCGTCGTGCGGCCCGCGCCGTTGCCGCGCTCGTCGGCGACCGGCTTTCACCGACCGGGCTACGCAAGGCAGAGCCGCGGTTCGGGGAGGCTGCACCGGTGTACCGGCCGGATCTGGCCGACATCGCGTACTGGGAGATCGAGATCGCCGGCCTCACGACCGTTCTGCCCACCCGTGAGGGCAAGGCGGGCCGCGCCGACCGAGGCTTCATCGTCGTCGCGACCGGGGGGCACGACGTTCCGGTGCCGCACTTCAGCCTCGACACCGCGCCGCCGAGCCGCCAGCTCGAGCAGCTCGGCGCCATTGACCGCGTGGTCAAGCTGGACGCGCTGTGTTACGCCGGGCTCGATGACCGCGGCGACCTGGTCGGCCACATCGGGACGATGCCACCCAAGCTCACCGGGATGCCGGACGCGTTGCCGAAGCGACTGCCTGCCGGCTACGCCACGACCGTCCCAGCTGGGGCCCACGACGGGGAGGACGGCGACAAGACCGAACCTCAACGCGTGCGGACGTCGCGGGGCAAGAGCGTCGTGGAGTTGCAGGAGTGGCGCTCCTGGAACGAGATCACCACGGAGTACGCCGACTGTTACCGCCACCAGTTGGCCGCGCTCGCGCAGCGCGCGCAACCGCGCTGGGAGACCGAGAAGCTCACCGAGGAGTTCGGCGAAGGGATTCACTCAGGCGCCACGCACACGGTCTGGCTTCTCGAGGAAGGCGACTTCACCATCGATGGTCCGGGTGCCGACCTGGTCGCCGCCGAGCTCAACCCGCAACCGCTCCCGCCCAAGCTCGTCCTGCGACCGCGCGCAGACGTCAGCGCCAAGGACACGAGCTTCGAGGTGCACCTGCGATACGCCGGCAGCGAAGAACGCCTCCGGTACTTCATCGTGCCCGACCAGGCACCCACGACCACCGTGAACCGCATCGGGCCGCTCGGAGAGGAACTCTGACATGAGCTGGAACTACTTCTGGGCCGGCACCGCCGGCCAGCAGCCTCGCTACAACCAGTTCCCGTTCGGCGGGTGCGCGGTCGGTTGCGGCCCCACCGCGTGGGGGATCCTCTTCGCCTGGGGCGACCGCCAAGCCGCGAGCGGCAACTCGTACTGGGCCGGCCGCAACGGCCTCTACAGGGAGAACGGCGGCCGTGGCGCCGACGTCGTCGCACCCATCAACCAGGACGGGGGTGTCAACAACATGATCGGCGAGCTCAACGGGCAGGTCGGCACGTTTTGCGCCTTCGGCTCCGGAGCGACGACCCCATGGGACATGCCCGGGGCGTGGCAGTACCTCAACGGCCGCAGCTACACCCGACTCGACACCCACTGGAACAGCCTCGGCATCCACGAGACCCGGCTGGCCAACTACGCCGCGAACTCAATCGCCTACCGGCGCACGCCCGCTGTCATCGGCACAGGCTGGTTGAGCCACTACCCCGTCGCCTGGGGTTACGCGTGGCAACACAGGACCATCCGCCACTCCTTCCTCTGGTGGGACTGGACCGAAACCGTCACCGACACCGCGTTCTACGTGAACAACGGCTGGGGCGGCGGCGGGAGCGGCGAATGGATCGACGCGAGCACCTGGTTCGCAGGAGAGATCTACCCCTGAACACTGCGCCCGGGGCGGAAGGAACCGCTCCTCCGCCCCGGGCCACAGGGCCCTCACCTCAAAACAGACTCCTTGGCCAGCGCACGCGGATCTCCACCAACCAGGCCGCCACCCTGCTCCACCAATGACGCATCCCGCTCCGCACGGCGGCTCTTCCACACCACGGGAGGAGCCGTCGCGGTCGACGGGGTAGCTGCTCCGCAGCTCCGCGACAGGACTGCGCGACTTTTCACGCGCCCGCCTGCCTATGCCCCTCCGCCCCAAGTCACCCCGCTCCTGGGCAGT
>JAGNQK010000170.1 GCA_017989115.1 Dermatophilaceae bacterium | reverse complement strand
CCGAACCGAGGCGATCCGCCGGGTCAGGTGGGACCCGAACATCCGGATGGTCGACCACTCCGACTTCTTCAGCAGGGCGGCCGGCGAGATCGTCGTCGTGCTCGACTCCTCGATCCGGGCCTACCACGCCCGCACGCCCTTCGACCCCGAGTACACGAGGTACCGGCTCGACATCGCCCCCGACCAGGCCTACCTCGGGAGGGTGTGGCGTCAGCGGGCCGCCGAACGCGTGAACGAGGTCAGGAAGCCTGACGCTTGATCGTCGGGGGTGCGCTCCAGCGCATCTCCATGGTCCGACGACCGTCGGCCGTCGTCACGGGGACCCAACGCATGGTCAGTCCGGTCCGCGTCATGGGAGCAACGAGCTTCTTCATCGGTCCCTCCTCTCGGGTTGGTATGTCACGTCCTGAGCCAAGGGTAACCGAAGATGGACTGAAGATGAACGGAAGGTGAACGACCCGGCGTGGCGGGGGCTTCGTCGGTGCCGCCACTACAGTGCTCGCCATGGGTGCGACACGGGTGGCCGTCATCGGTGCGAGCGGGCGGATGGGCTCCACCGTCTGCTCTGCGGTCGAGGCGGCTGACGACCTCGAGCTCGTCGGACGGTTCGATGTCGGGGACGACCTCGGCGACCTCGCCGGCGCGCAGGTCGTCGTCGAGTTCTCGGTGCCCGACGCCTCGCCGTCGAACGTGGCGCACTGCGTCTCCCGGGGGGTGCACGTCGTCGTGGGCACGACCGGCTGGTCACCGGACCGCCTGGTCGCCCTGCGCGAGCAGGTGGCGCAGGCTCCCGGCGTCGGAGTGCTCATCGCCCCCAACTTCGCCCTCGGCGCGGTGCTCATGATGGCCTTCGCCGCGAAGGCCGCGGCCTACTACGAGTCCGTCGAGGTCATCGAGCTGCACCACCCCGACAAGGTCGACGCGCCCTCGGGAACCGCAGCGCGCACGGCATCCCTCATCGGTGAAGCCCGGGAGGCCGCCGGGCTCGGCCCGGTGCCCGACGCGACCACCCACGACCCCGACGGCGCCCGCGGGGCGCAGGTCAGCGGCATCCCCGTGCACTCGGTGCGGCTGCGCGGGCTCGTCGCCCACCAGGAGGTGCTCTTCGGCGCCGCGGGGGAGATGCTGACGATCCGCCACGACTCGTTCGACCGGGTGTCGTTCATGCCGGGGGTGCTCACGGCGGTGCGCAGCGTCGCTGGCCACCCGGGCGTCACGGTGGGGCTCGAGCACTACCTCGGCCTCACCTGAGCCACATGTTCCTGCTCGGGCTCGACCTCACCGGCCGCCGGGTCGTCGTCGTCGGCGGTGGGGCGGTCGGCACGAGGCGGGCTCGGCTGCTCGCTGACGGCGGTGCCCACGTCGTCATCGTCGACCCGGACCCGTCGCCGGATGCCGTGGCGCTCACCACCGACGCCGGCACCACCAGCACCGCCCGCGCCGCCCGCGTCGAGCTGGTCCCGCGGCCGGTGCAGCGGGATGACCTCGACGGTGCCTGGCTCGTCGTGGCCGCCACCGGCGACCCCGTGCGCAACGCCGACGTCACCGCCTGGTGCGAGAGCCGCCGGATCTGGTGCGTCAACGCCTCGCAGGGGACCGCCGGGACCGCGCGGCTGCCGGCGACGATCACCCACGGTGACGTGATCGTCGGTGCGCTGTCCACCGCCGAGCCGGACCCGGGTCGGGTGGCTGCCGTGCGCGACGCGCTGGCCGACCACCTCGGCGCGGGTGCGGTCGACCTGCGGCGGCGGCGTCGCACGGGTGTCGGTCGGGTCATCCTCGTCGGCAGCGGCCCGGGCGACCCGGCGCTCGTCCCGCGCGCCGGGCTCGAGGCGCTGGCCGGCGCCGACGTCGTCGTCACCGATCGCCTGGGCGCCACCGACCTGCTCGAGCACCTGCCCCCGGACGTCGAGGTCGTCGACGTCGGCAAGGACCCGACCAACCACCCCGTCCCGCAGGAGCAGATCAACGACATCCTCGTGGAGCGGGCCCGCCGAGGGCTGACCGTCGTGCGCCTCAAGGGTGGTGACCCGTACGTCTTCGGCCGCGGCGGCGAGGAGGTGCACGCGTGCCGGACGGCGGGGGTCGACGTCACCGTCGTGCCCGGCATCAGCTCGGCGCTGAGCGTGCCCGCACTGGCCGGCATCCCCGTCACCCAACGCGGGCTGGCGACGTCGGTGCACATCACCTCGGGGCACGCGGGGGCGGATGCCGCGTCGCTGGCGGCGCTCGCCGCTGGCTCGACGCTCGTCATCCTCATGGGGGTCTCGGCGCTGCCGCGCATCTGCGAGGCCGCCGTCGCGCACGGGGTGCGCCCCGACCTGCCGGTGGCCATCGTCGAGGACGGCTCGACACCCCGGCAGCGGGTGACCCGGGCGACGCTCGCGACTGCGGCGCAGGTCGCGGCCACCTCGACGGTTCGCGCACCGGCGATCGTCGTCGTCGGAGCAGTCGCGGCCCCGGGGTTCCTCGACGATCCCGTGTGCGGGACGTCGTGGCCGGGCAAGGAGGTGGCTGATGTGCAATGAGTCGGGGGATGGGCTGCCGACACTGATCGTCTGTGCCCACGGCACGCGTGACCCGGCGGGCCGCGCGACGATCGAGGCCGTCGTCGCCGCCGTCGCAGCCCGGCTGCCCGCAGTGTCGGTGCAGCCCGCCTACGTCGACGTCCACGGCCCCGACATCGTCGAGGTCGTCGACGCGCTGCCCCCGGGGGAGGGTGGGGTCGTCGTCCCCCTCCTGCTCGCCGGCGGGTACCACGTGCACGTCGACATCGCGGATGCCGTCGCTCGCCGCCCCGACGTCGTCGCCACCCCGGCGCTCGGCCCTGATGACCGGCTCGTCGGCATCGTGCTCGACCGGCTGGCCGAAGCGGGTGCCACCCCGGGGATGCCGGTGGTCCTCGTCCCTGCGGGGTCCAGCGACGCACGCGCCCAGGCCGACAGCGCGGCCGTGGCGCAGGCCTTGGCGCGCCGTTGGGGCGGGCCGGTGACGCTGGGGTTCGCGGCCGGTCCGCAGCCGTCAGCAGCGGATGCCGTGGCGCTGGCCCGCGCGGACAGCGCAGGGCCCGTGGCCCTCGCCTCGTACCTGCTGGCACCCGGCTTCTTCCAGCGGCGGCTCGAGGAGGCGGGCGGCGACGTCGTCACCGGCCCGCTCGCCCCCGACGACCGGCTCGTGGACATCGTCGTGGACCGCTATCGCTCCGCCACGAGGTCAGCCCCAGCCGAGGGCCCGTAGGAGCGCTGCGAGCGCGCCTGCGGCGAGGACGACGACGAGGAAGTTCGCGCGCAGCAGGAGCAGGACGACGGCTGCCGCGACCGCGACGAGACGGGCGTCGACGACGAGCGACCCGGCATCCCCGGTCACGGTCTGCACGACGACGAGCGCCGCGAGCAGCGCCACCGGCAGCAGGGTCGTCACCCGCTGGGTGCGCTCCCCGGCCATCAGGCTCTCGGGGACGAGGTACCCCGCGAGCTTGACCGCGAAGGACAACGCGCACGCGAGCAGGACGGCACCCCACAGGCTCATGGCGTCGGGTCCGATCCGGGCAGGGTTCCGTCGGCGCCCTCGAGCGGCCCTTCATGGCGTCCCGGGTGGCGCAGCCCGACGACCAGGGCCGCGGTGGCGGCGAGGATGACGGGGACACCGGCGGGCAGCACGGGGGAGGCGAGCAGCGCGATCGCGATCGCGAGCACCGCGGTCGCGGTCGCGTCCCGGCTCTTCAGGCGCGGCCAGAGCAGGGCGACGAAGGCGGCTGCGGCGGCGGCATCCAGACCGAGCCGGCGCGGGTCGCCGAGGGCGTTGCCGAGCAGGGCGCCCAGCAGGGTCGAGGAGTTCCACAGCACGAACACGGCGATCCCGGTCTGCCAAAAGCCGAGCCGGCCCGCCTGCGGCTCCGGCTGGGCGATGCCGACGGCCGTCGACTCGTCGATCGTCAGCTGGGCCGCGGCCAGGCGCTTGACCCCGGTGACCCGCAACAGCTGGGAGGTCTGCAACCCGTAGAGGCCGTTGCGGATGCCGAGCATGGTCGCGGTCGCGATGGCAGCGGGCGCCGCTGCCAGGCCGCCCGCGGCGACGATGCCGACGAAGGCGAACTGCGAGCCGCCGGTGAACATGACGAGCGAGAGCACCTGGGCCTGCCAGATGTCCAGACCGGCTGCCACCGCCAGTGCCCCGAAGCTGACCCCGTACGTACCGCTCGCGACACCGACCGACCACGCCTGACGCACGACCTCACGTCGGCGTTCGGGGGAGAGCGGTGCGTCAGCGCTCACGCGGGCTCGAGATCGCCGGGCCCGCCGGGCTCGGAGTCGAGCAGGCTCGCCGACAGCCGGACCTCGCGCAGGGTCTGCCCGTCGGGGGAGACGACCCGGTCGCGGTAGGCGCCGTCGGGGGCGAAGCCGGATGCGGCGGCGAACTCGCGGGTGGTCTCGTCGTGGGCGAGCAGCCACAGGCTCACCGTGTCCGCCCCGGCCTCCCGCAGCAGGTCGGCGCCGGCGTTGAGCAGGCGTGAGCCATGGCCCTGGCGCCGGGCGTCGGGGTGCACACCGAGGACGGTGACCTCCCCGGTGGCGCCGCCGGCATCCGGGTCCTGCGACGGGCCGATCGCGCACAGGCCGACGACCTGGTCACCGGCGCAGGCGACGAGCAGGCGGTGGATGCCGCCGGGTGGCGCCGTGAGGCTCTCCCGCCACGAACGGGCGAACGCATCGGGCTCGAACTGGGCGACGACCTCGTCCGGGACGCGCCCGGAGTAGGCCTCGCGGAACACCACCGCCTGCACGAGGCCGACTGCGGGGGCGTCGTTGACCCTGGCGCGCCGGACACTGGCGTCGGCGAGAGGGCCGGCACCGGCGGCGGACGGGTGGCCGTGGCCGTGGCCGTGCTCGTCGTGGCCGTGCCCGTCGTGGTCATGACCGCCGTGGTGGTGCTCGTGGGGTTCGGACACCGTGATCACCGTCCTCGGAAGCTGGGTTCGCGGCGCTCGGCGAAGGCTCGGCGGCCCTCGGTGAGGTCGTCACTGGCCCAGGCCCTGGCGAAGGCCGCCTCGTAGCGCCCGACCGCCTCGGGGTCGTGCATCTGCGCGTCGAACCCGAG
>JAGNQK010000169.1 GCA_017989115.1 Dermatophilaceae bacterium | reverse complement strand
GGGGACATGGGGGCTCCTTCACGGACAGTTGTGTACGGCGTACACCTAAGAATGCGATGACCATAGGTGTACGGTGTACGCGTGTCAAGCAGCAAGCGCCCCCGGCTCCAGCGCCACGACGTCGTCGAGGCCGCGGTGGCCCTCGCTGACGAGGTCGGCATCGACGCGCTGAGCATGCGCACCCTGGCCCAGCGCCTCGACGTCGTCCCCATGGCGCTCTACAAGCACGTGGCCAACAAGGACGAGCTCCTCGACGCGATGGTCGACCACGTCGTGGGCGAGATCGAACCCGCCGGCCCGGACGAGAACTGGCGGCACGGCATCCGGGCCCGGATTTTGTCGTCGAGGGCGGCGCTGCTGCGCCATCCGTGGGCGCCCGGGCTCATCGAGACCCGCACCCAGGCCTCTCCCGTCGTACTCGACCACATGGAGGCGATCGCCGCGTCGTTTCGTGCCGGGGGGTTCTCGGTCGACCTCACGCACCGCGCCATGCACGCCATCGGTTCCCGGATGTGGGGGTTCACCCAGGAGGTCTTCCCCACACAGGAGCCAGCGCAGGACGAGGCGGCCCGTGAGCAGCAGTTCGACGAGTGGATGAAGCGCTACCCCCGCATCGTCGAGATGGCCACCGAGATCGGCGGTAGTGGTGGGTGCGACGCCCACCAGGAGTTCGAGTTCGCCCTCGACCTCATCCTCGACGGCCTCGAGCGGATCCACCGCGAGACGGTGCGCGACGACGGCTGAGATGGCTACCGTGGTTCCATGCGCCTGCGCGAAATCCCTCGCCACCCGCTCACCTTCGGCCCCAGCCCTCTTCAGCATCTGCGCCGGCTGAGCAACCACCTCGGGGGTGCCCAGGTGTGGGCCAAGCGTGAGGACGTCAACAGCGGCCTCGCGTTCGGTGGCAACAAGGTGCGCAAGCTCGAGTACATCGTCCCCGACGTCCTCGCCAGTGGCGCCGACACTCTCGTGTCCATCGGTGGCTACCAGTCCAACCACACCCGAGCCGTCGCCGCGGTCGCGGCCCACCTGGGCCTCAAGGCCCGCCTCGTGCAGGAGAAGTGGGTGCCCTGGGACGACCCGGTCAACGACAAGGTCGGCAACATCCTGCTCTCCCGGATGATGGGCGCCGACTCGCGCCTGGATCCGGCCGGGTTCGACATCGGCATCCGCGACTCGTGGAAGGACGCCCTGCGCGAGGTCGAGGAGAGCGGCGGCACCGCCTACCCGATTCCCGCCGGTGCCTCCGAGCACCCGCTCGGCGGGGTCGGCTTCGCGAACTGGGCGTTCGAGGTCGCCGAGCAGGAGGAGACGCTCGGCATCCTCTTCGACACCATCGTCGTGTGCACCGTCACCTGCTCGACCCACGCCGGGATGATCGCCGGGTTCGCGGCGCTCGAGGACCTCACCGGGGTGCGCCGTCGGGTCATCGGGATCGACGCCTCGGCCACCCTGGCCAAGACTCGCGACCAGCTCGAGCGCATCGCCCGGCACACGGCCGAGGTCATCGACCTCGGGCGCGACCTGCGCGACGACGAGTTCACCCTGCTCGACGGCTGGGCCGGCGACCTCTACGGCATCCCCGTCGACTCCACGATGGCGGCCATGCGCCTGGGCGCCGAGCTCGAGGCGATGATCACCGACCCCGTGTACGAGGGCAAGTCACTGGCCGGGCTCATCGACCTCGTGCGCGAGCGCGACATCCCCGCCGACTCGACGGTGCTCTTCGCCCACCTCGGTGGGCAGCCCGCGCTCAACGCCTACCACTCACTCTTCCCGGGCACCTGAGCCGGCAGCAGGGGTAGCGGCTACGGAACGACCAGCACCGGCACGGGGGAGTTCCGCACGATCTTCGCGGCGCTCGACCCGAGGAAGACCCGCTGGAGCAGCGACGACGTCGACGACGACCCCACGACGAGCACGTCGCCGCGGTGCCACTCGAGGCGATCCATGGCCCTGCCCCACGACGACCCCACGGCCACCTCGCTGGACACCTGGTCATCGGTGAACCCCAGCGAGTGCAGGTGCTCCACTGCCTCCTTGAGCTCGGCGGTGGCCTGGCGGATCCACTGCTGGTGCACCATCTCCTCGGCTCCGCTGACGGTGTTGGGCCGCATGGTGCGACCGCGCACGGCGTAGGTGACCAGGCGCATCGAGGCATCGACGCGGCGGCAGATCTCGGCGGCGCGGTCGAGCAGCGACCACGTGGCGTCATCGCCACGGAACCCGAGGGTGGCGCGGGTGACCCGCCCCGTAGGCCCGCTCCAGTACCCCTGCGGCGCGATCGCCACCGGCACCCCGGACGAGTGCAGCAGCCGGTCGGTCTTGCTCGTGAGGAAGACCTTGCCGTGCGGCCCCTCGTCGCCGGACCCGACGACGATGAGGCCTGCGTCGAGCTCGGCCGCCCGGTCGAGCAGGGCTTGGGGAACGGAACGCCCCGCGCACCAGCTGGCCTCGCTGACGACGTCCGGGTGCTCTGCGAGCACGTCACGGGCAGCGGATGCCGACCACTCACCTTCCTCTTGCGCCCACAGCTTGAAGTCGCGATCGGTGTCACCGGCGACGGCCGTCGGCCAGGCCTGCGGCACCACCGTGACGGCGTGCACCGAGTCGTTGTTGGACCGGGCGAGCTGGCACGCGAGCTCCACTGCCCCGGTGTCGTCCTGGTGAGGGCTGAACGCCAGCAGGATGGTCACTGGTCCTCCTTACCGCGCGGCTCGGCGATCTCCTCGGGGTCGACGTACGTGTTCAGTGTCGCGTTGCGACGACCGTACGCGAGGTAGAACGCCATCACGATGGCGAGCCAGGCGAGGAAGATGACCCACGTCGTCATCGGCAGACCGATGAGGATCCACACGCAGGCCGCGATGGTCAGCAGGGGCGTCACGGGGTAGCCCGGAATGCGGAAGGGGCGATCGAGGTCGGCGTGCGTGCGACGCAGGACGAGGACGCCCAGGGCTACGACCGAGAACGCGACGAGCGTGCCGATCGAGACGGTGTCCCACAGGTAGTCCGAGGGGACGAACCCGGCGATGAGGGCGACGACGATCGCGACGACGATGGTGTTGAAGTTCGGTGCCATCGTCTTGGCGTCGACCTTGGTGAACCTGCGTGAGATGAGCCCGTCGCGGCCGATGGCGAACAGGATACGGGTCTGCCCGTAGAGCGTCACGAGGGTCACCGAGAAGATCGAGATGACGGCGCCCGCCGCGAGGACGGTGCCCCAGATGCTCGTGCCCGTGATGTCGTTGAGGATCTGGGAGAGGCCCGCGCTCTGCGCTTCCTCGGTCTCGAACCAGCCGGCTTCCTTGGCAGCGATCCCCGCGAGGGCGACGAGGACGTAGACCGTGGTGACGATGATCAGCGCCCCGATGATCGCCCGGGGGAGCGAGCGCTGCGGGTCCTTGACCTCCTCACCCGCGGTGGCCACGGCATCCAACCCGATGAAGGAGAAGAAGATCGTGCCCGCAGCGGCCGTCACCCCGGCGATGCCCGCCCCGAAGAAGTTGTCGAAGTGGCTGCCGTTCCACGCCGTGAGGCCGATGACGACGAACAGGAGGAGCACGCCGAGCTTGATGACCACCATGATCGAGTTGATCTTGGCGGACTCGGTGGCGCCCCGTAGCAGCAGGAACATGCACATGAAGACGAGCACGACCGCGGGCAGGTTGAGCAGGCCGCCGGTGGGGTCCTCACCGGGCCCGGCGATGAACGACGTCGACAGCGCCTGCGGGATCTGCACTCCGATCGTGGAGTCGAGCAGCTCGTTGAAGTAGCCGCTCCAGCCGACCGCCACGGCCGCCGTCGCCACGCCGTACTCCAGCAGCACGCACCCGGCGATGATGACCGCGACGAGCTCACCCATCGCGTGGTACGCGTACGAGTACGTGGACCCGCTGACCGGGATGGCGCTGGCGAGCTCGGCGTAGCACAGCGCCGACAGCCCGGCAGCGAGACCGGCGATGAGGAAGCTGATGATCACGGCCGGCCCGGCCTCGGGCACCGACTCGCTGAGCACGAAGAAGATGCCGGTGCCGACGGTGGCACCGACACCGAACATCATCAGCTGGAAGGTCGTGAGGTTGCGAGCGAGCTCTTCACCCTCGTGGTGGTGCTGGCGGAAGACGATCGGCTTGCGCCGCTTGAGCTGTTCGCCCAGTGACATCGACATCGGGTGGTTCCTCCCTCGAGCCCAACACGCCCCATGGCGTCGGCGCTCAACGTAGTGAGTTACCGGCCAGTTCGCGAGGGGGAGACCAGAACTCCTACAGTGGGCGCCATGCCGACCGCCCTCGTGCGCCGTCCGGGCCCCCGCCTCGCCGACGGCATCGTCACCCACATCGACCGTTCACCCATCGACCTCGACCTCGCGATCGAGCAGTGGACGGCCTACTGCGCGGCACTCGCCGCAGCCGGCTGGGACGTCGTCGAGGTCGAACCCGCCGACGACTGCCCGGATGCCGTGTTCATCGAGGATGCCGTCGTCGTCCACGGCGACCTCGCCGTCATCACCCGCCCGGGGGCCCTCGAGCGGCGCGGGGAGACCGCCGGGGCGGAGCGGGCCGTGCGCGACCTCGGCCTGCGGGTCGTGCGGATCGAGGAGCCGGGCACCCTCGACGGGGGAGACGTGCTGCGCGCCGGTGACACCGCCTACGTCGGCCTCGGGGGCCGGACCAACGGCGTCGGCATCCAGCAGTTGGCCACCCACCTCAAGGAGTTCGGGGTGCGCGTCCAGGCCGTTCCGGTCACTCGTGCCCTGCACCTGAAGTCGGCCGTCACGGCGCTGCCCGACGGCACCGTCATCGGCTGGGGGCCGGTCGTCGACGACAAGGAGGCGTTCCCCGTCTACGAGGACGTACCCGAGGAAGGGGGTGCCCACGTCATCGTCGTCGGTGAGGGGCACCTCGTGATGGCCGCGAGCGCGCCGACCACCGCGGCATCCTTCCGCGACCGCGGGTACGTCGTCGACGAGGTCGACATCTCCGAGCTCGAGAAGCTCGAGGGCTGCGTGACCTGCCTGTCGGTGCGGGTGCGCGGCTGACGCGTGTCCGGATGGTGCCCCGGGGTTGGCGGGATGCCGTTCGCGTGGCAGGCTGGCCC
>JAGNQK010000038.1 GCA_017989115.1 Dermatophilaceae bacterium | reverse complement strand
AGTCATGGGATCACAGAGCGGCTCCGCGGTGCTCGATCGCACCGCGACCGAAGCGCCGATCCGAGTTGACACCCGCACCACGGGCGACCCGCGCCGCGACCGCCGCCGCGCCTACGCGCTGCTCGGCCTCACGGTCGTGCTGCCCGGCTCGGCCCAGCTCGCGGTCGGCAACCCGACCCTCGGGCGCTTCGCCCTCAGGGGCTGGTTCGGGGTGTGGGCGGGTGCCGCCCTCCTCGGCCTCCTGGCAGTCGTCAACCGCACGGCGGCGCTCACGGTGATCACCCACCGGTGGTTCCTCGCGGTGCTCCAGGTGGTGCTCTTCGCCATGGCCGCGCTGTGGCTGGGGCTCCTCGTCGACGCCTGGCGGATCGGTCGCCCCGACCGGCTCGCTCGAACCGACCGGCGTCGCCTGCTCGTCGCCCTCGTCGTCCTGCTCGTCATCCTTCCGGGGGGCACCGCCTACGCCGGCGTCAACGTGGGGGCTGCCCGCACGGCGATGACCTCGGTGTTCGGTGCCGGGGACGCGGCCGGAGCCGTCGACGGCCGGTTCAACATCCTCCTGCTCGGCGGGGACAGCGGTCGCGGGCGTGAGGGCCTGCGACCCGACAGCATCCAGCTGGCCAGCGTCGATGCCGAGACGGGACGGGCCGTGCTGTTCGGCTTCTCCCGCGAGACGGAGCACATCACGTTTCGACCCGGCTCGGTCATGGCTGGGCTGATGCCGCAGGGGTGGACCTGCGGTGACGAATGCCTCCTCAACGGCCTGTACACCTGGGGGCGTGACCACGCCGATGAGTTCCCGGCCGGCACGAAGGACCCCGGCCTGCTCGCGACGACCGAGGCGGTCGAGGCGCTGTCCGGCCTCGACATCCAGTACCACGTGCTCGTCGACCTCAAGGGGTTCCGCAGCCTCGTCGATGCCGTGGGTGGCCTGGACATCACCGTGCAGCGACGCACGCCGATCGGCTCGCAGGCCAACATCAAGGGCTGGATCGAGGCGGGGGAGCGGCACCTCGACGGCCACGACGCGCTCTGGTACGCCCGGAGCCGGGCCAACTCCACGAACTACGAGCGGATGGCCCGCCAGCGTTGTGTCGTGACCGCGATGATCCGCCAGCTCGACCCGCAGACCGTGGTGCTGAACTTCGGCGACATCGCCAACGCCACCAAGGGCGTCTTCCAGACCGACATCCCGCAGGGCGCGCTCGCGACCCTGGGTGACCTGGCCGTGAAGACCAAGCAGCAGAAGATCACCTCGGTGAACTTCGTGCCTCCGCTCATCAAGCCGTGGGACTACGACCCGGCCGTCGTGCACGCTGCGGTCGACAAGGCCATCGCACGGTCCGAACAGGCCGACGAAAAGGCGGCCGAGGAGCCTGCCGCGGGGCCGGAGGCGTCCACGGCATCCGGTGGTGGCGCGAAGGCGTCGGCGACGGAACCGAAGAAGCAGGCGGTCATGGATCGTCCCGGTTCGGACCCGGATGCCGACACCTCGGACCTCGCGAGCGTCTGCTCGGCAGGCTGACGCCGTGATCGGTGCGAGCAGGCCTCGGCGCAGTGGCGGCGACTCGCCACGATTCCCGCAACCGCGACTCACTTTGGAATACTGAACGATTGTGCGAGACCACCCAGCAGCCCCTTCCCGTCCGCGGCTGAGTGTGGTGGTCCCGATCTACAACGTCGAGGACTACCTCGTGTCGTGCCTGGAGTCCCTGGCCGACCAGACCTTCAGCGACCTCGAGGTCCTGCTCGTGGACGACGGATCCCCCGACCGATCGGGGGAGATTGCCGACGAGTTCGCGCAGGGGCGTCCCGGGTGGCGGGTCCTGCACGTCGAGAACGGGGGCCTGGGGCGGGCGCGCAACATCGGACTCGATGCTGCGGGCACCGAGTTCGTGACGTTCGTGGACTCCGACGACGTCGTCCCACGTGATGCCTACGAGTTGATGATGCACGCCATCGAAGGCAGTGGCAGTGACATCGTCAGCGGCGGTGTGCTCCGCTACGACGGAGCCCGTACCCGCCCGTCCGGACTGCACCGCCGGGCGGTCCCCGAGACCCGCATCGGCACGCACGTGCGGGCCATGCCCTCGCTGCTGTACGACACCACCGCGTGGAACAAGATCTTCCGGCGAGAGTTCCTCGTCGAGCACGGGCTGCGTTTCCCCGAGGGCGTCCTCTACGAGGACATCCCCTTGACGGTGCCAGCGCACTTCCTGGCCCGGTCCGTGGACCTCATCGAGGAGCCGGTCTACCTCTGGCGCGAACGCCAGACCGCCGAGCAGTCGATCACCCAGCGTCGGGCCGAGAGCCGCAACCTCATCGACCGGATGGCTGCGGTCTCCTCGGTCAACAGCTTCCTCGAGCGCACGGGCGAGGTCGACGGCAAGCGGCTGCACGACGAGAAGGTCCTGACCCTCGACATGCCGCTCTTCCTCGACGTCCTGCACGAGGGCGACGAGGAGTTCGCCGAGACCCTCGTGCGGGTCTTTCGTGAGTACCTCGCCGACGTCGACCCGGCCGTGATCGCCAAGCTCCCACCGCGGCGCCGCCTTTCGTACCACCTCATCCGGGAGAACCGCACCGCCGAGCTCGTGGAGGCCCACCAGCTGCAGGTGCGCGGTCCCAGGCCCGAGGTCGTCCGTCGCGGAGTCCGCCTGTACGTGCAGCTGCCCTACTTCGGGGACTCGTCCGTGGGTGTCCCGGACTCGGTCTACGAGGTGACCCGCTCGCAGCGGCTCGTGACCGGCATCCGTGATGTGCGATGGAAGGGCTCCTCCCTCGAGATCGACGGGCACGGCTACATCGATGGGGTCCCGGACATCGGCCCGGGGACGACGGTGCACCGGATGCAGCTGCGAGTCGTGGGCTCCAAGGCCGAGCGCCGTTCCGTGCGGGCGCGGCGGGTGCGCCGGGTGGACATCACCGGCCGGGCCAAGAACCGGGCGGTCAACTACGACGGTTCGGGCTTCCTTGCCCGGGTCCCCGCAGCCGACCTCGTGCTGCCCGACGGCAAGGATGCCGTCGAGTACGAACTCGTCGCCCAGGTGGCCGCCCCAGCAGCTCGACGGGGGTCGGTCGTCGGCAGCCCCGAGTACTCCCGTGCCCTGCACCCGCCGCGCGGTTGGGCGCCCGACGGCGTCCTCGTCGTTCCCGGCTACCGGGGCAAGAAGATGCGGATCGCCGCCCGCAGGGCTCCGGTCGTCGTTCGCGACGTCGTGGTCGAGGGCGAGGAGGTGGTGCTGACCCTGCGCGCGGCCCCGGGCACCCAGCTACCTGACTCCTACGTGCACCTGCGTCGCCTCGACGCCTCCGAAGGTGTCACGGTCCGCGTCGACCGGGAAGGTGCGACGGGGACCGCGCGCATCCCCGCCGAATCGCTCCACGTCACCTCGCGCTCGCTCGCCGAACGCCACTGGCGTCTGTGGCTGGCCGTGGCCGCGGCGGACGACCCGCAGGACGCGTCCGCCGTCGTCGACGAGCTCGTCACGGTGGCCTCCTCGACCGAACGGGAAGCCCCCCGGAGCCTGCGGATCAACGGTCGCCACGTCGGCCCGCTCGACGTCGACCCCGAGGCGGGCGCCGGACGGGCCCGGCTGCACGGCCGACTGCTGCAGCTGCGTGAGCGCGGCGTCACCGGGGCGGTCCTCGTCGACGGCCCGCTGCGACCACTGCTCACCGACTTCGCCTTCACGCCGGATGGGCTGGAGCTGCACGGAGACACCGAGGACGTCGATCTCGATCAGCTCGTCCTGCTCTCTCGCTCGGACCGTCTCGAGGTGCCCGTCGAGGTGCTCGGTGGGACGTGGCGCGCACTCGTGCCGGCCACGGGTTCGCCGGGGCAGCCCTGCCTGCGCTGGCTGCGTCCCGGACGCTGGAGCGTCCTCGCCGGGGTGCACGGGGATGACGAGGCGACGCTCGGGGTGCACGTCTCGGCTGGTGCCGAGGCGCACCTGTCCGACACGGGCGGCGAGAAGGTCGTCGTCGTGTTGCGCACCTCCCCGTCCCACGAGCTGGGGCTCGTCGTCGACGGGGGCGGGGCGTGGAGGGACCGCGGCGCGTTCAACCAGAAGATCGCCCGCCGAGTGCACTACCGACTCGCGCGGCGGCTCCCACTGACGGACACGGTCTTCTTCGAGGCGTGGAAGGGGCGGCAGTACTCGGACAATCCCCGTGCCATCTTCGAGGAGCTCGTGCGGCGTGGGGACGGGCGCCGTCAGGTGTGGGCGGTCGAGCACCACGGCGTCGAGGTGCCCGATGGTGTCGAGACGGTCGTCGTCGGCAGCCGCGAGTACTTCCACACCCTCGGTCGCGCACGCTGGGTGGTCAGCAACGACTCGATGCCCAAGCACTACGTGAAGCGCCCGGGCACGGTCTACGGCCAGACCTGGCACGGAACCCCGCTGAAGCGGATCGGCTTCGACATCGAGAACCTGCAGATGGCGAACAAGAACTACCTCACGCAGTTCGCCAAGGAGGTGGCCACCTGGGACGCGCTCGTCTCCCCGAACGCCTACTCCACGCAGATCTTCCGCCGGGCATTCCGCTTCGACGGACGGGTGCTCGAGACCGGCTACCCACGCAACGACGTCTTCCACCGGCCGCAGGAACGTGCCGCCCGCACGGCGCAGGCCGCAGCCCGGCTCGGCATCGAGCCCGGCAAGCGGGTCATCCTCTATGCCCCCACGTGGCGGGACAACCAGTACGACAGGTCAGGCCGCTACCAGTTCGCGATGAAGCTCGACCTCGAGCGGATGCACCGCGAGTTCGCCGACGACGCCGTCCTGCTGATCCGCGGGCACCAGCTCGTCGCCGACAGCGTCGACACCTCGATGTTCGGTGACTTCGCGCGCAACGTGTCCCACTACCCCGACATCAGTGACCTCTACCTCGTCGCCGACGTGCTCGTCACCGACTACTCCTCGGTCATGTTCGACTTCGTCAACACCGGACGGCCGATGCTCTTCTTCACGCACGACCTCGAGGCGTACCGCGATGACCTGCGGGGGTTCTACATCGACTTCGAGGCCGAGGCCCCGGGACCGCTGCTCACCCACACCAACGACGTCATCGACGCCCTCGGTGACCTCGACCGGGTGGTCGCCGAGCACGCCGGGCGGTACGAGGCCTTCCGGCAGAAGTTCGCCTCGCTGGAGGACGGCCACGCCGCCGCGCGCTTCGTCGACCAGCTCCTCACGGACGGCAGCTGATGCTCACCAAGTCGTACTCGCTGCTCAACTTCCTCAACCGGTCGCACTCACCCGCGTTCCGGTACGGCATCGGGGGAGCGGCGTATGCCGGGACCCTCGCCGTGACGGGGCGCCCCTCGATCGCCCGGCTCGTGCGCACCCAGTTCGTGGAGGACGAGACGAAGTACGCGTTCCGTCTGGCGGGGTGGGTACTGCGTCGCGGGTGGCCCCAGGTCGAGACGGTGACCGACGACTTCTTCGACTTCACGCTCGGGGCGACCCCGGCCGACCTCGAGTCGCTCGAGGCGTTCATCGCGCACCGTCGTGACGCGTTGCCCGAGCACCTGTGGCGGGCTGACGACCTCTTCGTGCGGGCGGCTCGCATCCATGCCCAGTTGGATGCCGGCGCCCGGGACATCGGCGCGTTGCGCGAGGACTTCCGGGCGCACGCCGACGACCTGTTGGCGCTCATCAGCTCCGCCCAGGGTGGGCCGTCGGCGCCGGCATCCGACCGAGAGGGTGACTTCTCCGTCGATGACGCGCGCACGGCCCTGGTGGACCTCGCGGATGCCCTCCCGGTCCAGCAGTGGCGCTGGTACGTCATCTCGGGGACCTTCCTCGGCATCGTCCGCGAGGGTGGGTTCCTCGCCCACGACTACGACATCGATGTCGGGGTCACCTTCGACCCGCAGCACCCGGAGGTCCTCGACGACCTCGTCGCGGCCTTGCGGCGCTCCCCGCGCTACGTCGTCAAGAAGCTCGACGACGCGCAGACCGTCGTGGAGGTCGAGCCGGGGCGGTTCACGGTCGAGCGCGCGCCTGCGCTCGTCAAGCTCATCCACGAGAACGGCATCAACGTCGACGTCTTCGTGCACCACCTCGAGGGCGATCGGCTGTGGCACGGGTCCTCGATCCACCGCTGGGAGAACAGCGCCTTCGACCTCGCCGACTACATGCTCGCCGGGGTGCCGGTGCTCGGCCCCGCGGATGCCGACCGCTACCTCACGGAGAACTACGGGGACTGGCGTACCCCGGTGACGCAGTTCAACTGCACGACCGGTACGCCCAACCTCGTGATCACCCGGTCCTTCCGCTCCGTGGCGCTCTTCCTCACCCGCCTGGCGCACTTCGCGCACGGCGACCCCGGCGAGTACGCACGTCTGCGCGCGACGCTGATCCAGGATGGGATGCTGCGCGACGTGGACGGCATCCTCGTGCTGGAACGCGACATCTGATGTCGCCTCGTCCGCGGGCGGGTCGTGGTGCCGTATCCTCGCGACGGCGCCTGCACGGGCGCTGGTCGTTCCCCGCCGACGCCGAATCGAGGTCCCCGCGTTGATCAAGCGGATCACGGCGGTGTGGCAGCGGCGCGAGATCCTCGGGACCCTCGTCCAGCGCGACCTGCGGGTGCGCTACTCGCGCAGCGTGCTCGGATACGTGTGGACCGTGCTCGACCCGCTGCTCATGGCGAGTGTCTACTTCGTCGTCTTCACCTTCATCTTCAAGGCCGGCCGGGTCGCCGACACCCCGTACTTCCTCTACCTGCTCTCCGGCCTGCTCGCGTGGCAGTGGTTCACCGGGGCGGTGACGGACACGACGAAGAGCCTCATCCAGGAGGCCCGCCTCGTTCGCTCGACGAACCTTCCCCGAGAGGTCTGGGTCATCCGGTGCGTCATCGCCAAGGGGGTGGAGTACGTCCTGTCCTTGCCCATCCTCGTCGGCTTCGTCATCTACTACCTCGTGAAGGGCAGGGTGGACCTCGACTGGGAACTGCTGTTGTTCCCCCTCGGCGTCGGACTCCAGTTCCTGCTGCTCGTGGGGCTGGGGCTCATCCTCGCCCCGATCACCGTGCTCGCCACCGACATGCAGCGCGTCGTGCGCATCTTCCTGCGCTTCTTCTTCTACCTCTCCCCGGTGCTCTACGGCCTGCACTCGGTGCCCGATCAGCTGCGGGCGGTGCTCGTCCTCAACCCCCTCAACGGCATCCTGTCCCTCTACCGTGGCGGCCTGTTCGAGCGATCGGTCTCCTGGGTCGACGTCGGGGTGAGCGTGGCGATGTCCCTGCTGTTCATCGTCGTCGGGTTCTGGACGTTCTCGCGGCTCGAGCGCTCCGTGCTGAAGGAGATCTGAGCGAATGAGCGTGGTCATCACGGCGAAGGACGTCGGGGTCGAGTTCTACACCTCGCGCCGCCGCAAGATGCAGGTGCGCGACCTGCTGTTCCACGGTCGTGCGACGACGTCCACGGACACCTTCTGGGCGCTGAAGGACATCTCCTTCGAGATCACCAGGGGCGAGGCGGTGGGCCTGGTCGGGGGTAACGGCAGCGGCAAGAGCACCCTGCTCAAGACGATCGCCGGGGTGCTCCTGCCCGACCGCGGCACCGTCGAGGTCAATGGGGGGGTCGCCCCCCTCATCGAGCTCACGGGAGGTTTCCGCGGCGAGCTGACCTGCCGCGACAACCTCTGGGTGCAGGCCGGCCTGCACGGGCTGTCCAAGGCCCAGATCGAGGAGCGCTTCGAGGACATCGTCGACTTCGCCGGCCCGCAGGTTCGCGCGGCGCTCGACCGGCCGTACCGCCACCTGTCCTCCGGGATGCAGGTGCGGCTCGGTTTCGCGGTCATCTCCTCGCTCGACGAACCGATCTTCCTCGTCGACGAGGTGCTCGCGGTCGGTGACAAGGCCTTCCGGGAGAAGTGCTACACCCGGATGGAGAGCCTGCTGTCGGAGGGGCGGACCCTCTTCCTCGTCTCGCACTCGGAGCGGGACCTCAAGCGGTTCGGGACCAGGGGCCTGTACCTGCGACAGGGGCAGCTGGTCCTGGACGGGCCCATGGACGAGGTGCTCGACCGCTACAACGAGGACCAGGGGACCCAGCAGCGCTGAGGGTTCCAGCGGGGCCGAGCGCGGCTCAGCGGCGCAGGCAGGTCAGGTTGTTGATGACGCCGACCACCTCGAAGCCGTTGGCCTCGAGCAGGTCGATGGCGCGTCCGCGGGAGGTGCCCACGCAGGCGGTGTCGACGCCCACGGCGTCGAGGTCGTCGCCGATGGTGTCCGTGCCGGGGGTGCGCTCGTCGGCGAACTCCTGCAGCTCCTCGCGGCTGCCGGCCTGCGCCTCGGGGGTGCCGGCATACGTGGGCAGGTAGGCGCGCCGGGCCGAGACGGGTTGCACGTCGACCGTGAGGGCTGCGAGCACGCGTGAGGTGTCCCAGGGAGCCAGGGCGATGTCCCCGGGTTGGCTGACCTGCTCGATGAAACGGGCCTCGCTGAGCGCTCCCCGCGGCACCTTCCAGGCCATCGGGGAGACGAAGCGGGCGTTGTTGCCCTCGGAGCCGACCCAGCGACCGCCCACGAGCGGAACGAGCACGACGAGGAGCATGGCCAGCAGGCCTCCGACGGCGCGTGGCCATCCGCGCGGCAGGAAGAGCGCGGCGGCGCCCACGAGACCCGCCACGAGGAGGGGGATGGGCACGACCCACCACATCCGCCACACCACGGAGGTGAGGCCGATCCCCTCGAGGATCCCGCGCACCGGAGGAAGCAGCATCACCCCGGCGGCGGCGAGCGATCCGATGGCAGCCGTGCGCAGCCCCACCTCGCGAAGGCCGAGGATGCCGAGGCCCAAGGCCAGGGCGGAGACGACGTAGATGCCGTGGCGCCCCGGCACCGTCATCAACGGGTCCCCGGCTCGGCTGGCCGCCAGGACGAATCCCTCGACGTCGAGCTGGGCCTTCGTCGGTGAAGGGGTCGCGAACACCAGGGTGGCCAGCCCGGCGATGATCGGGTACACCACCCACAGGCTCAGCCGCACCGCACCGCGGATCTCGCGCAGGGCGAGCGCGGCGAGCACGAGTCCCCCGACGAGAACCGGGACGAGGAAGACCGCGGTGTTGGACATCCCCACCGCAGCGATGAGGGAGGCGCCGAAGAGCAGGTGCGCTCGGGCACTCCCGCGACGGATCAGCTCGACACCGAACAGGATCACCAGCGGGATGACGATCGACACGAGCATGGACTTGCCCTGCCACATGCGGACGGCGAAGAAGTTGCCGAAGCTGTAGCCGCTGCCTCCCGTGGTCCACAGGAAGCCCAGGGCGGCCAGCAGCGCCACCGGACCGGCGGGGATCCTGGCGGCCGTCACGATGCGGGTCAGGACGAGCACTGCCAGAGCCGTGGCCAAGGGTGGCACGAGGACGTACGTCGCGGTGCCGGCCTCGATGTGCAGCACGCGGGCCAGGGCACCGATGAGGCCCTCGATCGAGTGGACCGGAGGCGAGTGGGCTCCGAGCGCCGGGTAGACGTCCGGGCTGATCATCGTGTCCCGAAGCGGGAAGCGACCCTGTTCGGCGACCCATGCCGAGAGATTGACGAAGTAGGCGTCGTCGCCGTCTGGTCGGGCGATGATGCTGGCCAGGGCGGCACTCACGAGGGCGCCGACCCAGCCGACCGTCCACGTCCGTGGGTCGGCGGCTGAGGCGTCGTCGGATGCCGGGCCGCCGGTCGCCGCCGCCTGTCCCGCCGGTGGGGCGCCGCGACGGGCCGTCACGGCGAGCGCCGTCACGGCGGTGAGGACGGCGAGCGCGAGCGCCGGGCCCCTCATGCCGTAGGCGCCGAGCGCCGTGGCGACGACGGTCACGCCGAGGACCGCCAGGGACACTGCGGCGCCTGGTACGGGGGCCACGACGGAGTCGTTCGAGGTCGTCGTGTGGGACAGGAGCACCAGGGTGCCGGCCCCGATCAGCAGGGCGACGACGAGCGTGGGCGTGGAGGGCAGGCCGACGGCCAGGGCGACCTGGTAGACCACGGTCCAGACGGCGAAGAGGACCAGGGCCGCGGTGACCAGCGAACGGCCGGCCCGCTCGAGCAGGGGTCCCAGGGTCATGCGCGAGGGTCGTCGGGGTGGTTCGGTGGAGCCGGTGCATCTGACAGCGCGATCCTGCGGGCGAGCCGCGTGTAGTTCGTCTCGAGGTCACGAAAACGCAGGTAGGTCGTCACCGTGAAGCTGAGGAACGCCACGACGAGCGCGTAGAGCACGAGGTCGGCACCCCGACCGACCCCGACCTTCTGGGCGATCTTGGTCCACATGTCGGGGAAGAGGATCGAGACCGCGGCGAAGGCCGCGAAGACGACCAGTCCGATGCGCCGGATCGCCTGAGCCCTGGCACCGCGTGACCGGAAGAGCCGTGCCACCACGAGCACCACGAGGGTGATGAGGACGACCTGGATGATGACGACGGTGCTCACCTGAACATCAACTCCACGAGGATGTTGACCGAGTTCCACAGGGACTGGCCCTTGGACTTCGAGTAGTCGGTGTAGAGGATGTGTACCGGGCTCTCGCCGTAGGGCACCTTCATGTCGCCGATCTGGGCAACGATCTCGGAAGCGTGCGCCATCCGGTTCTGGGTGATGTCGAGCCGCTCGACGACCTCGCGGTGCAGCAGTCGCAGGCCGTTGTGGGCGTCCGTGAGCCTGGTGCCGGTCGTGACGTTGGTGTAACCCACCGCGAGGCGCAGGACGATCTTCTTCATGAAGCTCGGGGTCGTGCGGGAGTCGAGGAACCTCGAGCCGAAGACGACCCGCAGGTCCTCGGTGCGGGCCTTGTCGAGCATGGCGAGGACGTCCGAGACCTGGTGCTGGCCGTCGGAGTCGAAGGTCACCACCCACCGCATCGTCGGCACTCCGAGCGCATACTCGAATCCGGTCTGCAGGGCGGCCCCCTGGCCGAGGTTCACGGGATGCCGCACGACCATCGCCCCGGCGGATGCCGCGGCATCCGCCCCGTGGTCCGATGACCCGTCGTCGACCACGACGATGTTCGGGAAGGTCTTGCGGGCGTCACGGACGACGTCGGCGATCACGGTCTCCTCGTTGAAGAGGGGGACCACGAGCCAGACGTCGTCGTTGGTGCGGTGCGCGCTGCTCATCGTGGACAGCCTACGGTGATCCGGGTGCGTGCTCCCGGCGACGCACGGTGGGCGGTCACCACCGCTGTGCCCGGGCTTCGCGAGCCCACCACCGCAGGCCCTCGTACTTCACCCGAGCCACGTGCCCGCGCCGACGTCGACCGGTGGCTGCGTGCTCCGCGTGGCGCAGCACCGCGCTGGGGACGTAGCGCACGGTCAGGCCCAGGCGGGCACACTCCCGGCCGAACCACAGTTCCTCCCCGAACAGGGCGAACGGGTAGTCGCACGAGCCGCCGGCCGCGAAGAACGCCGGGGTCAGCACGATGCACGACCCGTGGCCCGCGAAGACGGTGCTGCCGGCGTCGACCCCGGCCACGGTGCGCGAGCTGTGACCTTCCTTGCGCAGCAGGAGCAGGTCGGTGAGCGGTGGGAAGCGGTGGATCGCTGCCAGGGCTCGCAGCCAGCGCGCCGACGGAGGGTGCACGAGGTTGGGGTTCTGGTCCTGACCGAGGCTGCCGATGATGCTGGGAGCGAGCCACCCGGCATCCGGGAACGCCTCGACCTGTTCGATCAGGTCGTCGACGACGCCCGGGTCGGCGAGCAGGTCGCAGTTGGAGAGCACGACGGGGCGGGTCGTGTCGACGTGCGGCAGGGCCCGTTGCAGCGCCGGCAGGTACCCGGGGTTGTCCTCGAAGGAGAGCACCCGGACCCGGCGGTCGCCGGCGAAGGCTGCGGTGGCCTCGTCGGTGTCACCCGGCCGGTTCGCGCACAGCACGATGTCGACGGGTGAGCCGGCGCCCAGGGAGTCGACGAGGCGCACGGCGTCGTCGACGCCCCCGTAGGAGACGATGACCCAGGTGAGCACGGGCCCGCGCCCGACCCCGCCGCTCATGGCGTGCCCGTCGCGCCCGAGGCGCCGGTGTCCCTCGGGGGAGTGCCGGACCCCCGGCGGAAGAGCACGGCGTAGACCCGCTTGAGCAGGGTCGGGGGGATCACCCGAAACGTCCCGCGGACGACCATGTTGCGCGCCAGCAGGACGTTGCCGATCGTGCCGGTGTCGCGCAGGCGCCGCTGGACCTGCCACTCGTAGGGCAGCATCCGCCACCCGCCGCGGCGCGAGATCATGCCGTCACCGGCGTTGAAGAGCACGAGGGGCTCATCGAGGTTCTCGGCCCGGGCGCCGGCCGCGAGCATCCGGGCGAACAGGTCGTAGTCCTGCATGTAGCGCAGGTCGGCATACCCGCCGACCTCGAGGGCCAGCTCCCTGCGGAAGACGGCCGTGGGGTTGTTGATCGGGTTGTTCAGTCGCATGCGGGCGGCGATCTGCTCGTGCGTGCGCGGGTTGCGCCGCAGGCCGACGACGTGGTCGGGGGAGCCCTCGAACTCGAGCATCGAGGACCCGACGACGTCGAGGTGGTGATCGCGCACGGCATCCATCTGGCGCTCGAGGCGGTGGGGGAGCGAGACGTCGTCGGAGTCGTGGCGGGCGACGAACTCCCCGGACGCCAGTTCCAGCCCCCGCGCCGACGCGAGACCGCTGCCGACGTTGGTCGGGAGCCGTTCCACCCGGATGCCGGGGTGCACCGCGGCGGCCGCCGCGAGCGCGTCGTCGAGCGGCTGTGGCACCGGGCCGTCGACCACGACGAGGAACTCGTCGGGAGTCCGGGTCTGGCCGGTGATCGAGGCGATGGACCTCTCGAGCTCCTCGACCGAGGTCCCGTGGTAGGTCGTCATGAGCACGGTGAGGGTCGGCGGCACGCGTCGATCCTAGGCGGTCGGGGTTCCGCCCGACCCCCGGACCGTGGCCCACAGCGCGGCGACCTCACGACGGTTGAGGGCGAGCCAGACGGCACCGAAGAGCAGCGCGGCCCCCACCTGGGCCACGGCACCACCCACCCCGTCGACCGAGCGGGCGAGAGCCGCGAGGACGACGACGAGGGCGATGCCCCCACCGAGTCGCGCGGCCAGGTCCAGCCACCGGTGCCGCTCGACCCACCACACGGTCGCAAGGGCGCCCAGGGAGGCGGCGCCTGCCCCGACGAGGTAGCCCAGCGCGACCCCGGTCGTGCCCAGACGCGGTGCGAGCACGGGCCACACGGCGAGACTGACGACCAGGCCACCGAGGTTGAGGTATGCGACGGCCCGCGGTCCACGGGCCCGGGTCGACTGCAAGGTGGTGGCGGCGCCGAGGGCGATCGAAGTGAGCATGACGGCGAGGAGCAGCACCGGCAGGATGCCTGCTGCGGCGCGGTACTCCTCCCCCCAGACGAGCGCGATGCCCAGCGGGCTGACGATCACGAGCACCCCGAACAGGCCCACGAAGATCGCGGTGAGCCGGCGCGCGATCGCGTCGCTCTGCGCGTGCACGGCGGCGCGGTCACCACGCCCGGCGGCGGCCACGAGTGGGGGGACGAGAACCGTGCTCAGGGCGATCGAGAGCATCGACGCCGGGGTGGCCAGGGTCAGGGCGGCCGCGAAGTCACCGGCCTCGGCCGGCCCGGCGACGGAGTGCGCGACGAGCTGGGAGAGCTGCAGCAGGCCACCACTGGCGAGCCCGCTCACCGCGCCGAAGAAGACGAAACGGTCGATCTCGCGGCGCAGTGGGGCCTCGACCCGAGCAGCGACCCGGGCCGGCCACGACGCGACCGCGAACAGGGCGTAGCCCAGGGTCAGCGGAAGCAGGGCCACGACGGTGAGGTCGAGGGCGAGGACGACGGTGACGGTCAGCAGTGCCGTGGCGGCGGCGATGGCGTCCCACACGGCGACGTGGCGAAAGCGCAGCGCTCCGTACTGCACCCCGCGCAGCGTGACGTACATGGAATACGTGAAGGCCAGGACCACCGTGCCGATCGTGTGCGCGGCACCGAACCCCAGCCACGCCGACCCCGCGAGGGCGACCGCGGTCGGCAGCACCATGCTGATCAGGGCGGTGCGGGTGGCGATGTGGCGGGCCACCGTCGCGGCACCCTCGGGGTCATCCAGGGTCGCCTTCATGGCCACGAAGCGGGTGCCGGCCGTCGCCGCGGGGGCTGCCCACAGCTGGCTGGTGAGCACCGAGAGCGACAACGAGGTGTTCGTCTGGCCGAGAAGTTCGCGCGAACCGAGGTGGCCGATGAGCACGCTGTAGAGCAGGCGCCCCAGCCCCTGCACCGCGGTGGCAATGGTACTCAGCGCGGCGCGCGAGCGCAGGCTGCCACCGACGCCGGGTGGCTCGTCCCCGGTGGATGCCATGCGGGCAGCATAGCGAGGGCAGCAGATCCGATCGGCTGTGGCCATGGAGGATGAAGTGGCTGCTGTGGCAGACTGCGGCGTCACCGGTCGGCCAACGTGGCCGAACCCACGCCCTCTTGGGGGTGAGCCGGTCCGTGCCGGGCCGTACCGAGATTTCCGGGCGAGGAGCCATGAGAGCACTTCGGGTCACTGTCGCGTTCGCCGTGGCCGCGGGCGCCGTCTTCACCGGCTCCGCGAGCAGCGCGGCAGGCGTCGGTGCGTCCGCGCCCTCCGCCGCCACGGCCTCGGCCTCCACCACCTACCCCCGGCCTGCTGGCACGTCGTTCACCTTGTCCGGCCGTGGCTACGGGCACGGACGGGGGATGAGCCAGTACGGCGCCTACGGAGCGGCCCTGAAGGGCCTGAGCCGCAACGAGATGTTGTCCTTCTACTACCCGGGCACGACCCGATCCACGAGCATCGGCAACCCGACGATGCGGGTGCGTCTGACCGCCCTCGGATCCACCACCACCCAGCTCGTGACCACACCGGGCCTGGTCGTCTCGGACGGCACCAAGACCGGCGCCCTCGCCGTGCGCAACTCCGACGGGACCCCGCGCGAGCGGTGGCGTCTGGTGCCCGAGGGCACCGGCCTGACCCTTCAGTGGCTCGAGAAGGGCTCGTGGCGCAGCACGAGCAGCTGGCGGGCTCGAACGGTGCCGTTGTCGTTCACGGACGCATCGCTCGGCGCGGTGCGCGTCGTCCTGCCCGACGGCACCCAGCGCGACTACCGCCGTACGGTGCGCGGCATCCGCTGGGGGGCGGGGCTGATGACGCTGAGCGTCGTGTCGATGGACTACTACCTCCAGAGCGTGGTGCCGTCCGAGATGCCGGCGTCCTGGCCGACGGCGGCGCTCGAGGCGCAGGTGGTCGCCGCACGAACCTATGCTGCCCACCAGCGTGCCAACCAGGCGCCCGGGACCCCGTACGACACCTGTGACTCGACGAGCTGCCAGGTCTACCGAGGCATGGCGGGCTACACGACAGCCGGCACGCAGGTCCCCCACGAGAACGCCAGGTCGACGGCAGCGGTCGCCTCGACGGCCGGCCTCGGGCTCTTCGCCAACGGGTCTCCCGCTCTGACCGAGTTCGGGTCCTCGAACGGCGGCCGTACCGTGAAGACCGCGCTGCCGTACCAGGTGTCGTTGGCGGACCCCTACGACGCGGTCCCGTCGGGCAGCACGAGCCGGTGGACCAAGACGTTGCCGATCAGCGCGATCGAGAAGGCGTACCCCACGATCGGGAAGCTCAAGGCGCTGCGCATCGACAAGCGTGACGGGATCGATGCCTGGGGCGGGCGCATCATCACCATGACGGTCATCGGCTCGGCGGGCTCGAAGACCGTGAAGGGAACGGCCTTCAGCGCCGCGCTGGGCCTGCGCAGCACGTGGTGGACGGTCTCCTAGAGGGTCTCCCCGGGGCCGGAGGGCCTCGCGTCGTCAGTCCAGGGCGACGCTGAACGGGGCTCCGGTCGCCTCGCGAACCTGCTCCACGGTGACGTCGGGCGCCAGTTCACGCAGGACCAGACCGTCCTGCGTGACGTCGAGCACGGCGAGGTCGGTGATGATCCGCTGCACGACGGCCTTGCCGGTGAGGGGCAGCGAGCACTCGCTGACGATCTTGTGCGAGCCGTCCTTGGCAACGTGCTCCATGAGGACGATGACCTTCTTGGCACCGTGGACGAGGTCCATCGCGCCGCCCATGCCCTTGACCATCTTCCCGGGGATCATCCAGTTGGCGATGTCGCCGCCCGCCGAGACCTGCATGGCGCCCAGGATCGCCGCATCGACCTTGCCGCCGCGGATCATCCCGAAGGACGTGGCCGAGTCGAAGAACGAGGCTCCGCGGCGGACCGTGACGGTCTCCTTCCCCGCGTTGATGAGGTCGGGGTCGACGGCGTCCTCGGCGGGGTAGGCGCCGACACCGAGGATGCCGTTCTCGGACTGCAGGACGATCTCGACGTCGTCGGGTACGTAGTTGGGGACGAGGGTCGGCAGCCCGATGCCGAGGTTGACGTACGCGCCGTCCTCGAGTTCTGCGGCGGCTCGGGCGGCCATCTGCTCACGGGTCAGGGGCATGCTCAGGACTCCTTGGTCGAGGCGTCGACGGCCGGGGGTGGTGCGGTGACGGTGCGGCGCTCGATGCGCTTGTCTGCGACCTGTTCAGGGGTGAGGGGGAGTACCCGCTGCACGTAGATGCCGGGCAGGTGCACGTCGTCGGGGTCGATCTCACCGGGCTCGACGAGGTGTTCGACCTCGGCGACCGTGATGCGGCCGGCCATCGCGGCGAGCGGGTTGAAGTTGCGGCTGGACTTGTTGAAGACGAGGTTGCCGTGCCGGTCGCCCTTCCAGGCGCGCACGAGGCCGTAGTCGGCGACGATGGCGTGCTCGAGGACGTACTCGCGCTGCACACCGTCGTGCTCGAAGACGCGCACCTCCTTGGCGGGTGAGGCCACCGCGACGGTGCCGTCGGCCGCGTACCGCCACGGCAGGCCACCGTCGGCGACCTGGCTCCCGACGCCCGTGGGGGTGAAGAAGGCGGGGATGCCGCTGCCCCCCGCGCGCAGGCGCTCGGCCAGGGTGCCCTGCGGCGTCAGCTCGACCTCGAGCTCACCCTCGAGGTACTGCCTGGCGAACTCCTTGTTCTCCCCGACGTAGGAGGAGACCATCCTGCGGATCTGGCGGGCGGCGAGCAGGATGCCGAGGCCCCAGTCGTCCACACCACAGTTGTTCGACACGACCTCGAGGTCGCGAACGCCGCGTCGGTGCAACTCGGCGATGAGTACGGAGGGGATGCCGCACAGACCGAACCCTCCGACGGAGAGCGTGTCCCCGTCAGTGATTCCGGCGACGGCGTCGGCAGGGGTGGCGACCACTTTGTCCATGCCCGCACTCTAGTGACACACCGTCCTCAACCGGCCATCGAAGGCCCCTGGGCGACAGGAAAATCTATGTCATGAGTAGCACTCGACCGGATATCTTGCGGGCAAATACGACCCCTCATGAAGTACATCGCTGTAATTCAGCAGACTGGGTTGCGGGGCAGTGGGGGCAGGTGGGACAACTGTGTGGCCCAGTCATCTCGTGGGACGTGTGTGACGTCTGTGATTCAGGATGACAAGCCGTCTCGGCTTCCACGAGACGACCCGCCGTCCGAGGAGCACCGCCCCGTGTCAAGCCCGCTGACCGAGCCCTTTGTCGAGCCCACGCCCAGCGCGCAGGCCGAGCCCCGCAGAGGTCGCCGGCTTCCGGTGCGAACGCTTGGTGCCGTGTCGGCATCCGTGCTGGCCTTTCCCCTCGTGGCAGGGTCCGCACAGGCCGCGACGATCCCCTACCCCACGCCGTCGAGGGCTCTCCCGTCCGCGCTGGACGTTGCCGCGCCGTACCAGAAGGGGACCCGGTGCCTGACCTACAACCAGCCCGGTGCGGTGGCCTTCGCCAAGCTCCTCAACGCGACGTACGGCAACCGGATCTACGGCATCCTGCGCACCTGTGCTGCCGAGCACGGCGAGGGTCGGGCCCTGGACTGGATGATCAACGCCAACAACAGTGAACAGCGCGCGCTGGCGGACGCGCTCACGCGCTGGTTGGCGGCACCGGACGCGCAGGGGCGTCCCGGCGCGATGGCCAGGCGGTTCGGGATCAACTACATCATCTGGAACCGGCAGCAGTGGCGGGCGTACGACCCGGGCCGCGGTTGGGCGCCGTACTACGGGGTCTCCCCGCACACCGACCACATCCACTTCTCCTTCAACTGGGACGGCGCCCGCATGCGCTCCTCCTGGTGGACTGGCGTCGCGGTGACCACCCCCCTGACGAACGCGAACTACACACCGGCCCTACCGGTCACGCCGCCGCCTGCGCCCGTGATGACCGAGAGCGGATACCCGTTGCTGGTTCAGGGCGCCACGGGCCCGGACGTCGTGCTCGCGCAGAAGGTCATCGGCGTCACCGCCGACGGCAAGTTCGGCCCGCTCACGGCCACGGCCCTCGGTGCCTGGCAGACGAAGAACAACGTGTCCGCCACCAAGAAGCTCGACAACGCCACCTGGTCCAAGATGGTGGCGCTCAAGCTCATCCCGGCCCGCACGGTGCACCCGCTGCAGCAGTACGTCAACGTCGTGCTCAAGCGGGGGTCCACCGGCACTGCTGTGAAGGCGCTGCAGAAGGCGCTCGGTGGGCTGACGGTCGACGGGTCCTTCGGGCCGGCAACCGAGTCCAAGGTCAAGGCCTACCAGCAGGCCAAGGGGCTCACCGTCAACGGTGTCGTCGACTCCAAGGTCTGGAACGCGCTCATCGCGGGCTCCACGACCGCGGCCCCCGCCCCGACGACGCACCCGCTGGCCAAGTACGCAGGCGTCACGCTCAAGCTGTGGTCCAAGGGCGAGGCCGTGACGGCCATGCAGAAGGCCATCGGCAAGCTCACGGCCGACGGGTCCTTCGGCCGCCTGACCGAGGCCCGCGTCAAGGAGTACCAGAGCGAGAAGAAGCTCCCCGTCACCGGCGTCGTCGACGCCGGGGTGTGGAAGGCCCTCATGGGCACCACGACCACCACCGCCCCTGCGCCGTCGGGGTCGACCGTCACCTCGCTCGCGACCGAGTACACGCCGTACAAGGGCACCGTGCTCAAGGTCGGCTCCAGCGGCGCGGCTGTCAAGGTGCTCCAGCGCGGTCTGGGTGGGCTCGTCGTCGACGGCTCGTTCGGCTCCCTCACCCTCACTGCCGTCAAGCGCTTCCAGACGGCCAAGGGGCTCGCGGTGACCGGGGTCGTGGACGCGAAGACCTGGGCTGCCCTCGAGCTCACCACCCACCCCCTCCTGCCGTACTGGGGAACGGTGGTCAAGCGTGGCTCCACCGGCGCGACCGTGGTGGCCCTGCAGAAGGCCCTACGCATCACCGCTGACGGCTCCTTCGGACCCGCGACCGAGGCCGCGGTCAAGTCCGTGCAGGCGACGGCCAAGCTCTCCCAGACCGGTGTCGTCGGCACCCTGACCTGGAAGGCCGTCGAGGCGCGCATGCCCCGCTGACCGCGGCCCGGCTGACCGCGGCCCGGGCCGACGGTCA
>JAGNQK010000168.1 GCA_017989115.1 Dermatophilaceae bacterium | reverse complement strand
TCCCACCCACCCCCGGCACCTCGAGCCGGTAGCGGATCGCCTCGTCCAACGTCTCGACGAGTCCGGTGAACACCCCGGCGTCGACGAACACCCAGCGCACCCCGCCGCGGTCGACGACTCCGACGACGCTGGTCACGACGGTGCCGGCATCCCCGACGATGCCCCGCCCGGGCTCCACGAGCGTGCGCGGGCGATCGTCACCGAAGGCGTCGGCCAGGTGGGCCTCGATGGCCGCCCCGAACTCACTCACCGACGGCACCTCCCCACCCTCCAACGCAGCGGGGAACCCGCCCCCGAGGTCGAGCAGCCACGGCCGGATGCCGTGCGCCCGCACCGCCTCGAACACCCGAGCCGCCGAGCGGATCGGCGGCCCCCACGCCTGCGGGTCCCGTTGCTGGGACCCGACGTGGAACGAGACCCCGGCCGGGTCGAGCCCGAGGTGAGCGGCGTCGAGGAGCAACGCCACGGCATCCTCGACGGAGCAGCCGTACTTGCGTGACAACGGCCAGTCCGACCCGGACCCGGAGGTCACGATCCGCACGAGCACCGACGCGCCGGGCGCGGCATCCGCCAGCTTGGCGACCTCGCCCGGGGAATCGAGCACGAACAGCCGCACCCCGAGGTCGTGCGCCTCGCGCAGGTGGTCGCGGCGGGCGACGGGGTTGGAGTGCACGAGGTGGGATGCCGGGGCTCCCGCCGCGAGCGCGGCCCGCACCTCCGCGGGGCTCGCGACGTCGAAGTGGCACCCGGCCTGCGCGAGCGCGCGCAGCAGCACGGGGTGCGGGTTGGCCTTCACGGCGTAGTGGATGGACGTGCCGGGCAGCGCCGACGCGAGGTCGAGGTAGCGCGACACGGCAGCGCCGACGCTGAGCTCGAGGCGCGGGGTGGCGGCGAACGGAAGGGGCGGTGCGGTCGTCGTGGTGCGGACATCGCAGCGGGCGGGCGCCTCGTCGGTGACGGACATGGGCTTCTCCTCACGGGTTCCTTGGGGACAAGGAGGAGCAGAGGACAATTTCGATACCTGTCGAGGGCGCTCGGAGTACCGTCGAAGCAGGAGGTCGCCATGACCAGGTCCGCCCGACTCGCCGCTGTTGGTCTCGTCGTCGTGACGGTGGGTGGTGGTCTGGCCGCGTGCAGCGACGACCCTGACCCGGGCCCCACCCCGTCGCCGTCCGTGGCCACCTCCAGCGCCTCACCGACGGCCTCACCGACGGCCTCACCGACGGCGAGCGCGACCCCCGAGCCGAGCGCCTCGTCACCGGCAGCCACGCCCACCGCGGCGGTGCCAGCCGGGTTCGCCGTCACCGACGTCATGTCGCCGCGCTTCCCCGACCTCGGCGGTGACCTCGGCGGGGTCGGCATCGTGCGCGTCGGTCGTCACTCGGGCTACGACCGGGTCGTCTGGGAGTTCCCGGGTGCGGGGCTACCGACCTACCGGGTGCGCTACGTCGACACGCCGATCGCCGACGGCAGCGGGGACGTCGTCGCCGTGACGGGTGACGCGTTCCTCGAGGTGCTGATCACGTTCGTCGGCATCCCCGAGGAGGGGATGGCCCGCCCAGCCGACCCGACGGCATCCGCCCTCTCCGGCACGGTGATCGCCGAGGCGAACGCCATCTTCGGCGGTTTCGAGGGCTACGGCCAGAGCTTCATCGGGGTCCGCGACCGCGAACGCCCCTTCAAGGTCAGCACGCTGACCGGCCCCACCCGGTTGGTCGTCGACATCGCCACCGGCTGACCGGCATCCGACGCTCCTGCCGCAAGCGTGGGCTCAGCGCAGCACGCGGTGGTGGGTGTGCACGACGTCGCCGATGCGCTCGGCCGAGACGAGCTCGAGACGCATGGGGATGCCGTCGGGCAGGGCGCGTGTGCCGCCTCCCACGATGACGGGGTGGGCGAACAGGTGGATGTCGTCGACCAGGCCGGCGGCAAACGCCTCGGCCGCCAGGGTCGGGCCGCCGATCCCGAGGTCACGCACGCTCGACGCCTTGAGCGCGCTGACGGCTGCCGGGTCGAACTCGGCCTCGAGGGTCGTGCGGGCACCGAAGACACCGTCCATGGTGCGCGAGTAGATGATCTTGTCGCTGTCGCGCCAGATGCGCGCGAACTCGCCCCCGGGGCCCGGGACGTCGCCGGGAGCGGTCTCCCAGTAGCGCATCACCTCGTACATGCGGCGACCGAGCAGGAGGGTGCCGATCTCGCGCTGGTGGTCGTTGACGACGGCGTGCAGCTCGTCGGACGGCACGGCCCAGTCGAAGGACCCGTCCGCGTCGTTGACGTACCCGTCGGCGGAGGTGATCGCGGAGAAGCGGAGGCGGGCCATCTCGGCATTGTGCCGATTCATGGCCGTTCGGACCACCCCGAAGGCCTTGTCGTCGTTCGGCGCGGGCCACCACACTGAGGGGATGGGCCTGCTGCAGGGTCGGAGCCGATGACACGCGTGCGCACCACGCTGATGCGTGTGCTGACCGCGCCGCTGCGGGGCGTCCAGGAGCTGCCGGCCGTTCGCCGGGTGTCCTTCCACGCCAACCGCATCCGTGCCGGGCTGGACTTCCACTTCTTCCGCACGCTGGCCATCGCGCTCGTCGTGATCGTCGTTGTCGCAGGCTTCCTGGTGACCGTGCTGGAGCCCGAGAAGCGCTCGTTCCAGGGCCTGGTCGACTCGTCGTACTGGGCGGTGACCACGGTCATCGGGTCGGGCGACTCGTCGTACGTCGACAGCCCCGGCGGCTACGTCATCGGGTGGCTGCTGGCCTTCTTCGGCGTCGCGATCGTCGCGACGCTCACCGCCGCGATCGTCGGCTTCGTCATCGACTACCTCCTGAAGGAGGGCCAGGGCATGGGCGCCGCCGGCTACTCGGACCACATCGTCGTCTGCGGGTGGAACGCCACCGCACGCGACCTCATCGACGAGTTGCGCGGCGACGAGTTCCACGCGCGGATCGTCGTGCTGCACGAGAGCGAGCGCAGCCCCGCACCGGCGGACATCTACTTCGTGCGCGGCGACACGACGTCCACCGAGGATCTCGAGCGCGCCGGCATCCCCGACGCCGCGTCCGCGATCATCTGCCCGTCCGACGGGTCCAACGAGGCCGACATGCGCTCGATCCTCACCGTGCTGGCGATCGAGTCGATCGCGCCGGGGGTGCGCACGGTCGTCGAGGTGAACAACCCGAAGCACGTCGAGCACGTGCAGCGCGCCAACGCCGACGAGATCCTCGTGACGTCGCGGTTGGCGTCACGGTTGCTGGCCCGCACCGCCCTGTACCCGGGGCTGGCCGCGCTGGTGACGGACATCGTGTCGGGGGGCGAGGGGTCGGAGCTGTACCGGGTGGAGCTGCCCGAGGAGTACGTCGACCTCGACATCGACGGCCTGTCGGCGCGGATGCGGCGCGACCACGGGGCGACCCTACTCGCGGTGACGCACGATGGCCACACGCTGACCAACCCGCCGTCGGACTTCCGGCTGCGCCGGGGCGACACCGCCGTCGTCGTCGCCGAGCACCTCGGCGACCTGCACCCCCTCGAGCCCGACCACGTGCTCGACGCCCCCGGCTGAGCGGAGGCGGCCCCGGCAGGGTCGAAGCGCAGGTGCACGCTTTCGCGGGCGGTATTGCCTCGACTCCGCTCAGGCAGTCAGTGGGCGCCCAGCCGTCTCGCTGTCACCAGGGCCAGGGCTCGCGCGACCTCGATGACCTCGGTGAGCGGCACGCTCTCGCGTGGGGCGTGCGCGAGCCGCACGTCACCCGGCCCGTAGTGCAGCGTCGGGATGCCCCCGATGCCGGTGTACAGGCGCAGGTCCGAGCCGTACGGAGCCGCCGCCTCGGACGGCCGGATGCCGGTCACCACCTCGACCGCGCCCGCCACCTCGTCGATGAGCGGGTGCCCGTCGGCGAGCTGCCCGGAGGCGAACTGTCCCCCGGGCCAGGTGACCCGGGGCTCGTGGTGACGTAGCCACGGGTCGGTGCCCGCGGCATCCGCAATGGCTTCTTCGAGCGCCAGACGCGCGAGCGCCGGGTCCTCGCCGAGGCGCACCCCCATGCGCCCCTCGGCGACGAGCAGGTCGGGCACCGAGCTGGCCCAGTCGCCGGCGCGGACCGTGCCGACGGAGATGCCGTACGGCAGCGGGTTGTCCCCGAACAGCGGGTGGCGGTCGGCGTTGCGCCGCTCCTCGAGGTCACCCAGCGCCTGGTGCAGCGGCCAGAACGCCTCGAGCGCCGAGACGCCCTCGCGGCGGGTGCTGCCGTGCGCGGCCCGGCCGGTGACGTCGATGCGGAAGGTCAGCGCTCCGGCGTTGGCGGTGACGAGCCGGCCACTCGTCGGCTCGGTGATGACGGCGACCTCACCGCGGTGACCGCGACGAAGAGTGGCGAACGCGCCCAGACCGCCGTCCTCCTCGCTGACGACGCTGTGCAGCGCCAGGCGTCGCTCTGTGCACACCCCCGAGCGGTGCAGCGCGCGGGCCACGGCGAGGTTGACGGCCATTCCGGCCTTCATGTCGCAGGCACCGCGACCGTGCAGCACCCCGCCGTCGATGCGCGCCGAGAACGGGTCGCCCGAGTGCCAGTTCGCGAGGTCACCGACGGGCACGACGTCGACGTGACCCTGCAGGACCAGCCCCGGCTCGCCCTCCCCGGATGCCGTGCCGACGACACCGTGCCCCTCGAGCCGCGGCACCTCCGTCCCCGGGAAGTCGGGGTCGGCGCGCAGGTCGTCGAGGTCGAGGGACCACAGGTCGACCTCGAGCCCGGCCTCCTCGAACCACCGGGCGACGGTGTGCTGGAGGTCGGCCTCGGCGTCTGTGCCGGTGACGCTCGGGGTGCGCACGAGCTCGACCAGGGTCGCGACCAGCTCGGTCTCGTCGATGGCGTCGAGGACCCGCCGCTCGGCAGCGCTGAGGTCGGCGGACATGGACGGCACTCTAGGTGGCGGCGCCGGCTCTCGGCACGCGGGCGGCCGGTGCACGGAATGCCACCGCCCCCGGCCGGGTTGGCTCGTCAGTGACCGCCCCCACCCAAGCGAGAATCACCCGCGCCAGCGTCGGGCTGCGCAGCGAGCGTGGCCCGGTCCTGCTCGCGGTGATGCTGAGCACCGGGCTGGTCGCCATCGACGCGACGATCCTCGCCGCAGCGGTGCCCGCGGTCGTGCG
>JAGNQK010000037.1:7735-19499 GCA_017989115.1 Dermatophilaceae bacterium | reverse complement strand
GCGATCACCGTGGCGCGCAGCGGGCTGCGGTGGCAGGGCGGAGCACCGGGAGCGAGCAGCCGCAAGGGGTCGTGCTGAGGGCTCGGCGGGGTGCTCGCACGCGGCAGGTCTGCGGCCATCGTGCTGCCGAGCGCGAGCAGGGTGGTGCGCAGGTCCCCCGGCATGGTCGGGGCTCCAGCCAGGGCACTGCGCAGCCGACGCTCCTGGTCAACGGCGTGGCCGCAGACCTGACAGGTCACGAGGTGCCGGTCCCACGCCCACTGGCGGTTCAGCGGAAGGCGGCCGGCGGCGTACTCGGTGAGCTCGTCGTCGAGGCACTGCACCCGGGTGGAGTGGGTCATACGACCCCCGCGGCGGGACGGCGGATGATCCGGCCCGTGCTCCTCGTGGGCGCACTCGTGGTCGGCTGCGGTGCGCGGTGGGCCAACGACTCGCGCAGCTGGGCGCGACCGCGGTGGATGCGCGAGCGCACGGTCCCGAGCTTGATGCCCAGGGTCGCGGCGACCTCCTCGTAGGACAGCCCCTCGATGTCGCACAGCACGACCGCGGCCCGGAAGTCCGGGGAGAGTGCGTCGAGCGCACGCTGCACGTCGTCGTCGAAGTGGGCGTCGTGGTACGCCTGCTCGGGGCCGGGCCCGCGCCCCTCGAGGCGGGCGGCCGACTCATCGGAGAGGGCGTCGAAGCGGATCCGCTGCTTGCGGCGCATCTTGTCGAGGAAGACGTTGGTCGTGATGCGGTGCAGCCAGCCCTCGAACGTGCCGGGCTGGTAGGTGTGCAGCGACCGGAACACCCGCACGAACACGTCCTGGGTGAGGTCCTCGGCGTCGTGGACGTTCCCCGTGAGGCGGTATGCGAGTCGGTACACCCGCGCGGAGTGCTGCTCGACGACCTCCTCCCACGTCGGGGGAACCCAACCGGCAGCCGGCAGGTCGCCGGTCCGCACGGCATCCGTCGTCGTCATCGTCTCTTCCCTCACCGAGCTGCTCATGTCACCCATCGATACGCGTCCAGTCCGACAATTGTTCCCGGATTCCCTGAACAAACGCTGGGAACGTGCGTCGGCTCCTGCGACCACGCCCCGGGCCATAGGGTTGGGCCATGAGCACCCTGAGGCCCGCCAGCTGGACGTACACCGAGGAGTTCGTGACCGAGCCGGAGGTCATCGAGAACGCCCGACGGCGCGGTCTGGAGTTCGGCGACGCCTCCCCGGTCGGCACGGGCGCCGGGGCGATGCTGCGCGTCGTCGCGGTCGCTGTCCAGGCGCGGCACGTCGTCGAGATCGGCACGGGGGCCGGCACGTCGGGCCTGTGGCTGCTCTCCGGCATGCCCGACGACGGGGTCCTCACGACCATCGACTCCTCCGCCGAGCACCAGCGAGCCGCCCGCGAGGCCTACGCGGAGGCCGGCTACGCCCACCAGCGCACCCGCGTCATCACCGGGGACGCCGCCGAGGTGCTGCCCCGGATGACCGACGGCGCCTACGACCTGGTCGTCATCGACGCCGACAAGCCCGGCTACCCGACGTACGTCGAGCACGCGATCCGGCTGCTGCGACCGGGCGGGGTGCTCGTGATGGACAACATGCTCTGGCACGACCAGGTCGCCGACCCCGCGGCGCGCGACGCGACGACGAGCACCCTGCGCGACCTCGGCAAGGCGCTGCGCGACCACGACCAGCTCACGACGACCCTGCTGCCGGTGAGCGACGGCCTGCTCGTCGCCGTCAAGCGCTGAGGCGACCGCTCAGCTGACCTCGGGGCCCGCCCCGCGGCGGAACCCGGCGGGGCCCTCGGCGATCGCGACGACCTCCCAGTCCTCGATGGTGATCGGCGCGGAGCCGATCATCACGCTCCCCGGTGCCGTGGCGGCACCGGGCTCGAAGCTCTCGCGGAAGACCGTGCGGTCCTGCTCGGAGTCGAAGACGTACGTCCCCTCGAACCACTCGCCCTCGCGCATGCGCCACACCTTGAAGGCGAGGCCGTCGAGGAACATGAACCGTGCGATCGAGGTGCCGACGACGTACTCGCGCAGCTGGTCGGCGGCATCCGCCGGGGCGTCTTCTAGCGACCAGCGAACGGTCAGCCCGTAACCGGCGTTCATGCCATCTCCTCCAGCCACCGCAGCAGCAGTCGTGTCCCGAAACCGGTGGCCCCCTTGGCGGAGGTCCCGGCGTCGACGTCCGAGCGGCCGGTGCCTGCGATGTCGAGGTGTGCCCACGGGCGCTCACCGACGAACTCCCGAAGGAACAGGGCCGCCGTCACCGCACCGCCACCCACGCCGGGAGCGATGTGGGCGACGTCAGCGACGTCGGAGTCGAGGGCTCGACGGTAGGTCTGCGCGAGGGGCATCGGCCACAGCGTCTCACCAGTCGTCGCCCCGGCAGCCTCGAGCGCGGCGCTGAGGGCCGGGTCGGTGGCGAAGACCGGCGCGATGGACCTCCCCAGAGCGATCCGCGCCGCGCCGGTGAGGGTCGCGACGTCGACCAGGACCGTGGGGTCGAGGGCGGCATCGGCGTAGGCCAGTGCGTCAGCGAGGACGATGCGGCCCTCGGCGTCGGTGTTGCCGATCTCGACGGTGCGACCGCCGTACTGGGTGACGACGTCCCCGGGCCGGTACGAGGCCCCGTCGACGGCGTTCTCCGCCAGCGCGAGCAGGCCGGTCACCCGCACACCGACCTCGAGCTCGTGGCAGGCGGACAGCACGGCGAGGACGATGGCCGCCCCGGACATGTCGGTCTTCATCCCGAGCATCCCGTCGACGGGCTTGACCTGCAGGCCACCGGTGTCGAACGTGATGCCCTTGCCCACCAGCACGACGCGCGGCATCTCAGCGGTGGCACCAGCCGGGACGTGGTCGAGCTGGACGAGACGAGGCGGCGTGGCCGACCCCGACCCCACGGCGATCAGGCCGCCGAACCCCTCCCGGGCGAGCTGGCGCTCGTCCCAGACCCGCACGTCGAGGTGGCTCTGCTTCGCCACGGCCCGGGCCTGCCGGGCCAACCAGGCCGGGTTCTTGGTGTTCGACGGTGTCATCGACAGGCCTCGCGCGAGCAGCTGGGCGCGGGCCCGGGCCTCGGCGTCGGCGACCGTCCCGGCATCCTCGGTGCCGGCGACCACGGCCTCGGATGCCGGGTGCGTCACCACCGTGGGTCCCTTGCGGGTCCAGCGGGGAGAGGACCAGGACGCGAGCACGACGGCCTCGACGTAGGCCGCGAGGGCCTGCGAGCCCGCAGCCCCCGCCACGGCGTGGACCACCCGCGATCGGCCGCGAGTCGCGCGGCCGATCGCGGCGCCGGCACTGCGCCACGCGGCATCCGAGCCGTCGTCGACGCCCACGAGGACGACCCTGCGCACGGCGTGCGCACCGGGCATCAGGGGGATGGTCGTCTGCGCCCCCGCCTTGGTGCTGGGCGCGAACGTCGTGAGGACGTCATCGGCATGGAGGCCGAGCGCCTCGATGGCGGCGCGGGCGCTCGTGTCCCCGAGCGCGTCATCGGCACCGACGACCGCGACGAGGGCTGTGCCGTCCGGGTCGCTGCCGCCGGACTGGATGGCCGCGAGGGCTGCCCCGAGGTCGGGCAGCACGCTCCACGAGGAGGTGGCTGGGTGGCGCAGGACGTCGACTCGGGGCACCGGTCGACCATATCGAGCGGGATGCCTGACACGCGCCGAGGCCCCCACCGGTTTCGGTGGGGGCCTCGGCGTGGAGGGGTCAGGCGTGGGTCACGCCAGACCATCGCAGTTGTCGATCGCGGCGCCCAGGGCGCGCACCTCGTCGGGAGTCATCTCGACGACGAGTCGCCCCCCACCCTCCAGAGGCATGCGAAGGACGATGCCACGACCTTCCTTGGTGACCTCGAGCGGGCCGTCGCCCGTCCTCGGCTTCATTGCCGCCATGGCTCAAATCCCTTCCTCGCCGCGGCGCCGTCTGGTGCGTGCCGCGTGGTGTCCGACGCCGGAGGGCCGGAATGCTGACCCATTATCCCGCAGTGGTGCGGCGCGACGAAATCCGGCTCAACGCACGGCGGTCGCTCACGGAGGGAAGGAGCCCCACGGGGTGTACACCAGAAGGGCAGCCGTCCACCAGAAGAGCCCGGCGACGACGACGACGAGGACGACCGCGACCCTGCGGCGCCAGTGGGGCACGACGCGTTCGCCGTTCGCCGTGCGCATCGCGACCGAGGCCACCAGGGCGGCGATCGGGAAGTCGAGGAGGAGGAAGCGCCACATGCTCGTGATGGGGCGCACGACCGCGAACATGTACAGCGGGTAGGCGAGCGCCCAGGCGCGGGCCTCGATGCAGATCCACCGGCCGTGGCGACCGAGCACGAGGGCCACGTACGTGCCGAGCAGGGCGACGAGGACGACGACTCCCGCGACACCCTTGCCCTGCCAGGCCCACTCCACCCAGAGCACGAACGGCCCCTTGTCGGGGCGCTGACCCCACGCCGCCTGCACGTCGAAGAACGCCGTCGGGACCCCCGTGGCCACCGCGGCCACGACGGGCCAGGCCACACCGCTCACCCCGACCGCCGCGAGCATGACGAGGGCACGCCACCGCTGCCCCAGGAGAGGGGGGACGCCGGCCGCCCGGTCCTCGCGCCAGCGCACCACGAGGTGGATGAGGACGGCCACCCCGAGCGCGGGGGCCACTCCCCGGGCAAACCCCAGGGGGATGGCGACCAGGGCCACGAGGAGGTAGTTGCGCCGGATGAGCATGAGCAGGGCCCCGGCGACCAGCGCCACGGCCAAGGCCTCGGTGTACGGCTTGAGCATGACGGCGGTCGTCGGGTAGAAGCACCAGAGGCCGGCGGCCACGAGGGCCAGCCGGTCGCGCTGGGGCTGACGGTCAGCGTGCTCACCCGAGCGCAGGACCGCCCAGATGAGCAGGGCGGCGACACCACCGAGGACGACGTTGAGCACCACCCCGGCGGCGGTGAACGGCATCCCCGTCACCATGAGCAGCTTCACCAGATAGGGGTAGAGCGGGTAGAACGCCCAGGCGCTGTACGTCACGCGGCCGGTGTCGGCATCGACCGGGAGCGGGACGGGGTAGCCGTCCTGCGCGATCCGCTGGTACCAGACGCCGTCCCACAGCCCGAACATGTCCCCGAGGCCGGGGTCGTCGTGGCCGACCCCGGCCGGGGTCTGGAACCACGTCGCCGCGACCCAGAGCGCGAGCAGCGCAACGAGGCGGGAGATGAGGTAGACGGCGAGGATGGTGAGCACCGGGTGGTTCAGGGCACGCGCGCCGAGGGCGTGCCTGCCCTCGGAGGTCAGCAGGCTCGGCCGCACGGGCTGTGCCGGGGCTCGGTCAACCAGCGCCATCGGTCACGCTCCGGACGTCCCAGACGTGGACGCCACCCGTCGTCACGGGCTCGCCGAAGGCACTGGAGAGCGAGGCCAGCAGGGCCCCCTCGGCCGGCCGGCCCTGCGGGAGCACGATGGCATCGACTCGGCCCTGCCGCAGGTTGGTGGTGAACTCCTCGACCTGTTCGGGGGTCGCGAGCGTCGGCTGGTCGGCCTCGGCGATCGCCGCCATCCACTGGGTCAGGCCCGTCGGGGTGGCCCCGTACTGGCCCCCTCGTTCCGGGGTGGTGTCGGGCCCGACGAAGTACCCGGCCACGACGGGGAAACCCCATCGCGCCTGCGCCTGCCACTCCAGGGCCCGGGTGTCGCCGACCCAGGGGGCCGGCGCCGCGAGGACGGACCCGCCCTCGTCGACCCAGTCCTTCCACGACCCGTCGACGAAGAACTGCGGCATCGGGGCCCGTTGGTCGACGACGAGGGGCGTCGGGAGCACGGGGATCAGGACGAGACCCGCCGCGCCTGCTGCGGCGGCCAGGGCAGCGCCCGGGCTCGCCGAGGACCGGCCGACCGCGCGCCTCACCTCTTCGGCACCGATCGCGAGCAGCGCACCCAGCGCCGGCACCGCGATCAGGGCAAAGCGGGTCGGGAGCACGTTCTCGAGGATCGGGACGTGCTCGAACAGCACGCCGGGTGCGGGGATGCCGGTGGATCGACCGTTGACGACGACCTCCTCACCGAGTGAGAACCAGCAGGAGATGAGCACGACGACTCCCAGCGCCTGGACGGCCGGGCGCCGCCACAGCGCGATGACGACGGCGACCGCGGCAAGCAGCAGGGGGATGCCGAAGAAGGAGTTCTCCTCGGTGCGGTTCATCGACAGCGCGGCCGACGCCCACACGTCCGCGCCGATGCTGCGGGTGGCCCGACCCCACAGCTGCGCGAGGTCGTTGCCGCCCGGCGGGTGCCAGATGGAGGTGTAGCTGCGTGGACCGGCGAACTGCCACCACAGCGGCACCGCGACGATGGCCAGGCAGACGCCGGCGCCGAGAGCCAGGCCCCGCGCGAGCGGGCGCAGCACCTCGCGGTGGTGGGCGAGCACCACCGGGGCGGCGATCGCCAGGCCGATGGCCGTGAGCAGCAGCACCTCCTCGCCGATGAACACCTGCCAGGCCGCGAGCAGGCCGAGGACCACCGCGTCCCGTCGGGGACGCCCACCCTGCGCGAGGCGGATGACCCGGTCGACGATGACCGGCACCAGGAACTGGGCGACGAAGTTGGGGTGACCGTTGGCGTGCGAGACCATCCCCGGTGCGAAGCCGACGAAACCGGCGCCGATGGCCGCGAGCAGGGGGTGGACCGCGAGACGACGGCGGAACAGCCAGAACCAGGCGGATGCCGTGAGCGCCAGCCCCAGCACCTCGACGAGCACGAACGTGGCCGACGGTCCCGCGAGCAGGGTCAGGGGGGCCAGCGGAACGCCGAGCCCGAGCACTGCCGCGTTGGCCATGAGGTTGACGCCGTCGGGGAAGTTCTGGAGGTCGGTGAACAGGGGGTTGGAGAACGTGACGAGGTTGTGGGCGGTGGCCCCGAAGTACCACTCGAAGGCCTGCTGGTCCTGGACTCCCTGGGACAGGTAGCCGGTGCGCAGGTCGGCGACGAGGCCGGAGAGCAACCACACCGCCACCAGGAGGTAGACCGCCGGGGCGGCGAGGTCCGAGCGCCGCCACGGCAGGGGGGACGGCTCCGTCGTCGACCGGTCCCGACCGGCCCGGCCGGGCTGGGTCTGCGACGCGTCGTCGGGGGCGAGTGCCGCGGCTGTCACGCGGGGCCCGAGGAGTCCCGGGGCCTCGTCCGGGTGCTCTAACGTCGGGTCGTGGGCCTCGCCCCGCAGGTGCGCGATCGCTCGGTCGTGCGCGGCCACCCGACCCTCGAGGACCCGGATGACCTCGTCGACCTGCTCGCGCCGGTACCCCCTCAGCTGGGTGCGCAGCGCGTCGTCGAGCGGAGCGGTCATGCCGCGGCCCGGGCGAGGACCCCGTCGACGACCCTGGCGAACAGCACGGCGGCCAGCCGGTCGCCGATGGGCCTCGTGAGCGTCTTCAGCCCGGGCAGCCACAGTTCCTCTGCCCACACGATCGACGAGCCGCCGGGACGCTCCGGGTCCGGACGCACCGTGATGTCGGCCCAGCCGTGCAGGAACCGGCCGGTCTTGACCAGTCGCAACCGGTGCCCGGGCTCCAGGGCCGTCACGAGCATGCGGTCCGCGATCGCCAGTGGCCCCAGGCGGGTCCAGGCGATGACCTCGGCGCCGAGGGCCAACCCCTGCTCGGGCACCTCGACGTCGGTCAGGGGAACGTGCGCGGTGTGCTCGGCCAGGTCGGTGAGGGCGGCAAAGGCGACAGCAGGTGCCAGCGGCGTGCGGCGGGTGATCGTGCAGGCCATCGGCTCACTGACCTCCCGACCGGTTCTCGTCGAGCAGTCGCGCGAGCTCGGCCTCGCGTTGCGCCAGCGTCTCGTGCAGGACCTCCAGGCGGGTGTCGACGTCGTCGATGCGGTAGCCGCGCACCTCGGTGTCGAAGCGCACGGCAGCCACGTCGCTCGCGCTCGGGACCTCGGGGAGCCCCGTCTCCGGGGTCGTCGAGACAGCAGCGACCAACGGGTCGGCGGGCACCCGCCCCGTGGCCACGCCGAGCACGACCAGGACGAGCGCGACGGCGACGAGCCCGAGGACGATGAGAGCAACCACGCCCCGATCCTACGGCGGCCACACCGCCTCTACTCTGACGTGCCCGCGGGTGGCGACGGCGTGGACGAGCGTCGTGCCGAGGCGTCGGCGGCGATGATGGTGCCCACCGCCTCGTCGACGTCGTCGGTGAGTGTCAGCAGGTCGAGGTCACCGGTGCTGATCGTGCCGCGCGCGGCTGCGGTGTCGCGCAGCCAGTCGAGCAGGCCACTCCAGTAGTCACGACCGAGCAGGACGATCGGGAAGCTGGTCACCTTCTGCGTCTGCACGAGGGTCACCGCCTCGAACAGCTCGTCGAGCGTGCCGAACCCGCCGGGGAGCACGATGAAGCCCTGCGCGTACTTCACGAACATCGTCTTGCGGGCGAAGAAGTAGCGGAAGTTCACCCCGAGGTCGACGAACTCGTTGAGCCCGGCCTCGAACGGCAGCTCGATGCCCAGCCCCACGGACGTGCCACCGGCGTCGAGGGCACCCTTGTTGGCGGCCTCCATCGCCCCCGGCCCACCGCCGGTGATGACGGCGTAGCCGGCATCCACGAGGGCGGCGCCCACGCGGCATCCGAGCTCGTAGACCGGGTCGTGGGGCTTGGTGCGGGCCGAGCCGAACACGCTGACGGCCGGACCGAGCTCGGCCAGGGCGCCGAACCCGGTGACGAACTCGGACTGGATGCGCATGACCCGCCACGGGTCGGTGTGCACCCAGTCGGCGGAGCCTCGACTGTCGAGCAGCCGTTGGTCGGTGGTCGAGCCGGGCACCCTGGAGCGGCGCATGACCACCGAGCCCTGGTAGTAGTCGCGGTGGGGACTGGGCTGTGTCGGGGTCGGGTCCACGGCGCCACTGTATGCGGCGCCCTTCACCACTCGCGTCAGGCGAGCCAGCGCAGCAGGGCCTGCTCGCACGCGGTGTACTGCTCGACCGGGCACTGCTCGTCGTCCATGTGGGCGAGGTTGGGGTCGCCCGGCCCGAAGTTCACGGCCGGCACGCCGAGGGCGGAGAAGCGGGCCACGTCGGTCCAGCCCTGCTTGGCCTCGACCGTGAGGCCCAGGGCCTCGACGAACGCCTTGGCCGCGGGAAGGTGCAGCCCCGGGCGGGCACCGCCGGCGTTGTCGACCACCACCACGTCGAAACCGGAGAAGACCTCGCGAACGTGCGCCTCGGCATCCTCCTCGGTGAGCGAGGGCGCGTAGCGGTAGTTCACCGTGACCACGCACCGGTCGGGGATGACGTTGGTCGCCGTGCCGCCGGAGATGAGCACGGCGCCGAGGGCTTCGCGGAACTCGAGCTCGTCGACGACCCGGGTGACCGGCTCGTAGGCCGCGAGGCGCGCGAGCACCTCGGCGGCGTCGTGGATGGCGTTGTGGCCCTTCCAGGGACGTGCCGAGTGCGCCGCGATGCCCTTGGTGCTCACCTCGGCGCGCAGCGTGCCCTTGCAGCCACCCTCGATGCGGGCGTCGGTGGGCTCGAGCAGCACCGCGAAGTCGGCGTCGGCGAGCAGGTCGGGAGCCTGCTGCTGCACGAGGAGCAGGCCGTTGTGGACCGAGTCGATCTCCTCGGCCTCGTAGAAGACGAAGGTGAGGTCCCGGCTTGGCTCGCGCACCTCGTGGGCGATCCGCAGCATGACGGCGACGCCGCCCTTCATGTCGACCGTTCCGCGACCCCAGAGCACCTCGCCGCCCTGACCCTGCACGCGTCGGGTGGGCAGGTTGGCCGGCTCGACGGTGAGGGGCACGGTGTCGATGTGACCGGCGAGCACGACCCGCTCGGCGCGGCCGAGGTCGGTGCGGGCCACGACGGTGTTGCCGATGCGCGCCACGGTGAGGTGGGGCAGCTGGCGCAGGGCCGCCTCGACGGCATCCGCGAGGGCGCGCTCGTCCAGGCTCACCGACTCGATGTCGCAGACGGCGGCGGTGAGCGAGGTGACGTCGTCGGCCAGGTCGAGCGCAAGGGGTGTGAGCGGCATGGCGTCAGCGTAATCACCGCACGGGCGTGTCCGTCGGCCACCGTAGGATTGTCGCATGACACGCACCGCCTGGGGTCACGCCCTGATCACGCTCACCGACGACGCGACGGTGCTCGACGCCTGGTTCCCCGCCCCGGCCCTGGGTGAGCCCGGCGGCGCCGGCGAGCTCGCGGCCCCGGCCGGTCTGGAGGCCCTCGCGGTGCCGGATGCCGTGCGTGGCGTTCGTCGGGAGCTACGGTTGGTGAGCGTTGACCTCGACGCGCCCCCGGCCGACGCCCCGGACGGCTGGCTGCGCCTGCACCTGCTCTCCCACCGGCTGTGCGCTCCGAACAGCATCAACCTCGACGGGCTCTTCGGGGTGCTCACCAACGTCGTGTGGACCTCACAGGGCCCGTGCGCCGTCGACGGCTTCGAGCTGACCCGGGCCCGCCTGCTGGCGCGCGGCCCCGTGCAGGTGTTCGGCATCGACAAGTTCCCCCGGATGACCGACTACGTCGTGCCCGCCGGGGTGCGGATCGCGGATGCCGACCGCGTGCGTCTGGGGGCCCACCTCGCGAGCGGCACCACCGTCATGCACGAGGGCTTCGTCAACTTCAACGCCGGCACGCTCGGGACCTCGATGGTCGAGGGTCGGATCAGCCAGGGAGTCGTCGTCGGCGACGGGTCCGACATCGGTGGCGGCGCGTCGACCATGGGCACGTTGTCCGGCGGCGGGACGGAACGCGTGAGCATCGGCGAGCGTTGCCTGCTCGGAGCCGAGTCCGGGCTCGGCATCGCACTCGGTGACGACTGCGTGGTCGAGGCCGGGCTCTACGTCACCGCAGGCACGAAGGTCTCGCTCCCCGACGGGAGCGTCACCAAGGCCAGCGAGCTGTCCGGTCAGAGCAACCTGCTCTTCCTGCGCAACTCGGTGACGGGCGCGGTGCAGGCCCGGCCGCGGGACGGGCACGGCATCGTGCTGAACTCTGCGCTCCACGCCAACGACTGACACCTGAAGGACTCCTCCACCATGCCCCGCACCGCCAAGGGCGCCATCACCCTTGCCGAACACGAGCCCCGGTCGCGGGCGCGACGCCGCCTCGGCGCCCTCGTGGTGCTCGCGATGCTCGGGGTGGTCGCCGTCGGGGGGTACGCCGCCGTCGGCTACCTGCGCACGCTGTGGACGCCCGAGCAGTGTGAGGTGACCGCGGCCGGTTCGACGTTCCACTGGGCTCCGGACCAGGCGAGCAACGCGGCCGCCATCACCGCCATCGCGATCAAGCGCGACCTGCCCCCGCGGGCGGCCACCATCGCGATCGCCACCGCCATGCAGGAGTCCAAGGTCCGCAACATCACCTATGGCGACCGCGACTCGCTCGGCCTGTTCCAACAGCGGCCCTCACAGGGCTGGGGTACGCCAGAGCAGATCCTCAACCCGGAGTACTCGACGAACAAGTTCTACGACGCGTTGGTGAAGGTCGAGAGCTACACGGACATGGAGATCACCGACGCCGCCCAGGAGGTGCAGCGCTCGGCCGCGGGCAAGGCCTACGCCCAGCACGAGGCGCAGGCGCGGGCCACGGCATCAGTGCTGTCCGGCCAGACCCATGCCGGGATGGTGTGTCTGCTCGAGGACCCGGCAGCACCGGGCGACGCCCGCTCGGTCGCGGATCTCATCGAGCAGGACTTCGGTGTCACGGCCGACGTCGACGGTGACACGGTGACGCTGAGCACCGACGACGAGGACCTCGCGTGGGCGGTCGGCTCGTGGGG
>JAGNQK010000037.1:0-7635 GCA_017989115.1 Dermatophilaceae bacterium | reverse complement strand
CGGGCCTCGGGTGCGACCGGTCGGTGGGTCAGGGCGGCCGGATGCTGGATGAGGGTGTCGACACCGCCGAGTGAGACCGCGTGGGTGACCAGGCGACAGTTGTCGGCAACGGCGGCCGCCGCGGCGTACCCACCGCGCAGAGCGAACGACAGGACGGAGCCGGGGCCGCTCATCTGTCGGCCCACGAGCCCCATCGGGTCGCACTGCGCCAGGCTGGGGTGGAGCACGCGCTCGACCTCGGGTCGGCCCTCCAGCCATCGTGCGACGACAGTCGCGTTCTCCTGCTGGGTGAGCACTCGCACCGGCAGCGTCTGCAGCCCCCGGTGCAGGAGGTAGGCCGACTGGGGTGCCAGGAGGCCGCCGGTGATCGCCCGGACCGTGCGCAGCCTCACGGCCCACTCCTCATCGGTTGCCACCACGCCACCGAGCAGGTCCCCGTGACCACCGATGAACTTGGTGGCCGAGTGCACGCTGAGTGCGGCTCCGTGCGCCAGCGGCTGTTGCAGCACCGGGGTCGCGAAGGTGTTGTCGACGAGCACGGGAACGGTGCCTGCCCTGGCGACGACGTCGGCGATGTCGACGAGGTCGAGGGAGGGGTTGGCCGGGGTCTCCACGATGACGAGCCCGGTGTCGGGGCGGATCGCGGCATCCACCTCGTCGGTCCTCGCCCAGGTGACCCTGGTGCCGAGCAGCCCGGTGGCCAGGAGGTGGTCCGTCCCGCCGTACAGCGGTCGCACCGCGACGACGTGGGGACGGCCGGCGGCGACGGCCGCGAGCAGGCAGGCCGTGATCGCGGCCATCCCGGAGGCGAAGGCCACCCCGGCGGGCGCTCCCTCGAGCTGGGCAAGGGCCCGCTCGAACCGGTCGACGTTGGGGTTCCACAGTCGCTGGTAGACCAGCGAGTCGTCCTGCTGGGGGCGGCCACCGGTGGCCATCCGTTCGTAGGCCTCACCGCCGAGCTCGACGCTCGGGAGGGGATAGGTGCTCGACTGGTCGACGGGTGGGACGTGCGCACCGAGGGCGGCGAGGTCCTCCCGCCCGGCGTGGACTGCGACAGTGAGGGGCTCCATGCCTCGATGGTGGTGCTTTCACCGGATGGGGTGCAACAGTTCCGTGGAATCCTCGACAGATCGTGTGCTGATGGGGGATTCTTCCGTACATGGCCCCTCACCCGACCACCGACCACCGGATTCCGCGCCGCCCCCTCGATGACGTCGACCGGGCCCTGGTCGAGCTGCTGTCCACGGACGGGAGGATGCCGAACGCCGAGCTGGCGCGACGGGTGGGCATCGCGGAGTCGACGTGCGCCGGACGGGTGAAGGCCCTGCGTGATGGCGGGGTCGTGCTCGCGATCCGCGGTGAGGTCGACCTCGCCGCACTCGGTCGCCCGATCGAGGCGATGGTGGCGCTGCGCTTCACCGGGCACGCCCGGGAGTCGATGGACTCCTTCCGCGACCGGGTGGCGTCCATCCCGGGGGTCGTCGCCGCCTACCACGTCGCCGGGGCCGACGACTTCCTCGTGCACATCAGCGGCGCCACCGCCAACGACCTGCGTGACCTCGTCCTGGACCACCTCACCTCCGTCGAGGGGGTGGCTCACGCCCAGACGAGCCTGATCTTCGAGCGGGTGCGCGGCCGTCGGCCGCTCGGGTGAGAGCGACCGGTCAGCGGTCGGTCAGCGCTCGCCGACGGGCACGTAGTTGCGCTCGCCCTCGCCGATGTAGACCTGGCGCGGCCGCCCGATCTTGGTCGTCGGGTCCTCGATCATCTCGCGCCACTGGGCGATCCAGCCGGGCAGGCGGCCCAGCGCGAAGAGCACCGTGAACATGCGCGTGGGGAAGCCCATCGACTTGTAGATCAGGCCGGTGTAGAAGTCGACGTTCGGGTAGAGCTTGCGCTCGATGAAGTACTCGTCGGCCAGGGCGATCTCCTCGAGGCGCATGGCGATCTCGAGCAGGTGGTCACCGCCCGCCGTCTTGGCGAGGATCTCGTGCGCGGTGTCCTTGATGATCGCGGCGCGGGGGTCGTAGTTCTTGTAGACCCGGTGGCCGAAGCCCATGAGGCGGACGCCGTCCTCCTTGTTCTTGACCTTGGTCATGAACTCGTCGGTGGAGAAGTCAGCCTTCTCGATGCGCTCGAGCATCTCGAGGACGGCCTGGTTGGCACCGCCGTGCAGCGGGCCGAACAGCGCGTTGATCCCGGCCGAGACCGAGGCGAAGAGGTTGGCCTGCGAGGAGCCGACGAGGCGCACGGTCGACGTCGAGCAGTTCTGCTCGTGGTCGGCGTGCAGCACGAGCAGCAGGTCGACCGCCCGGACGAGGTCGGGGTCGATCTCGTAGTCCGTGGCCGGGACCCCGAACGTCATCCGCAGGAAGTTCTCGACGAGGGAGAGGTTGTTGTCCGGGTAGAGGAACGGCTGGCCGATCGACTTCTTGTAGGCGTAGGCCGCGATCGTCGGCAGCTTGGCCAGCAGGCGGATCGTCGAGATCTCGACCTGCTCCTTGTCGAACGGGTCGAGGCTGTCCTGGTAGAACGTCGACAGGGCGGAGACGGCCGAGGAGAGCACCGGCATCGGGTGAGCGTCGCGCGGGAAGCCCTGGAAGAAGCCCTTGAGGTCTTCGTGCAGCATCGTGTGCTGGCTGATCCGGCCCTCGAACTCGGCGAGCTGGCTCGGCGTGGGCAGCTCGCCGTAGATGAGCAGGTAGGAGGTCTCGATGAAGCTCGACTGCTTGGCGAGCTGCTCGATGGGGTACCCGCGGTAGCGCAGGATGCCGGCGTCGCCGTCGATGTAGGTGATGGCGCTGGTGCAGCTGGCCGTGTTGGTGAAGCCACCGTCCAGCGTGACGTTCCCGGTCTCCTTGAGCAAGGACGAGATGTCATACCCGCCGTTGCCTTCAGTGGCCCGTACGAGGGACAGGTCGAGCTGCTTGCCAGCAGCGGACAGGGTGGCGCCATCAGTCATGTCGTCGTCCTTCACGAGGGGCAGGGAACCATTCGACCTTACAGTCCGTGGGCGGGAGCAGAAACCGCACGCCCGTCAGCCTTGTCTCGGGAGGTCACCCGAGGCGACGAACGGCGGCCTCGATGCGCTCATCGGTCGCCGTGAGGGCGATGCGCACGTGCTGACGTCCGGCGGGGCCGTAGAAGTCACCGGGGGCGGCGAGGATGCCGCGGTCGGCCAGCCGCTCGATGCTCACCCGGCAGTCCTCCCCCGCGCTCGCCCAGAGGTACAACCCGGCTTCGGAGTCATCGACCCGAAGGCCGAAGGACTCCACGGCCGGCAGGAGCGCGGCCCGGCGAGCGGCGTACCGCTGCTTCTGCGCCACGACGTGGTCAGCGTCGGACAGGGCTGCGAGCATGGCGCGCTGAACCGGCCACGGAACGATCATCCCGGCGTGCTTGCGGACCTCGAGGAGCTGCCCGACCAGAACGGGGTCACCCGCCACGAAGGCACCGCGGTACCCGGCGAGGTTCGACTGCTTGGACAGCGAGTACACGCACAGCAGCCCCTCGTGGGACCCACCCGTCACGCGCGGGTCGAGGATCGACGGCGTGGTCGGCGGCTCGCGTGACCCCTCGGCGCGAGGGCGCCAGTCGAGCTCCGCGTAGCACTCGTCGGAGGCGACCACCACCCCGTGCTCGCGGGCCCAGGACACCACCTTCGCGAGGTGCTCGATGCCGAGCACCTTTCCGGTGGGGTTGCCGGGGGTGTTCAGCCACAGCAGCTTCGGCGTTGTCGCTGCCGTCAGCGGGCCCAGTGCCGTGAGGGCGTCGACCGCCACCGGTGTGGCCCCCGCGAGGCGCGCCCCCACGTCGTACGTCGGGTACGCCACGCGCGGGAAGGCCACGACGTCGCCGGGCCCGATGCCCATGAGCAACGGCAGCCAGGCGACGAGCTCCTTCGAGCCGATCGTCGGCAGCACCCCCCCGGGGTCGACGTCGGGCACCCCCCGACGGGCCGCGAACCACGTGGCCACGGCTTCGCGCAGGTCAGGAGTTCCCCAGGTGAGCGGGTAGCCATGGGCATCGGAGGCGGCAGCGAGGGCGTCGCGGACCACGGCAGGGGTGGGATCGACGGGGGTGCCCACCGACAGGTCGACCAGCCCGGAGCCGGCCGGGCCGTCGATGGTGGGGTCGGAAAAGGAGCTCGCCCGCTGCTTGGTCGCAGCGAGCGAGTCCCAGGGAAAGTCGGGCAGGGAGAGCACCGGCGGTGGCCGCGTCCTACTCGTCGTGCTCCTGCGGGGGCAGCGCCGCGATGATCGGGTGGTCCTTGGGGATCATGCCGAGCTTGGCGGCCCCACCCGGGCTGCCGAGGTCGTCGAAGAACTCGACGTTGGCCTTGTAGTACTCCGCCCACTGCTCGGGGACGTCGTCCTCGTAGTAGATCGCCTCGACGGGGCAGACCGGCTCGCATGCACCGCAGTCGACGCACTCGTCGGGGTGGATGTAGAGGCTGCGCTCACCCTCGTAGATGCAGTCGACGGGACACTCCTCGATGCAGGCCTTGTCCTTGAGGTCGACACAGGGCTGCGCGATCACGTACGTCATGACGCCCATACTATGCGGGCCATGGACGAGCGTGTCGAACTGCCCGAGCGTGAGCCCCGGGTCGGGTCTCGCGTCGTGGTGCGACACACCCTGCCCGAGGCGGACCCGCTCACCGGGGCGACCCTCACCGACGTCGTCGGCGACCTCGTCGAGACCGATGCCGCGACCCTCGTGGTCCGCACCCGCCGGGGCCTGGTCACCGTGCCCCGCCACCTCGTGACCGCCCTCAAGGAGATCCCACCGACCCCGTCGCGCCGGGGCAGCCCCCACCGGGCGCTGTCGATCGAGGACCTGCAACGCGTCATGGTCGGCGCCTGGCCCGCGATGGAGAGCGAACGCCTCGGCGACTGGGTGCTGCGCGCATCCCGCGGGTTCACCCAGCGAGCCAACTCGGTCGTGACCGCCGGCTCCCCCGCACGACCGCTGCCCGAGGCACTGGATGCCGTCGAACGCTGGTACGCCGCCCGTGACCTGCCCGCCAACCTCACGATCGCCGGCCCCGTGGGGTTCGACCCGGCATCCGACCTCGTGGGTGCCGAGGCGCTGAGACGCGGGTACCGCGGCCGGGTCGCCACCGTGACGCTCACCGCCCCCACCCGACTCATTGCACGCCAGCCACCCCGGAGAGCGGACAACGAGGTGGCTGGCGTGCAAGAAGTCGAGGTGGGGCGTGACCTCACCGACGACTGGTTCGCCGCCTACCGCTCCTACCGCGCCGTGGACGACCGCGCCGCCCGGGTCGTGCTCACCGGCTCACCCGATCAGGTGTTCGCGACGACGAGGGATGCCGGGGGTCGGGTCGTCGGCATCGGTCGCCTCGGCCTGGCGTCGGCCTGGGGCGGTATCGCGGCCATGTGGGTCGAGCCGACGATGCGCCGCCGCGGGGTCGCGGACGCGATGCTGACCGCCCTCGCCAGAGCGGCCGAGGGTGCCGGTGTCGCGTCCCTGCACCTGCAGAGCGACTCCGACAACCACGTGGCCCTGGCGGTCTACGGGCAGCGGGGGTTCGACCGGCACCACGAGTACGTCAACCTCGTGAGCACCACCGCCTGAACGGCTCCGTCAGGGGCGGGGGTTCGTGCAGGTGACGTCATCCTCGGGGCGGTAGTTCGTCGTGAACTTCTCGGTCTTCACGACCTTGCCCTTCTCCTTGATGATCCGGCCGACCGTGACCTTGAAGCCGGGGACAGGGCTCTGGTCGAGGCAGTCGGGGCTGTCGTCGGTGAACCGCCTGGGCTGCACGATGTCGAAGCGGTCGCTCTTGGTCGCGGTGACGTCGTACTTCTTGGTGCCCCAGAAGTTCACGGTGATCGAGGAGTTGGTCGCGATGACCTCCATTCGCACGCCGCCGTCGGTGGTGTTGGTGAACTTGTTGTGCAGGTCCGGCCACGAGATGGTGGCCTCCCGCCCCTCCGGGTAGCGCGAGATGTAGTAGTAGTGCGGAGTCCAGGCGTCGAGTTCCATGCCCGAGAAGAACGCAGCGTTGAAGATCGTCGTCGACACCTGCGAGATCCCGCCGCCGTAGGCGCTCGCGGCGCGCCCACCGCTGATGATGCCTGCCTTGACGTAGCCCTTGTCAGGAGTGCGCTTGCCGAGGATGGCGTTCATGCTGAACTGCCCCCCCGGCGGGATGTACGTGCCGTTGAGGACTCGCGACGCGACCTTGATGTTCGTGACGCGCGGCTGCCCTGCCGGGTAGTAGGTGGTGAAGGAGGAGATCTTCTCCTTCGGCAGGGTGGCCTTGGCGATCGCGGTCGTGAACTTCGGCGCGACGGCCTTGGTGGTGACCGTGGCAGTGCGGGTCGGCGTCGTGATCGCCTTCCACACCTCGGTCTGGACCGAGGCGTCGTCGAGACCGACGCCGGGAACGTCCGGGGTCACCGTGGGCGTGCTGCCGGAGAAGGTCACGACAGCGTCCTTGGCCACCACCTCGGCGCCGGCCTTCTTCGCCGCAGCACTCACGATCGCGGACAGCTTCTTGGCGTCTGCCTTGGGGGTGATGGTGCCCGAGTCATCGGCTGCCAGGACGATGGCAGGAGCGAAGGCCTTCGGGGTGAGGGTGAAGGACTTCTCCCCCGCCTTCACGGTCACCGGGCCGGACACGGCCACGTCGGCGAACTCGGTCTTGACCCGGGCCAGCTCCTGCGCGGAGACCTTCGGCTCCAGGCTGCGGGCGGCAACCTTGATGGTGCTCTGGGTCGGCCACCAGCGCTGCACGGCGGCCACCGTGCCCGCGACGTCGGTCTCGGTGCCCGTCGTCGGTTCCTTCAGGGCAACCTTGCCCCCTGCGACGGAGATCGACCCCTCGACGGGCTCGGAGTCCAGGTCGGAACGGGCCCCCTCCACCGCCGTGGTGAACACGGCCTCGTCGACCGTGACGACAGCGTTCTCCTCGCCACCACCGAAGAGGTTTCGCCACACGTGGGCCGGGGCGAGGGAGAAGCCCACGAGCCCGTCGACCGTGGTGTCGATGTCGACGCTCACGCCGAGATCGGAAGGCTGGACGGCGACCTCACCCACGGGCGAGGTCAGGGTGACCGGCTCGGTGCCGACATCGGCCAAGCCCGCAGCCAAGGCGTCCCGAGCGCCATCGACGTCCTTGCCGCCCACGTCGACCCCCGCGACCGTGGTGCCCCGTGGCACGCGGTCACCGAGAACCACGGCCGCAGCCACGTAGGCGGCCACGAGCGCCACGAGGGCGCCAGCGAGCAGGAATGGCCACCGGCGCCGGGACGACGGCTGCGCACTCCCGTGGTCATCCGCCGAGGAGGTCTGCGCGAACAGGTCGGTCATGCGATGCTCCCGTAGCTTCCGCGGAAGTGGACCAGGGCTGGCCCCACGTCGTCCGGCAAGGTGATGGACAGGACCTCGGCGACGACGATCATGTGGTCGCCGGCAGCGTGGCTGGTGGTGACGCGGCACTCCAGGTGCATGAGTGCGCCGTCGAGCAGCGCCATGTCCGTGTGTGGACCACGACGGTGCGGTGCCCGGTCAAGCTGCCCGTGCAGCGGGCGACCGGGGGTGGCGAACCACTGCGCCAGTGCTCGTTGGTCGGCCGCGAGGACGCTCACGCCGAAGACCCCCGCC
>JAGNQK010000036.1 GCA_017989115.1 Dermatophilaceae bacterium | reverse complement strand
GCGGTGCGGGAGGTGAGGAGCACGGCATCCCCGACCGCGAGCCCACCGCTCGCCACCACCGGGACGGTGGCGGCGCCGACCGCTGCAGTGACCGGGCCGGACACGGTCGCGCGGGCCATCGTCCCGAGACCGCCCGAGCCGTCGGGCGAGATGCGCAGGGACACGGTGTTGGCCCACGAACCGGGGCTGGCCGCCGTGGCGAGGAAGCTCGTCGCTGGGGTTCCCTGGCTGTCGCGCACGGTCCACTCGGCGGCGGTCGACGGGTCGACGCGGACGATCCACGCCGCGGGGCCGCCGTTCTCGAAGAAGCCGAACACCGACTCGGCGCACACTCCCCTCGAAGTGGCCGGGCCGAACACGCGGACGTAGTCCGACCAGCTCGTGACCCGGGTCGGACTGAGAACGGGGCCCTTGCGGGTCGTGCCGAGCACGGCGACGACACTGGTCGATGCGGCGGCGATCGGTTGCGGCCCCGACGGGACCTCCTCGATGTACACCCCGGGTGACTGGTAGCTCACGGTTGCCTCCTTGGCGATCAGGTCGGGTCGACCACGTGGATTCGGGTGTCGGCGCGCGTGACGTCCACGGCGACCTTGCGCACGCTCTGTCCGTCGACCCGCAGGTCGCCGGGGTGGTGGTCGGCGGTCCAGGTGCGGGCCGTCGAGCGGTAGGTGCCGGGGGTGGCGGTCTCCGGCAGGGCGATGGTGGTTCCTGAGGTGCCGCGGACGGCGACGGTGCGGCCGGTGCTGGGCGCGGTGCCGCCCTGGCCGGTGAGGACGACGGTGAGGGTCATCGGCGCCGGGGTGACGGGCACCTCGATCTCGGGTGCGCCGAGGGCGACGCCGATCGAGTTCGGCGGCTGGTCCGCAGCTGGTGCCGGCAGGGCCAGGAGGTCGGCGAGTGCCCCGTCGAGGACGACCACGTCGAGGGTGGTGGGCGCAGGGCGCGCCGCGCTCCCGGCATCCGAGGTCGTCGCGGTGACGATGACGTCCGGGCCGACCACCCGCGCGACCCACCCCAGGGCCAGCGGTGCGGGGGCCACGGCGAGGGGGGCGATCGGTTGGCCGGTGGTGGCGTGGACGAGCCGGATGCGGTGGCGCAGCTCGGTGGTCGTGGTTCCCAGGGTGATGGTCATGCGAGCACCTCGTAGCCGACCCGGTGGGTGCGCACCCGACCGGCGCCCTCGCGCTCGATGACCTCGACCGGGGCGACGTCGACCTCGTAGAACAGGGCCAGTCGTCCGGGGCGGCCGAGGGTCGACCAGATCTGGTTGCGTTCCTCCGCGGTCGGGCTGAGCAGTCGCACGGTGACGCTGTCGACCGCGGTGGACAGCGGGGGCTGGAGCATCGAGCGGCCGATGATCGGGGTCGTGTGGAAGACCTGCACGATGCGGGCGATCTTGGTCTGGGCTTCGTCGTGCGCGCCGAACACGGTCACGAGGTAGTGCAGGCGCAGCGCGAGGGGTGCGCGCACGAGGCCCGCGGCCCGTTCGACGAGGGGACGGTTCACCAGGTGCGGGTGCGGCGCGACGGCGAGCAGGGCCAGGGCGGCCTTGGTGGTGTCGGGGCCGGTGTCGGCCGAGTTGAGCGAGTGCAGCACCACCCAGTCGCCGAGGTCGGGTGTGTTCTGGTGAATGACGTCGACCAGGGCCTCGCTCACCGCGCGGATCATGACCGCTCCCAGCGGCGGTGCGTGATGCCGCCGTCGTCGAGGCTGCGGTCGAGCACCGCCTCGATCTCGGCGATCGAGCCGACGAAGGTCGTGTCGTCGGTGGTCATGTCACGAACCCGGGCCCGCAGGATGCGCGGCAGCCCGTCGACCGCTCGCGGCTCGGCCCAGACGTCGAGCAGGAACCTGCGTCGCCATGCGCTCACCGCCATCCGCGTCTCCCTCTGTGTGGCGGCCCACGTTTCCGCGGTGGTGTCACGGTGGCGTCGTGGCGTCAGGGTGGGGCAGTCACGGGGGCGTCACGGTCGTCTCGGCACTGTCGAACGCAGAAGTTCGGACCCGACGCACCACCTCGGATCGCACGCAGCAGTTCAAATCGCACGCAGCTGTTACCGGACACCATCCGAACTTCCGCGTCCCCGTCGAGGTTCTGCGCGGCATCCGAACTCCCGCGTCAGCGAGCGGATGCCGTCGCGCTGGTGGGTGGATGCCGTCGCGTCAGCGAGCGGATGCCGTCGCGATGCGGCGGTTGAGCGCCCGTCGGCGCGCCTCGCGGATGCGTCGGGCCACGTCCGCGGGCTGGCCGAGGTCTGACCAGACGAGACGGACCACCTCGTAACCGCAGTCGACGATGCGCGACTCGCGAGCCTTCTCGGCAGCCAGTGCGGCCCGGCCGTCCTGACCGCCGTACTTGACCAGCCCGTCGAACTCGACGACGACCAGGTCCTCGACGAGGAAGTCGACCCGGCCCACGAAGCCCTGTGCGTTGGTGATGGGGTGCTGGCTGACCACGCTGAAGCCGAGGTCACGCAGGAGGAAGCGGGTCCTGGTCTCGCCGACCGATTCACAGGTCGCGTCGGTGAGCTCGATCGCTCGGATGACGGCGTCGCGGCGCTCCTCGGGCAGCAGGTCGGCGGCTGCCCGGAGCTGTTCCGTGGTGACCCGCTCGTCGTGCAGGGCGTCGTCCATCGAGCACACGGCTGCGATCGTCCCGGAGCCGGCCACCATCTGGCACAGCGCAATCGGCAGGCGCACGACCCTGTGGATGCCGGTGGTCGCCACCCCCAGCCCCGCGCCGGGGTGGGTGCGAAGGCCGCTGCGGACGCGTGGTGACTTCACCTTGGTGATGACATCGACGACGGAGAGGTCGACTCCGTGGGTGTCGACGCCGTACATGAGCACCGATGCGTGGTGGCTCGCGGCATCGAGGGTCGGCCGGGTCCGCAGGATCGCCATGGTGCGCAGGCGGTACCGCTCCTCGGGGTTCCCGGCATCGTGGAGCTCACGCAGGACGTAGGCACCGCGACGCACGCGCACCAGTTCTCCGGACCGCACGAGGGCGTCGAGCGCGATGGCCGAGACGTGCACGCGTGCGGCATCGCGGGAGGAGACCACTCCCCCCTGGGCTGCCACAACCACCGCCAGTCGCTCATCCATCGCACCACCGTGCCTCGGTGAGAGGTCTCCCGCCACGGCAAACCCGGCATCTGTGGACAACTCCAACGCAGCAGTTCAGATCGCACGCAGCAATTACCGGACGGCATCCGAAGTGGTGCGTCCCCGCCGAGGTGCGAGCGCGGCATCCGAACTCCTGCGTCCCCGCCGAGGTGCGAGCGCGGCATCCGAACCTCCCCGCCCCCGCAGACGCGAGCACGGCTCAGGTCAGGTGGCCCAGGTGGTCCAGTGCACGGTCGATGACGAGCGAGAGCCGCCCGAGGTCCCGACGGGCCGCCTCGAGGTCGCCGACCAGCGCCAGCACGGTCGGGTCGGTCGAGGGGCCCCGCCCCCGGCGCAGCCGCGCGTAGAGCGCGACCGTCTCGGGCATGGGGTCCGCTCCCAGCTCCTCGACGAGCAGCCGGCGACACCGTTCGAACTGCCGCTCCACGAGATCCTCGCGCCCGGCCGCACCGTAGGCCGCCATGAGGTGACGGTGCAGGTCCTCGCGCAGCGGCTCGATCGCGAGCGCCAGCTCCCCGTACTTCCCGACCGCGCCGAGCTCTCCCCGTGCGCCGTAGTGGATCAGCAGGTAGTCCAGCGCGGTGAGGTAGAGGTTCTCGAGCCGGGTGCGGTCGCCGAGGACCCACTCGTCGTGACACGACTCCAGGAGCAGGCCACGGTGCAGACTGACCGCCCGCTCGAGGCGGGCCACGGCGTCGTCGTCCAGGCTCTCGGCACGGGTGTCCAGCACGGGTCGCACCAGCGCCTCGAACTCGACCGAGTCGATGGCCAGGCCGACCTGCGGGCTGAGCGTCAGTCGCTCGGTGCCAGCCTCCACGAGGTCGTACCCGGTGACGGCCCGCACCTCCGTGCGCAACCGCCACACCGCGGTGCTCAGTCGACGCCTGCCGACTCCCACCGGCGAATCGGCGAAGAGCTGGGTCGCGGCGACCTCGCGGTTGCGTCCCTCGGCGGGGCCGAGGGCCAGGTACGCGGCGACCATCGCCGCACCGGGCGAGATGGCGACGGGGCCCGCGGTACAGGAGAGCGCAGGAGTCCCGAAGAGGTTGAGAGACAGCAGGTCACGACTCATCGCGGACCTCTCGAACAGCCGGGGAATCCACCATCGACGCTAGGGCACGCCGGTGCGGCTGCCAAGGGCCGAACGGGCCACTCCCGAGCATCGCGCGCCTCCTGGTTGCCGCGAACGGGTGTCCGCGGTCGTCGGTCCCTGCAGGGGTGAGGAGCAGCCCAAGCCCGCCCTGATACCCACGCTTCTCCATACCCACGGGGCTCGCGATCTGTCCCACCCACGCGTTCCCCCGTCACGGGTGACGCGTCCAGCGAGCGCCGGGGGTCGACTGTGGTGGTGACCAACCTGCCGCAGACGCTCGGCCCCAACCCCGACCCGGCCCACCGAGTCGGCTCGGTGTCGACGGGGGGTGGCGCATGGACGTGAAGGCCCTCGTGGTCGTCAGCGCGGTGCTCTTCGGGTGGGGACTGCTCTCCGCCCGGGCCCGCCGTGCCGGCCTCACGCCACCGATCGTGTTCGTGGGCGTCGGCGGCCTCCTCGCGTGGAGCGGGTTGGTCAACGGCGTGGAAGCCGTGGAGGAGCTGACGCCCCTCGTCGAGGTCACGCTCGTGTGGGTGCTCTTCTCGGATGCCGCCCGGCTGCGCCTGGCGCAGGTACGTCGTGACCTCGGTGCCTACGGTCGACTCCTCGGCGTCGGCCTTCCCCTGACGATCCTGCTCGGGTGGGGTCTGGCGGCCTGGCTCTTCCCTGACATCGGCGTCTGGTTCGCCCTGTTCATCGGTGCCGCACTGGCGCCGACGGATGCCGCACTCGGCCTGCCGGTGGTGACCAACCCCGCCGTTCCGCGTCGGATCCGCGAGCTGATCACCGTCGAGAGCGGGCTCAACGACGGTATTGCCACGCCCGTGGTGATGTTCGCCATCGCGGGCGCTGCCGCCGCCATCGGCCTCGAGGCCGACCACAGCAGCCTCGCTCCCGCCGTGCAGCTGCTCCTCGGTGCCGTCGTCGGCTCCGGCGTGGGCGCCCTCGGCGGGTGGTTGCTGCGCAACGCCCGTCGACGGGGCAGCGCCGCCGAGGAGTTCATCGGCATCGCGGTGCTGGCCCTGGCCGTTCTCGCCTACGTCGCCGCGGTGGCGATCGGCGCCAACGGGTTCGTGGCCGCCTTCTGCGGGGGCCTGGCCTTCGGGGCCTGCGCCGGCCGCCGAGGCCCTGCGGAACTGGAGTACCTCGAGCAGACCGGCACCCTCGTCTCCCTGCTCGTCTGGTTGACGTTCGGGGTGGTCGCGATCCCGATCATGCTCGAGCGGCTGAGCGCCCTCACGGTTCTCTACGCCGTCCTCAGCCTCACGGTGGTTCGGATGCTGCCCGTCGCGCTGGCCCTGGTCGGTGCCCGACTGGGCCGCGAGAGCGTGGTGTTCGTCGGCTGGTTCGGCCCACGCGGCCTTGCCTCGCTCGTGTTCGCCCTGCTCGGCCTCGAGGCGCTCGGCGGCGCCGCCGACGAGGCGGTGGCGGTGATCGCCACGACGGTGTTGCTCAGCGTCGTGGCCCACGGTCTGACCGCTGCACCACTCGCCACCCGCTACGGTCGGCAGGCGGAGAAGAGCCCGGTCGAGCCCTGACCGATCAGGCCAGGGCGCGCCTCAGGGCATCCATCCGCAGCGCACGGATGCGGCGCGACAGGGCGGCGTCCGGCGCGAACGTCTCGCTCGCGTGGTACGCGCCGGGGTGGATGTGCAGCTCACACGGAACGCCGGTCTGCATGAGTCGCTGCGCGAAGGCGATGTCCTCGTCGCGAAACAGGTCGGCCGTCCCGACGTCGATGAAGGCCGGTGGCAGCCCGGACAGGTCCTGCGCCCTGGCAGGTGCGGCGTACTGGTCGGCCTCGTTCCCGCCGAGGTACCAGCCCCAGGCCTCGAGGTTCGCGTCCCGGTCCCAGATGCCCACGTCGGTGATCTCCATCGAGGATGCCGTGGTGTTCGTGTCGTCGATCATCGGGTAGATCGGCATCATGAAGCTCAGGCGAGGCCCGCTCCGGTCTCGCGCGAGCAGCGCGGTGCCGATGGCGAGCCCGCCGCCGGCGCTGCCGCCGTAGATCGCGACCCGCTCTGGGTCGATGCCGAGCTCGTCGGCGTGCTCGGCCATCCAGACCAGCCCGGCATAGCAGTCCTCGACCGGCGCCGGATGCGGGTGCTCGGGTGCGAGCCGGTACTCGACGGACACGACGACGGCCTTGACCTCGTCGCAGACGAGGGTGGCGGTGGCGTCCTCGCCGGCGACGGTGCCGAGCACCATCCCGCCACCGTGGATGAAGTAGATCCCCGGCAGCGGGCCGTCGAGCCCCACTGGTCGGTAGATCCGCACCGAGATGTCCGGCTCACCCTCCGGCCCGGGGACGGCGCGGTCCTGCGTGACCACGTTCGGGTTCTCGGGTGCCGGCATCGCCGCGAGCATCTGCTCCACCGTGGCTCGACGGGCGACGATGTCAGGAACCGCGTTGAATCCGCCGGGCAGGAACTGGAGCAGCTGGTCGAGCGGGGCCTGCGACTCGGGGTCGAGCCTGACGGAGCTGGACATGGGAACCCTTTCCTCAACGGTCGACACTGACCCCCGCCGGGGCGGGAGGTGACCATCGTGGACCGGGAGGGTCGGTCACGTCGAGGGTCGGATCGTCCTCGTCGAGGGTTGGCCGGCCGCGGGCTGCGCTAGGTTGCCTGTCGTGAGCGAGGTGGACCCGGCCGGAGCATCGTCCGTGGACATGGCCCGGGCTGAGCGCGCCCTCGACGACCTGCTCGACCTGGGCGGGGTCGCAGCACCCCACGAGCTCCCGCGCCTCGTCGACGACACCGCGCTCGCGCTGGGCGCTGTCGCGGCCGTCATCCACCTCGTCGACCTCCAGCAGGTCGCCCTCACCCCCTTCCCCGAGCCCGGGCACCCACCTGTGACGGAGCTCCCCGCCCCGCTCGTCATCGACTCGACGATCGCCGGTCGGGTCTACCAGCACGACGAGGTCATCGTGCAGACCACGTCGGATGCCGGTGCACCGGTCACCGTGTGGCTGCCGTTGCGCGATGGTGCGGACCGTCTGGGGGTGCTGGCGGTGGCGCTGCAGGAGCCGTCGCTCGTCGAGGATGCCGACTCCCCCACCTCCCGCCTGCTGCGCCGACTCGCCGCCATCACGAGCGACCTCATCGCCCAGCGCTCGCGGTACGGCGACAGCATCATCGCCGCGACCCGCACCACCGAGGTCACGCTCGCGGCGGAGATCCAGTGGGGCCTGCTCCCGCCGCTGACGTTCGAGTCCACGCAGGTGGCGGTTGCGGGGTTGCTCGAGCCGGCCTATGACGTCGCGGGTGACTCGATCGACTACGCGGTGGACCCCGGGGTCATCCACCTCGCCATCTTCGACGGCATGGGCCACGGGCTGCGCAGCGCGCAGCTCGCCATCCTCGCGGTATCGGCCTACCGCAACGCCCGCCGCAGCGGGCACTCCCTGACGGCAACGGCATCCGACGTCGACGAGGCCGTCGAGGCGGGTTTCGGCGGCGAGGCGTACACCACCTCGGTCCTGGCCCAGCTCGACACCGACACCGGCTACCTCACCTGGGTCAACGCCGGCCACCCCGAGCCGCTCCTGCTGCGCGGCGGTGCGCTCGTGCGCAGCCTGCACGCCGGCCCCGACCTGCCCTTCGGCATCGGCCTTCGCGTGGGCGACGCCCCGTACGAGGTCGGGTCCGAGCAGCTCCAGCCCGGCGACCACGTGCTGTTCTACACCGACGGCGTGGTCGAGGGGCACGCCCCCGGTGGCGAGCAGTTCGGCATCGAGCGGCTCGTCGACCTGCTCGCCCGCAACGTCGCGGACAACCTGTCCGCAGCGGAGTCGATGCGCCGCGTCGGGCGGGCCCTGGTCGCCCACCACGCGGCCCATCTCGCCGACGACGCGTCGATCCTGCTCGTGCACTGGCCCGGCCCGGGGGGCGACGCGTGACCGCTGCGACGACCATGACGGAAGTTGTCCGACACTTTGTTGCACGGAAAACCCTTTTGCGCGCCGCCCGGCAATAGTGTTCGCGCACCGTCCCACACCCAGGACGGTTCCCTTGTGTGTGAAAGGACGAGAATGCCTCTGCATGCAACACCCCAACCGGGGCGGTCAGCACTGCGGCGCAGCGTGATCACCATGGCTGCCGCGGCAGCCATGGTGGCGCTGCCCACCGTTGCCTACGCCTGTACCGACGACTTCAAGCACGAGATGGAGATGGCGGCCGCGCGTGAGCAGGCAGCCACCGGCAAGGCGGCCAAGGCTGCAGCCGTCGCCGAGGGCGAGATGGTCACCACGGCCCCGACCGGCGCGTTCGACAACGTGGAGTTCATCGGGCAGCTGCCCGAGGCCGTCGGCGCCACCGCGATCAACTTCATCGACTACGGCTCGAAGAAGAAGGTCATGTTCGTGACCGGCCGCTTCGGCCTGAAGTCGTACGACGTGTCCAACCCCGAGAAGCCCGTCGCGCTCGACTCCATCGACATGCCGGGCTTCTGGCAGAACGAGGACATGGACGTCGACCCGAACCGCAAGCTCGTGTACATGGCACGCGACCCGCGGGCCTTCGGCCAGAACCAGGCGACCGGTGAGTCCGGCGTCTACATCGTCAACGCCAAGGACCCGAGCAAGCTCGAGGTGCTCAGCTACACCGTGGTCCCCGCCGGCCACACGACGACGTGCATCAACGACTGCCAGTACCTGTGGTCCGGCGGTCCGCGGCCGGCCGACTGGCAGCCCGAGGACTGGGAGGGCCGTCCGATCTTCGTGGTCGACGTCCGCAACCCCAAGAAGCCGAAGGTGTCCGAGCAGCCGGTTGACCTCGGCCGCAACGACGGCGTCACCGACTACGCGCACGACGTCCAGATCGACGAGGCCGGCGTGGCCTGGGTCTCGGGTGCCGGTGGCATCCGCGGCTACTGGACCAAGGGCCGTCAGTGGGACCCGGTGCAGAAGAAGTACCGCGTCGCGACCGCGTTCGACCCGGTCCCGTACGCCGGTGGCAAGTTCTACCAGTCCAACCAGGAGACGTGGGGTGGGTCGCTGGCCCACAACATGGCGCGTCCCCTCGAGGCCCTCGGTGACCACGAGGCCGGCTCGCTGGCCCTGGTGACCATCGAGAACTTCACCTCCACGTGTGAGACCGACGGGCGCCTGCTCATCGTCGACCTCGCGGACAGCCGGGAAGGACAGGCCTGGAGCTCGACTCCCGAGGACCCGTACCGACTGCCGGTCGTCTCGGAGTGGAGCCCGTTCGGCAAGCCCGGCAGCCTGCCCAACGCCGGCTGCTCGGCGCACTACTTCCAGCTGCGTGACGGAGTGCTGGCCCAGTCCTACTACGGTCAGGGCACCCACTTCATCGACGTGAGCGACCCCGAGAACCCCGAGCAGGTCGGCTACTTCCGTGCCGACGGCGGGTCGAACTGGGCGCCGTACTGGAACGGTGACGTCATGTACATCGCCGACGGTCGCCGTGGCGTGGACATCGTTCGTCCGATCATCCCCGCGAAGGGCTGATCGATGACCCGAGCCGTGAGGCCGTCCCGACTGCTTGCGGCTCGGGTCGTCGCCGTCGTTCTCGCGGTGGGGGTGTCGGTGTCAGCGTGCACCGACGCCCCCACCGCGGGCGACGCGGCATCCGGCGGTCATGACGCAGCCGGCCACGGCGCGTCAGCGAGCCCGTCACCCGGCGAGTCCGCAGGCCACGAGCACGGCGCGGAAGAGGAACCCGCAGCCGCCACGACGGGCCCGCCACGCCCCGCCGACCCCGCGTTGGGCTGCGGCACGACGGTGCAGCCCGACCGCGAACAGGTGACCCGCTACTGCAACGAGGGGTTGGCGACGTTCATCGTCGCCGATGGCGAGGGCACCGATGTCAAGGGTGCCTCGTGCGAGCAGCGTGGCGTGATCTTCCTCGCCCACTTCGGCGCGAACTACTCCGACGAGGCCTCGGGTCGCGGGGAGTACCTCGGCCTGGCCCTGGAGGACATGCCGGCCAAGGAGGGCCGCGCCTCCATCTACGCGCTGGAGATGACGTTGGCCGGATACCGGCAGTCACTGTCCAAGGCCACCGTCGACGTGACCCGTAAGGGCGACGTCGTCGACTTCCACCTCGTCGGCGCCCTCGCCGATGGTCGCGACGTCTCCGTCACCGCGAGCTGTCACACCCACAAGGCATGACGCCCCTCCCCCTGCCGTCGATCGCCTCGCTCGAGCAGGAGGAGCGCGACCTCGTCCTGCCCCGGTTCACCCACGACGAGGTGTGGCTGCTCGGCTCGCGCCTGGCCGAGCGCGCCCGCCGCGAGATCCTGCCGGTGATGATCGACATCCGGCGCCCCGGGAGCATCCTCTTCCGGGCCGCGATGTCGGGCACGACCGCCGACCAGGACAGCTGGGTCGAGCGCAAGTCCGCGACGGCCTTCCGCTTCGAGGCGAGCACCCTGCTCGTCGGGTTGCGCCTCGAGGCCGACGGACGTGATCCGTTCACGGACGGATGGTTGGATGCCGTGCGCTACACCCTCGCCGGAGGTGCGGTCCCGATCCGGGTCGCCGGCGCCGGGGTCGTCGCGGTCGCCACGGTCTCCGGGCTGTCCTCCCAGGACGACCACGCGCTCGTCGTCGAGGGTTTGCGCGGGCTCTCCACCGGCTGAGAGCCGGGCCTGCCCCACGGGGCGGCGGCGGAGCGCGCGGCTAGGGTGACAGGCATGCGCGGAGGACTCCTCACCAAGTGAGAGCGGTCCGGCGAGCCCGGCCGCTTCATGCTCCAGAACGAGCGGATGCTCAAGGTCGACCTGGCCGGCACGGGCGGGTTCTTCTACGCCCGCCAGGGCTCGATGGTGACCTACCAGGGGTCGGTCGACTTCGCCTACGAGGGGGCGGGCGGGATCGGGAAGATGTTCAAGAAGGGGTCGCTCGGTCGACCCACCGAAAAGCGGGGATGCCGTCCGTCGTGCCGTGCAGGATCCCCATCTGGCTCGCGGGTGTCGTCGCCGGCAGCGTGGGGGTCCACTCCGCGAACTCGTGGCTGCCGCTGCGGATCCATCGCGACAACGTGGGCATGGTGCCGGCGAGGACCCCCCACTGCAGAACCGGGAACGGCACGCCGTCGAGCTGGACGAACAGGATGCCGGTCACCTCCGGGTCCGCGACCGGGTCGGCCCTTCGAGCCCGACGCACGAGGTCGACGAACACGGCGTCGTTGGTCCCGGCCGTCATGATCCAGGTGGCCGAGGTCGTGAAGACCGCGACGATCCACGTGGCCCAGAACGCCGTCCAGAACGAGTCCACGCGCACCCCGGGCACGACCGACAGGGCGAGGTAGGCCAAGGCCGCCTGGCCGAGGAGCGCGAGGGCGAGAGCACCCAGCCAACCCAACGGCGTGGCGATCGCGGCGAGGAGCGGACGCACCACCAGCCCGGCGAGCGCCATCACGATCGCGACGAGGGCGATGGGCAGCAGCCCGTCGAACCCGAGGCCGGGCAAGAGCAACCCGGCCAGAGCGAGCCCGAGGACGCTCACGACGAACGAGACGCCCGAGCGGGCGAGATCGGTGCGGTCCAGCCGCGGTTGCCCGGCCCTGCCCATGACGTCCTCCATATTTCGGTGCTTGGGGGCAAGCCTCGCAGCGACAGCCCACAGGGGCACCACCCGCCCCGAGTGAGCGGGTAACCCGCGACGGGTGACGCAACCGTGCCGCCCCGGGGGGTCCACTGGGGTCGTGACCGAGAGCCGCGACCGCAGCGAACCCGGGGAGAGCGTCGCGAGCCCCGCAGCCCTGACGTCCAGCGGTACGCCGTCCGCGGCCCCGACGGTCCCGCTCCCCGCCCCCGGGACCGTCGAGCGCCTGCGCGCGACGGCACGGCGCGCGACCGCGTGGAGTCTGGCCGCGAGAGAGACCCATCAGTCCGTCGATGTCGGCTTCCGGCTCGCCGACCGCGACAAGCGGGTCGCCGCGGGCGTCCTCGCCGGCGGTGTGGCCTACCGGTTGTTCTTCTGGCTCATCGCCGTGTCGCTGCTCTTCACCGGGGCCTTCGGCTTCACCCAGGGTTCCTGGCGCGAGCGCATGCTGGGCACGATGGGGATCCTTCCCCCGGCCTCCGAGATCATCCTCGACCTGGCCCGGGCGGCGCAGCCGAACCGCTGGTGGGTCCTGGTCGTCGGCACGTGGCTGCTGCTCTGGACGGGGTACCTCGGGGGTAAGGCGCTCGTGCTCGTCCATGCTGCGGTCTGGGGCATCCCGGCACCCCCGCCGCCACGCTCGTGGGTGTTGTCGCTCACCTTCTCGGGGACGGCGTTTGCGCTCTTCGCGTCGATGTCGGTCACGGCGTGGCTGCACTCGTCGAGCCAGGCGCTGGCCGTGCTGACCGCCCTGGCGTCAACGGCCCTGCCGGGCGCGATCTGGCTGGCGATCTCGCGACTGCTCCCGCACCGGGTGGCGATGTGGCGGGGCCTGGTACCGGGCGCCGTGCTCGTGGCGGTGGGCATCCATGCCTTCACGATCGTCACCATCTGGTTTCTCGCCCCGAAGCTCGCGAGCGCGACCGCGCTGTACGGCATCCTCGGTGTGGCGGCGACCTTCCTGTTCTGGCTCTACATCCTGGGTCGGCTGTTCATCGCCGCGGCCACGCTCAACGCGTCGCTGCACGAACAGCGCACGGCGAGCGCCGGGATCTGGGGACCGCGATGAGCATGGAGGAGAGGGCGGGCCTTCGGCGCGACGGCCTGCCGTCGGGCCCCGGACGAACTGGTCTTCCTCGAGCAGACGGGAGCCGGGTGCACCCGGGCCCGGCGCCCGGGTGCTGGTCACTCAGTCCGTGAGGGCCTCGACGGCGACGACGACCGCCAGCAGCAGTGCCGCGTCCTCGCCCGGGGAGATCTCCACCCCGTACGAGTCCCGGACGCGGAACCACTTCTTCGAGATGTGCGCCACCGTGTGACCGTCACGCTCGACCTCGAACTCGTGGTCGAGGACGTTGCCATGGGCCTTGAGGCCCTCGCCCCCGTCGAGGTCGATGACGAACCGGTCGCGGATGCCGACCAGGGCCTTGTGCACGGTCGCCACCGTGTGACCGTCACGCTCGATGTCGATCTTGTCGCGGACGGAGAGCTTGCGTTCCTGGATCTTCGCGACCTCGCGCCCGGTCGCGTCCTCGAGGACGAACGTCTCGCGGATCCGCGCCGCCTTGCCGTTCACCTTGAACGCGCGGGCGCCGTGCTGGTCCTCGATCCAGAAGTCGTCCCCGATGGACGCGAGCTTCTGCTTCATCTGGAAGCGACGGGTGTCGTCGCCGCCGTCGTGTCGTCCTCGCAAGAGCCCCATGGCCAGCCTTTCCTTCGGTGTCGACAAGCGGTCGCCACGACCGTAGGAACGATCCACGGGCGCCCACATCACCCGCCGTGGACGACCGCGACCAACGGTCGGCACGGAACGACCGCACACGGCTCGCCCTCCACTTCGGGCGCGTGGCCCGCGACCACGGCGCCACCACCCCGAACGGGGTGGAGCGCCAGCATGGCATGGCGCCCCACCCCGCGGCGGACTCAGACTGCGAGCACCGGGCCCGTCAGAAGCGGCCGTACCCGCTGACGCCGGAGAACACCCGGCGCTCGGAGGTGGACTTGCCCGGCTTCGGCGAGTCGATCATCATGCCGTTGCCGGTGTAGATGCCGACGTGCCAGGCCGGGGAACCGAAGAACACGAGGTCACCGGGCTCGGGGTTGCTGACCCTGGTGGCCGCACGCTGCTGGGCCGAGGCCGTGCGCGGGATGGAGATCCCTGCCTTGCGGAAGACGTACTGGGTGAACCCGGAGCAGTCGAACCCGGAGGGTGTCGAGCCGCCGTACACGTAGGGGATGCCGAGCAGGCCGCGGGCGATGTTCACCACGCCACTGGCGGACTGCGGGACGTTGGCGGACGTCGCCTTCGTCTGGGTGGACGCCTTCTTGGTGCTCGTGGTCGAGCGCGCGCTGGTGCTGCGCGAGGCGGAGGTGTTGCCTCGGCTGCTGGCGACCTCGGCCTGCACCACGACGGGGCGCGGCTTGGGCTTGGGCTTCGCGACAGCGGTGACGCCGACGACGCCCACGACCTCGGTCGCCACGGGGGCCGCGACGGCCGGCGCGACGACCGACGGGGCCAGAGCCACGGGGGCTGCCGCGGCGGCCGGGGCCGTGGCGGCCTCGGAGGCTGCAGCGACGTCGGCGCGCGGCTGGGCCTGGGCCGGGAGGGCGAAGGTCGCGGCCAGACCACCGGAAGCAGCGAGGACGGCCGTGGCCTTGACGCCGTTCTGTCCGGCGCTCTTGACGATGGTCGAGAGTTCGGACCAGGGGTTGTACCGGGTGGCGCCGCGGTGGCGTCCCGAAGGAGCAGTGTCGAGCACGGTGAGCCTCTCAGTGCCTACGGGGTGAGCTGTCGGGTTCGGGCTGAGGTTGCCCGGCCGGCTCAGACCCGAAGGTCGTCACCGGCTTCACCCCAAGGAGTCACGATGGTGCTGGACTCCGAAAGTGGTTCCCCCGCTCCTGCCGGCGGTGGTGCGTGGTGCCTCACGGTGTCTGACAGGACTCGGCGGTGACTCCGTGAGCACCTTCCACGGATGGGAAGGCCATACGAAAGTAGCACCGCCCGGCAAAAGTCACAAAACGATCACGGGCGAGTCGCGTCACCTCGCCGGGGCCGCGCCCGCCCCTACTGCGAGAAGCCGGGCAACGGCCGTGGGGACGGCGCGTTGCCCGGCTTCTCGCCGGAAAGGTCAGGAAGTCGTCAGTTGACGGTGACGTGCACGTGGTCGTAGTGGTTCGCGGTGATCGATCCGCGATCCTCCATCATCCGCCAGGACTTGCCGGGCGCCCAGTAGCGCTGACGCCAGATGACGTACTTGACGTCATACGCACCGACGTTGGCCTGGACGAACGCAGCAATGGCGTCGCCCTGGCCTCGGGACGAGATCATGAAGTCGATCGCCTCACCCGTGCTGTGCTCCCCGGCGTTGGGTCGGTAGCCACCGATCGAGGAGACCCCGAAGGTCTTCTGCACCACGGTGCACAGCCGGGCCGCGTTGCTGTCCAGACCGATGCTGCCGCACTTGGAGGACACGGCCCCTGAGCTGACGTTGACCTTGCGGGCCGGTGACGACGATGAAGAGGAGGAGGAGGAGGCCTTCTCGGCGACCGGCTTGGGCTTCGGCTTCGGCTTCGGCTTGGCGACGGCCTTGACACCGGCCACGCCGACAGTCTCGGGCGCTGCCGGAGCGGCATCCGCGGGGGCCTCCACGGCGGGGGCTGCTGGCGCGGCGGCGCGAGCCTCGGAGCGCGAGGCCGTGAACGCGGCCGTTCGGCTCTGACCGTCGCTGCTCGCTGCGGCGGGCAGCGCCAAGGTGGTCGGGCTCGCCGAGACCGGGAGGGACACCGCGAGGACGGCTCCGCCCACGACTCCGACCGTCGCGACGGTCTTGGCGGCCCAGGTCGCGCCGAGGCGTGAGAAGCCGTCGGGGAGACGCCGGACGGCGCCGGGGGCGCGGCGGCGCCCGGGCATGCTGTGGCGTGACACGAGGTTGGAGGACCTTCCGAGGGGGATACGAATTCCCCCAACGGTAACGGGGACCTCGGGGAAAGTCACATTCCGGTAACGAGACGACGGTCACCAGGTGTCACGAACAGCCACCCGGCACGCCGCTGACCTGCACAGACGCGAACGTCACTGCGGCAGGAGCGACTCTCAGGTCACCTGCACGAAGACGTGGGAGGCGATGTCCCCCGGGAGCGAGACCCCGGTCGACTCCTGCGACCCGTCGCGCCACGCGATGACCCTCACCCCGTCGCGCCGCACCCGGGCGGGCTGCCCCGGCACCAGACCGACGGTGGTCAGCAGCCCGAGCGCCTCGGAGTCGACCTGCACCGGTTCACCGATCCGGCGTACCACCACGGTCACGGGCTCGGCACCAGCCACCTCCTCGAGCGTGGACAGGCCGCGACGGAAGTCGATCCGCTCGCCGAAGTCCCCGAGCTCTTCAAGCCCCGGGATCGGGTTGCCGTAGGGAGAGAGCGCGTGATCAGGCAGCATCGCGAGGATCTTGCGCTCAACCCGGTCGGACATGACGTGCTCCCACCGACAGGCCTCGTCGTGGACGTACTCCCACTCCAGGCCGATGATGTCGACGAGCAGGCGCTCAGCAATGCGGTGCTTGCGCATTACGCGGGTCGCGAGCGTGCGGCCCTGCTCGCTCAGCTCGAGGTGCCGGTCGCCGGCCACCGCGAGCAGCCCGTCACGCTCCATCCGTGCCACCGTCTGCGAAACCGTGGGGCCGGAGTGCCCGAGGCGTTCGGCGATGCGGGCACGCAGGGGTGTGATGCCCTCCTCCTCGAGCTCGAAGATCGTGCGGAGGTACATCTCCGTGGTGTCGATGAGGTCGGTCACACAGGTAAGCCTAACGGGACGCCAGCCCATACCCCCTTACGTCGCCCGACCCCGCCTCGGGTCGTACTCGGGCAGCCATCGCGCGAGCCATGCGCCGCCGACCAGGGTCAGGGCGCCGACGGCCACGCTGGCGGCCGCGATCGACGCCACGGCAGCCACCGCCGCGACGACGACCGCAGCCCCGTTCGTGCCCACGAGGGAGAGCAGGCGCCACACGCCGAGGAAGGGTGCCCGCCCGACCGTCGGCGCGGCATCCGCCCCCAGGGTCATGACGATGCCGGAGCCGATCCCGTTGCCGACCCCCATGACCAGCGTGACCACCGCCACGCCCACGAGCGACGCCGTGAGGGGCAGCACGATCAGACCTCCGCCGAGCAGCAGCGCAACGGGCAGCGCCACCCACACCCGTCCGTACCGGTCCATGACGATGCCGGCCGGCCAGAACAACAGCACCTCGACGAACGCGGCGGCAGCGAACACGAGGGAGGTCTGCGCGGCATCCAGCCCGATGTTCTCGGCCCACAGCGGCACGACGACCACCCGTGACGCGCGGGCCAGCCCGATCGCGAGCACACCGAGCCCGACCGTGAGCAGCACCCGCCGGTGTTCCGCGACGACCCGGGCCACCGGTACCCGCGCCCGTTCACCGTGCGCGCTCTCCTCGTGCGCCGTGAGATCGGTTGTCCGCCAGGCAAGGAGCGACGCGAGCAACCCTCCCGCGACCGCGACGCCGAACGCGGCCTGCGGCCCCCACCGGGCCACGACGGGCGCCCCGACGAGCGGCCCGATGAACAGCCCGATCCGGGTGACCCCTCCCAGGGTCGACATGGCCCGGGCCCTCAGGTGCACCGGCGCGGCCGCCGTCAGGTAGCTCTGGCGGGCCAGCAGGAAGATCGCCGCCGACGGCCCCATGAGCAGCACCGCCAGAGCGAGCACCCACAGCGACGGTGCGACGAGCGCCAGCAGGCACGCGACGGCATCCACCACGCCCGCGAGCACGATCGCCCGGCGCTCGCCGATCCGCTCGACGAGGACACCGGCGGGCACGGCGGCAGCGATCTCCGCGAGGCCGGTCAGCCCCACGAACAGGGCCGCCACGGCGATCGAGCCCCCGAGCCCACGGGCACTCAGGGCAACGACCGGCAGCACGGCCCCGACCCCGATCGACCAGATCGCCGACGGGCCGAAGGCCGGCACCGCGATCTGCCGCAGGGAGAAGTCCACCGGCTGCGCCACCGCCACTCCTCCTTCACCCGTCTGCTCGGCCGATACTTCCTCGCCCGGTGCCCCAAGGTTCACGTCCGCACCACATCCGTTGTCCTGCGATGGTGAACCTTGTGCTGTCGAGCCAAGCACCCGCGTGTCGAATCAGCCACCGTGAGTAGGTTGACCCCGTGGAGATCACCATCCCCCAGCGCTTCTGTGGGCCTCCGGAGTCCGGCAACGGCGGCTGGGTCAGCGGCACCCTCGCCACCCACGTCGCGACCACCGACGCGCACCCCGCCGTCACGGTTCGGCTGGCTGCGCCCCCTCCGCTGGATCGTCCCCTGACGCTCGTCGTCGACGCCCCCGTCCCGGATGCCGTCGCGCCCGTTCCAGCCGCGGCCCGCCTCCTCGACGGCGACCACCTCGTCGCGAGCGCCACGGCATCCGCGCCCTTGGCTCGGGAGGCGCAGACCCCGGTCACCGTGGCGGCCGCGCGCGCCGCCGAGGAGCGCTACGAGGGCCTGAGCGACCACCCGTTCCCGACATGCTTCTCCTGCGGCACCGCCCGCGACCCCGACGACGCGCTCTGCCTGCGCCCGGGGCCGCTCGACGACGAGAGCAGTCGCTACGCCACCTCGTGGATCCCGCGCGAGGCGTCGGTGCCGCTGGTCTGGGCTGCGCTCGACTGCCCCGGCGGGTGGTCCGCCGGCATCGCCGGGCGCCCGATGGTGCTCGGCACGATGACCACCGAGGTCAGCGCCCTTCCCGAACCCGGCGTCGCCCACACCGTTCTCGCGTGGCACCGCGGGTCCCAGGGTCGCAAGCACTTCTCCGGCAGCGCCCTCTTCGCACCCGACGGACGGGTGCTGGCCCGTGCCGAGGCCACGTGGATCGCCGTCGACCCCACCACGATCCGCCCGAGGGAGATCTCATGACCGACACCACCCGCACCGCCGTCGTCACCGGAGCGAGCAGCGGCATCGGCGCCGCCACCGCCCGCGAGCTCGTCGGTCAGGGCTTTCGGGTCGTGTGCGCGGCCCGACGGGCCGAGCGGCTCGAGGCTCTCGTCGCCGAGCTCGGTGACGCGGCCGTGGCCGTGGCGTGCGACGTGACCAACGACGACGACGTCGCCCGCCTGGCCGACGTCGCGGGTGACCGGGTGCACGTGCTCGTCAACAACGCCGGCGGGGCGCTCGGCCTCGAGCCGGTGGCGCAGGGCGACGTCGCGCTGTGGCAGCAGGTGTACGACACCAACGTCCTCGGCACGCTGCGCGTCACCAAGGCCCTGCTGCCCGCACTGGTCGCCGCCGATGGTGAGGGCATCATCGTCAACGTCGGCTCGGTGGCGGGCTTCACCGCCTACGAGGGCGGCGGGGGCTACACCGTCGCCAAGCACGGCGTGCACGTCATGAGCGAGACCCTGCGGCTCGAGCTGGTCGACCAGCCGGTGCGGATCACGGTCGTGGCACCGGGGATGGTGCAGACCGAGGAGTTCTCGCTGACCCGCTTCGGCGGCGACAAGGAACGTGCGGATGCCGTGTACGCCGGCGTCCCCGGACCTCTCGTCGCGCAGGACGTCGCCGACGCGATCGTGTGGATGGCGACGCGACCAGCGCACGTCAACGTCGACCTGCTCGTCATCAAGCCGCGGGCCCAGGCGGCCGCCCACAAGGTCCAGCGCCTCGCCAACCCCTGACGCTCCCCCTATGCGACTTCGTGCGACTTACGTGCGGTGTCAA
>JAGNQK010000167.1 GCA_017989115.1 Dermatophilaceae bacterium | reverse complement strand
GAGTCCACGGCCTTCCTGCGCAGCCACCTGCGGCGCCTGGGGTACCAGGTCCACGACTGGCGGCACGGCCGCAACCTCGGCGCCAGCCCAGAGCTCGCCGAGGAGCTCGAGGACCTCCTCCTCGAGATCCACGACCGCTACCAGCGTCGGGTCAGCCTCGTCGGCTGGAGCGCCGGGGGCATCTACGCCCGCGAGATGGCCCGGGCCCTGCCGGACTACACCCGCTCGGTGATCACGCTCGGCAGCCCGTTCCGCGGCCACCCGGCGTCCACCCGCGCGTGGCGCGTCTACCGGCTGATGAACCGCCACAACCTCGAGAAGATGTTCACCGACGAGGCCCTGGCCACTCGCGCCGCGCCCCTGCGCGTGCCGACGACGTGCATCTACTCGCGCAACGACGGCATCGTCGCGTGGGAGTGCTGCCTGTCCGATCCCGCGCCGCTGACGGAGAACGTCGAGGTCACGGCCAGCCATCTCGGCTACGGTCACGAGATGCACACGCTGCGGGTCATCTGCGACCGACTGGCCCAACCCGAAGGGGCATGGCTGCCGTACACCGCTCACGCGCCGGCCGTACGCGGCCGGGCGGTCTGACGTCGTGGGACGCTCTCGGTGGGCCACCCCGCTCGACGCGATCTTCCTCATGGGAGAGACCCCCGAGACCCTGATGCACGTCGCATCGCTGCTGCACTTCACCTACCCCGAGGGCGTGCGGCGCACCACGTTCCTGCGCCAGCTCGTGAACGACCTGCGGGCCGCCCCCATCGAGTCGCCCTGGTTCTTCCGCCTGCAGACCCGCACCCTGATGCGCCAACCCGTGCACCGCTGGGTCGAGGACTCCGAGTTCGACATCGACTACCACGTCCGGCACTCGGCCCTGCCGAGCCCCGGCGGCGAGCGCGAACTCGGTGTCCTGGTGTCGCGGCTGCACTCCAACCAGCTCGACTTCCGCCGCCCCCCGTGGGAGATGCACGTCATCGAGGGCCTGTCGGGCAACCGGTTCGCGATCTATACCAAGATCCACCATTCGCTCGTCGACGGCTTCACCGGCATGCGCATCCTCCAGCGCGGGCTGGCCACCACCCCTGACGACCTCGAGCACCCCTTCTTCTTCAGCACCCGCAAGCCACCGCGACCCGAGGGTGCCCGCCGCGAGGCCGACCCGGTGGGGGACGTCGCCTCCATCCTGCGATCATTGGCCTCATCGATCGGCACCACGCCATCGGTGCTGAAGGCTCTCGTGGAGACGCAGGTCGGACGGGGCCGCACCCCGACCAAGGCCGTGACGAGCTACCAGGCACCCGACTCGATCCTCAACTCCCGCACCGGCCGGTCGCGACGCTTCGCCACCCAGGAGTACGACCTCACCCGGTTGCGGGCCATCGCCAAGGCCCGCAAGGCCACGCTCAACGACGTGCTCATGGCGATCTGCGCCGGTGGGCTGCGCCGGTGGCTCGACGACCTCGACGCCCTGCCGGAGCGTCCGCTCATCGCGTTCATCCCCGTCAACGTCCGCCCCCCGGAGAGCGAGGGGGGCGGCAACGCCGTCGGCGCAACCCTGGTCTCGCTGGCCACCGACATCGAGGACCCCCTCGAGCGGCTGAGCGCCATCACGGCATCGTCGCGGGCAGCCAAGGCCCGGATGCGGGGCATGAGCGCGGATGCCGTCATGGCCTACAGCGCGCTGCTGCTCGCTCCCGCCGGGCTCCAGGTCGCCAAGGCCATGAGCGGTCTGCCCGGCCCGGTGCCCCACACCCTCAACGTCTGCATCTCGAACGTTCCCGGCCCCAAGGAGCACCTCTACCTGCGCGGCGCTCGGCTCGAGGCGACCTATCCCGTGTCGATCCCCGGCCACTCGATGGCCCTGAACATCACCGCGCACTCGTACGCGGGCAGGCTCGACCTCGGCTTCATCGGCGACCGCGAGGCGCTGCCGCACCTCCAGCGCCTGGCCGTGCGCACCGGTGAGGCACTCGAAGAGCTCGAGGCCGCGGTGGCAGGGCTCGACTGACTCGAGGCCGCCCCCTCCCAGCCACCGCGTGACCGGGTCAGCCCTGCTGCTCCCCGGCGATGTTGACCATCCACGCGACGCCGAACTTGTCGACGAGCATGCCGTAGTCGTCGCCCCACATCTGGCGCTCCAACGGCATCTGCACGGTGCCGCCCTCGGCAAGCCCCTCCCAGTAGCGGCGCATGGCCTCGGAGTCGTCGCCGCTGATCGACATCGTGATGGTGTTGCCGGCGACGTAGCTGTCCTCCTGGCCCGGGGGCATGTCGGAGGCCATGAAGGTCATGCCGGCCTCGGTCTCGAGGTGGGAGTGCATGACCCCGTTCGCCTCGGGCCCCTGCGCGCCGAAGTCACCGAAGGTGGAGATCTGAAGCTCCCCGCCGAGGACGGACTGATAGAAGGTCATCGCCTCGCGCGCGGTTCCGGGGAAGTTCAAGTAAGGGTTCAGGGCAATCGCCATGACGGCTCCTTCGACGTCGAACTGGACCGGACCCGGTCGGGCCCGTCTTCGGCGGAGGCTACAACCGGGTGCCGACAGACGGGCTGGATTCCTTCCTGGACCTGCCCTGCACAGCCACCGTGGCCGCGAGGACCAGCACCGTGACCATGGCCAGCATCATCGACGGGATCGTGACGTTCGCCGCGTGGAAGTGCGGACCCGACACCCAGACGTCGGCCGTGTCGCGGTTGACGAAGCCGTCGTCCGCGAAGCGCGCGAGCGCCGTCGCGAGCTCGGCGAGGTGCCCGAGCACGGCGAGCGGGACGAACAGCAGGAGGGCCTTGCAGATGCGACGCTGAGCCGTGGACTCGGTCTGGGCAAGCAGCCGACGCACGAGCACGGCGGCACCGACGAGCATGGGGATGGCCAGGACGTGGAACGCGATGTGCGGATAGCTCGTGTCGCCGAAGGCGGCGAATGCGGGAAGCATGAGGAAGGGCAGCCAGATGAGCGCGATGAGCATCAGGTGTCGACGGGTCACGGGTGGAACCTCCGGGCTCGGTGTGGACCCTTCGACGCTAGGCAAAGCACCGCGCCACGGCATCGGCGAAACCGCCTAACTCGCCCGGATCCCCTCCTGATGGGCGTCGTGCCAGGTGAGGACGGCGTGCACGCGGCGGTTGTCATGCGGCGACTCGGGCAGGGCCAGTTTGCTGAAGACCGACCGCAGGTGCGCGTCGACCGTCCGCTCCGAGAGCACCAGCCTGGCCGCGATGCCCGCGTTGGACAGTCCCTCGGCGAGCAGGGCGAGCACCTCGCGCTCCCGTGGCGACAGCACCGGCAGCGGCTGTGACTCGGATGGGCCCGGGACCGGAGGCCTCCCGTCGATCGCATCACTGGGCTCAGGCTCGTCGAGAGCGCCGTCCAGCGCCAGCGGGGCCAAGGCTGGCGGGACCAAGGCAGGCGGGTCCCACGGTGGCGGGTCCAGTGAGGACCGGTCCAGAACAGGCGAGACCAACGCCCTGGCCACCCGCGACTCGAGAGGGCGGGTCCCCACCACGACGGCGACGGCCAGCAGCGCCGCGAGCACGCTGCCGAGCGTGCCGTCGGCGTCCACCAACACCACGACAGTGACCGCGACGAGGCCCGCGATGAGCGCCACCAGCACCACCGCCGTCCGGGAGATGGTGCGGGTCCGCAGGGCGAGCGGGCTCCGCAGCGCCCGCGACGTCCCTGCCGACACCGTGGCGAGGGCGGCGTACATGCCACACAGGACCACCACCGCCGGCGCCTCGGCCCCCATGGGACCGGCCGCGAGGGCGCCGAGCACTCCGCAGCCGAGCCCGAGCACCGGGCCGCTGAGGGCGGCGAGCGCCACGAGGACCAGCCGCGGTCGCGCTTCGCCCACGGCATCCCGGGCTGCCCGCGTCGCCACCACGGGACCGACGAGGGTGGAGGCCAGGAAGACGAGGTTCACCACGAGACCCACCGCGACCGCCGTGTCGGACTCCAGGAGGGGCGTGAGACCGGCCGGCCACATGGGTGGGGCCAGCAGGGCGAGCGCCACGGCATCCACGGTGGCTAGCGCGAGGACCACCGCGATCAGGCGTGGCGGCAGGCCGTTGCCGATGTAGCGGACCGCGAGCAGCGGCAGCACGGACAGGGCCGCGATCACCGGCACGTGCCCGACCGTGGTCAGGGCAGCCAGCAGCCGGATCCACGAACCACCGGTGGAGTCGCTCGCGACAGCCAGCGCGAGCGTGGCGGCCACGGCCGGGTAGGCGAGCGCGACGCCGACCAGGCCGAGCGTTGCCCGCCGCCAGGCCACCCACCCCGGGTCGAGGCCACGGTGGGCGAGCAGCAGGACCACCGCGGTCACGAGGGCCCACACCAGCACCCAGGGGGAATCACCCGGTGGTCCGGGTCCGGCAACGACCCCTGCCGTCACGGTCAGGCCGGCCACGGCGATCATCACCGTGGCAGCCGTGACCTCCACGTGCGTCGGCGACGTCCGGCGCGTCATCCCCCCAGTGTCAGGGAAGGGACCCCGACGTCGCCAGTGCCCGAACGGGTCGGGCCTCCGTCCGCCAGGCCCACCCGGGTGTGACATGCAGAGAGCGCGAAATGTCGCGCCCTCTGCATGTCATGGGCCGGTGACTACAACCTGGCGATGACCGCGCGACCGCGATCGGTCAGCTCGCCCCGCCGCGCGGCATCCATGCCGTCCCACGTGCGCGTGACCATCCGCGAGCGCGGGTTGCCCTCGAAGACCTCCCGGTGGTCCTCGACGAAGCTCCAGTACAGGGCGTCCCACTCCTCGCGCCACGGACCGGGGCCGTGGTCGGTCATCCGCCGCAGGTAGGCGCTGCCCGAGACGTACGGCTTGGTCGTGACCGCCGCCCCGGCCGCGAACTGCGACATCGCGTGGACGTTGGGCACCATGACCCAGTCATAGGCGTCGACGAACATCGCCATGAACCACTCGTAGACCTCGACCGGGTCGGTACGCAACAGGCACATCGCGTTGCCGAGCACCATGAGTCGCTCGATGTGGTGCGCCCAGCCGCGCTCGAGCACCCCCTCGATCGCGTGGTCCACGGGGTCGAGCCCGGTCGTACCGTCCCACCAGCCCGGCGCCAAGGACCGGGTGTGGCCCAGGTGGTTCGCGACCCTCATCCGGCGCCCGAACAGGTGGTAGGTGCCCCGCATGTACTCGCGCCACCCGATGAGCTGGCGCACGAAGCCCTC
>JAGNQK010000166.1:2266-5196 GCA_017989115.1 Dermatophilaceae bacterium | reverse complement strand
ACCGTGGCGATGCCGAGGAGCTCGAGCGGGCTGAACCGACCACGCTCGAGGGTGTCCAGGCGCTCGTGCATCTCGACCCCGCGGATCTCCTCGAACGGGTCGATGACCGCGTGCTGGTCCGACCCGATCGACAGCGGCGCCCCGGCATCGTGCAGGCGGCGCGCCGGGCCGATGCCGTCGGCGAGGTCGCGCTCGGTGGTCGGGCAGAAGCACGCGGTCGTGCGGGTGTCGGCGAGCAGCTCGATGTCGCGATCGCTGAGGTGGGTGGCGTGCACGGCCGTCGTGGCAGGGGTCAGCAGCCCCTCGCGAGCGAGCAGCTCGGTCGGCGAGCACCCGTGGAAACCCTGGCAGGCGGCGTTCTCGCCCGGCTGCTCCGACAGGTGCACGTGCAGCGGTCGCTCCCCGAGCGCGGCGAACTCGCCGACGGCCGCCAGGTCGTGGGCCGGCACGGCGCGCACCGAGTGCACCGCGGTGCCGATGCGGCTGGTCGCGTCGTCGGCGAGCAGGTCGACGCGCTGCGCCCAGGCACCGACGCTGCCGTCGCTGAAGCGTTGCTGCACCTCGTCCAGGGGCAGGTGGCCGTCGGCGGTGAGCCCACCCTCGAGGTAGACCGTGTCGAGCAACGTGATCCGGATGCCGGCCGCGCGCGCCGCGTCGAGGAGCGCCACCCCCATCGCGTTCGGGTCGTCGTACCGGCGACCACCGGCCGCGTGGTGGAGGTAGTGGAACTCCCCGACGACGGTGAACCCGGCGAGGACCATCTCGGCGAAGACCGCCGTGGCCAGGGCCTGGTAGGTCTGCGGGTCGAGGCGGTGGGTCACGGCATACATCGCCTTGCGCCACGTCCAGAAGTTGCCGCCGTCGTCGTGGGTGCGTCCGCGCAGCGCCCGGTGGAAGGCGTGGCTGTGGCCGTTCGCGAGGCCGGGCAGGGTGACGCCGTGCACGACGACGTCGCCCGGTCGGGCGGGCTCACCGGGTGTGACGGCGGCGACCCTGCCCTCGGCCACCTCGACGCGCACCGAGCGGCGGATGCCGTCGGGCAGGGCGGCGTGTTCGCACCAGTAGGTGTTCACGCGGCGGGTCCTTCCGCCTGCTCGTCGGTCGCGTCACCGCGCACGGCGTCCGCCCCGGCGAGGTCGCTGACCACGTCGGCGAGTGCCAGCACCCCGGCGACGCAGTCGTCGGCCGACGCCCACTCGTCGGGTGAGTGCGACACCCCTGTCGGGTTGCGCACGAACAGCATGGCGGTGCGGATGCCGTCGTTCGCGAGGATTCCGGCGTCGTGTCCCGCGCCCGTCCCGATCACCGGGACGCCGCCCAGCCGCGCCGCCATCTGCTGCGCGAGGGCCGGGTCGAACATCGTCGTCGGGGTCCAGGACTCCTGGGTGACGAGCCCGTCGAAGTCGGCGACGACGGCCCCGACGTCCGCGACGACCCGCCGCACCGCATCCGCATCGGCGCCGCGCGCATCGAGCCAGCCCGTGGCGCCGCTGGCGATCGCGTTGACACCGCCCGGCACGACGTTGACCTTGCCCACCGTGGCGACGCAGCCGTGCTGGGTGGCGGCCCGGCGGGCGGCGATGATCATGGCGGCGAGGCCGAGCATGGCGTCCTCGCGGTCCTCGAGGCGGGTGGTGCCGGCGTGGTTGGCCTCGCCGGGGAGGTCGACGCGCCACCGACCGTGGGGCCAGATGTCGCTGCCCACACCGACGGCGTGGCCGAGGTCGACGAGGCGGCGACCCTGCTCGACGTGCAGCTCGACGAAGGTGCCGATCCGGGCGAGCGTCTCGTCGTCGCGCCCGAGCGTGCCGGGGTCGCGCCCGGCAGCTCGCATCGCCTCGGCCATCGAGGTGCCGTCACGGTCGGTCAGGCCACGGGCTCTGTCCGCACCGAGGACGCCGGTGATGACGCGCGAGCCCGCGCAGGCGACCCCGAAGCGGGCGCCCTCCTCGTCGACGAAGTTCACCGCGCCGATGGGGCGGGTCGGGGTGAAGCCGGTCGCCCGCAGGTGGTCGATGGCCGCGAGGGCGCCGACGACGCCGAGCGGGCCGTCGAACGCGCCGCCGTCTGGAACCGAGTCCAGGTGTGACCCGATGACCACCCCGGAGTCACCCGCGGCGACCGCGGCGTCGGGGTCGCCCCACCAGGCCCACTGGTTGCCCATCCGGTCGGTGGTGACGTCGAGACCACGCTGCTGGCACTGGGCGGTGAACCACTCGCGCAGGTCGTGGTCCTCCCTGGTCCAGGCGAATCGGTTGTAGCCGCCGGTGTCGCGGGAACGACCGATGTCGTGCAGGTCCTGCCACAGTCGTCGGAAGCCGTTCACGGCCGGGCTCGGGGGGCCGACCGCACCCCCGGGGCTCGCCATCGTGACCATGGGTCCATTGGACCAACTCCGGCGCCGTCGCGGGGGCGCAAGAGCGGTGGACTTGTCTCGGGTGCCAGACGAGCGGCCCCTCCGCCGTCGCCGGGTCGGGCCGTACTCTGGGCCGATGACGACGTCAGGCGAGGGCCGAGCGCAAGATGCGCTGACGGCATCCGGGATCGTTTTCTCCATCACGCGACACGGGCGCGTGGGATCGCTGGCCGAGGCGGCCGCCGCTCGCGGGGTCGAACCGCGCGACATCGTCAAGACGCTCGTGGTGCGGCGCGGCGAGGGCGACTTCCTGTTCGTGCTCGTGCCGGGCGACCGGGAGATCTCGTGGCCCAAGCTGCGCGCGTACCTCGGCGTGAACCGCGTGTCGATGCCGGATGCCGCGACGGCCCTCGAGGTCACGGGGTACGAGCGCGGCACGATCACTCCGTTCGGCTCGACGACGGCCTGGCCGGTCATCGCCGACGTGAGCATGACCGGGCGCAGGGTGTCGCTCGGGGCGGGGGCACACGGTGTCGCGGCGACGGTTGAGGCGGATGCCGCGCTGGTCGCCCTG
>JAGNQK010000166.1:0-2166 GCA_017989115.1 Dermatophilaceae bacterium | reverse complement strand
GTTCGGCTCGACGACGGCCTGGCCGGTCATCGCCGACGTGAGCATGACCGGGCGCAGGGTGTCGCTCGGGGCGGGGGCACACGGTGTCGCGGCGACGGTTGAGGCGGATGCCGCGCTGGTCGCCCTGAGTGCCGACGTCGCCGACATCACCGACCCCCTCCAGAACTGACTGATTGCACTGCAGCCACCCGGATCCGGGTGGCTGCAGTGCAATCAGTCGCGGAGGGGATCAGGACTCGCGCATCGGGATGCGGACACCCTGCTCGGCGGCGGTGCGCTCGGCGATGTCGTACCCGGCATCGACGTGCCGGATGACACCCATGGCCGGGTCGTTGGTCAGCACGCGCTCGAGCTTCTGCGCCGCGAGGTCGGTGCCGTCCGCGAGCGAGACCTGACCGGCGTGCAGCGAGCGGCCGATGCCGACGCCGCCACCGTGGTGGATCGAGACCCACGACGCGCCGGATGCCGTGTTGACGAGCGCGTTGAGCAGCGGCCAGTCGGCGATCGCGTCGGACCCGTCGAGCATCGACTCGGTCTCGCGGTAGGGGCTGGCCACCGAGCCGGTGTCGAGGTGGTCGCGGCCGATGACGATCGGGGCCTGGACCGCACCGGTGCGCACGAGGTCGTTGAACGCCAACCCGGCCTTGTCGCGCTCACCCTGGCCGAGCCAGCAGATCCGCGCCGGCAGGCCCTGGAAGGCGATGCGCTCCTGCGCGCCGCGGATCCACTTGTGCAGGCGGTCGTTGTCGGGGAACAGGTCGAGCACGGCCTTGTCGGTGACGGCGATGTCCTTGGGGTCACCCGAGAGGGCGGCCCAGCGGAACGGGCCCTTGCCCTCGCAGAACAGCGGCCGGATGTAGGCCGGCACGAAGCCGGGGAACTCGAAGGCCCGCTCGTAGCCGCCCTGACGGGCCTCGTCACGGATCGAGTTGCCGTAGTCGAAGACCTCGGCGCCGGCGTCCTGGAACTCGACCATCGCTTTGACCTGCTTGGCCATCGAGGCCCGGGCGCGATCGGTGAACTCCTCGGGCTTCTTCTCGGCGAGCTCGGCCCACTCCTCCAGCGCCACACCCTCGGGCAGGTAGGACAGCGGGTCGTGGGCGCTGGTCTGGTCGGTGACGATGTCGATCGGCACGCCGCGGCGCAGCAGCTCGGGGAAGATCTCGGCAGCGTTGCCGACGACCCCGACCGACCAGGCCCGACGCTCGGCCTTGGCGCGCAGCACCTTCTCGACGGCGTCGTCGAGGTCGTGGGCGACCTCATCGAGGTAGCGGTGGTCGACGCGGCGGTGCAGGCGGGCGGGGTCGACGTCGACCACGAGGCAGACGCCCTCGTTCATGGTGACCGCGAGCGGCTGGGCGCCACCCATGCCGCCGCAGCCGCCGGTGAGGGTCAGGGTGCCGGCCAGGGTGCCGTTGAACCGCTTCTCGGCCACCGCGGCGAAGGTCTCGTAGGTGCCCTGGACGATGCCCTGGGTGCCGATGTAGATCCACGACCCGGCGGTCATCTGGCCGTACATCGTGAGGCCAAGGTGCTCGAGGCGGCGGAACTCTGGCCAGGTCGCCCAGTCGCCGACGAGGTTGGAGTTGGCGATGAGCACGCGCGGCGCCCACTCGTGGGTCTGCATGACGCCGACCGGGCGGCCCGACTGCACGAGCATCGTCTCGTCGGCCTTGAGCGTGGTCAGGGTGCGGACCATCGCGTCGAAGGACCTCCAGTCGCGCGCGGCCCGGCCGGTGCCGCCGTAGACGACGAGGTCGTCGGGGCGCTCGGCGTTCTCGGGGTCGAGGTTGTTCATGAGCATCCGCAGGGGGGCCTCGGTCGACCACTGGCGGGCCGTGAGGGTGGTGCCGCGGGGGCTGCGTAAGGGGCGGGCGCCGTCCATGGGGGTCTCCTTCGAGTCGGGGTCGCTGGCTTCTGCTCACCACTGTCCCGCCGGCGACCCCGCGCCAGAAGGGGGTGAGCGCCGGTGTCGTCTGGGATCCGAGACGGCGAGGCCGTGTCTACCTCAGGGTGGCGAGGAGGTCGCGCCGCAGCATGGCGGTCGCCTGGGTACGGGCCCCGACCAGGGCAGCCTCATGGGTACAGGCGGGCGCCCGCAGCGCCACGGTCCTCGGCGCCGCCACGAGGGCTGTTCGCGCAGCCTCAAGCACCACCGGGTCGCTG
>JAGNQK010000165.1 GCA_017989115.1 Dermatophilaceae bacterium | reverse complement strand
CGTTCGTCGCCGGCGCGGGCATCGCGCTCGCCGGCACGCTGCTGCCGGGCATCGTCAAGGCCGTCTTCCCCGCACGGCGGTCCGGGCTCGGCACAGGCCTCACGATGGCCGCGATGATGGGCCTGGCCGCGGTCGCGTCGGCCACGTCGGTACCGCTCGCCGACGTCCTGGGCGACTGGTCACGTTCGCTGCTCGTGTGGACGCCGCTCGCCGCGCTCGCGCTCGTGGTGTGGGTGCCGGTCGCGCGGGCAGCGCACCGGCATCCGGAGCGGGAGGAGGTGCCCGAGGACGTCACCCATGCGCTGCCGTGGGCGAGCGCGACGGCATGGCTCGTCGCGGCCTACCTCACGGCGCAGTCCTGGCAGTTCTACTCCGCGCTCGCGTGGCTGGCCCCCACGTACGAGGCGCACGGCTGGACCGCGCGCGAGGCTGGCCTGCTCATGGCCGCCTTCACCGGCGCCCAGCTGCTGTCCGGGTTGGCTGCCCCGACCCTGCTGGACCACGTCCCCGACCCGCGCCTGCTGCTCGTGCTCGCGGGCCTGCTCGGCGGCGCCGGGGAGCTCGGGGTGTGGCTGGCCCCGGACACCGCCCCGTGGCTGTGGGCTGGCCTGCTCGGAGCCGGCCAGGGGGCGGCGTTCGCGCTCGGGTTGGCGCTGCTCGTGCGATACGCGGCGACACCGCGCGACAGCGCCCGCCTCACGGCCATGGCCTTCCTCGTCAGCTACACCGCGGCGGCGTTCGGCCCGGCGGCGATGGGTGTGGTCGAGGACGTCACCGGCAGCTTCTCGCTGGTCTGGGCGCTGCTCGCGCTCGTGATGGTGCCGCAGCTCATCCTGTCGCTGCGCCTGCGGCCGGACCTCGCACGGGTGGGCGCCCAGATCGACTGAGCGGGATCAGCGGGTGGTCCGGCGCTCGGCCACGAGCTCGGCGAGTCGGCGGGCCTCGACCTTGGCGTCGTCGCCGTCAGCCCGCTGGATCGCCATGACGGCGAGCTCGTCCGTGTCCGTGAGCTCCAGGCTCACCCAGGGCGCGCCATCGGGGAAGCGCACCTCGACGATCTCCTCCCACGACACCGTGCGGGTGATCAGCAGGTTGCGAACGGTCAGGCCGACGTCGTCGCCCACGGCCCGGATGCTCGCGTACCGACCGAGGAAGGCCGCCAGCCCGGCGCCGAGACCGAACAACGCCAGCTGGTCACCACCCGACCACCCGGCGCCTCCCATGCCCAGGGCCACACCGGCCGTGACGACGAGGGCGATCGTCGCCATGACCAGGGGCACGACCCGCCCGCGGCGCGGTCGGAACACCACCGGGCCGGACGAACCTCCGGTGTCGGTCACAGCCGGCAGGCGGTGATGTCGGTGACGAGGATGGCCCGGGCGCCGAGGTCGTAGAGCTCGTCCATGACCGCGTTCGTCCCCGACCGCGGCACCATGGCACGCACGGCGCACCAGTCGCGGTTCTGCAGGTTCGACACCGTCGGCGACTCCAGCCCCGGAGTGATGGCACAGGCGGCATCCACGAGGGCGGCGGGCACGTCGTAGTCGAGCATCACGTAGTGGCGCGCGGTGATCACCCCGAGCAGTCGGCGGCGCAACACCTCGACCTGGGCCGCCTCCTCGCTGCCCTCGCGGCGCACGAGCACCGCCTCGCTCTTGAGGATCGGGTCGCCGAAGACCTCGAGGCCCTGCGATCGCAGGGTGGCCCCGGTCTCGACGACGTCGGCGATGACGTCGGCGACGCCCAGGGTGATGGCCGTCTCGACCGCACCGTCGAGGCGCACGACCTCAGCCTGGATGCCGTGGTCGGCCAGGTGCTTCTCGACGAGCCCCTGGTAGCTGGTCGCCACCCGGTGGCCACCGATGTCGGCGAGCGCGGACGCCGTGCCCGGGCGGGCGGCATACCGGAAGGTGGACGCGCCGAAGCCCAGTGCGAGCACCTCGACGGCGGCCGACCCGGAGTCCAGCAGCAGGTCACGGCCGGTGATGCCGCAGTCGACGGTGCCGGAGCCGACGTAGACGGCGATGTCACGCGGGCGCAGGTAGAACAGCTCGACGCCGTTCGCGGCGTCGGTGACGATGAGCTCCTTGGGGTCGCGACGGGTGCGGTACCCCGCCTCGCGGAGCATGGCGGCCGACGGCTCGGACAGCGAACCCTTGTTGGGGACGGCGATGCGCAGCATGGGTGGTGAGGCTTTCGTCAGGGGTGGATGCCGTGGTGGCGTTCAGGGGTGGATGCCGGAGCGGCCCTCAGAGATGGGCGTACACGTCGTCCGGGGTGAGGTCACACGCGAGCATGAGCACCTGGAGGTGGTAGAGCAGCTGGCTGATCTCCTCGGCGGTGCGCTCGCGGCCCTCGTACTCGGCCGCCATCCACACCTCGGCGGCCTCCTCGACGATCTTCTTGCCGATGCCATGGACCCCGGAGTCGAGCTCGGTGACGGTGCCCGAACCGGGCGGGCGGGTGCGGGCCTTGTCGGCCAGCTCGGCAAACAGCTCGTCGAACGTCTTCACGAGGGACAAGCCTACGTGGGCGCGGCGACCCTCGACGGCGCCGTCCGTCCGGTCAGGCGACGGGGTCGAGCTCGCGGGTCTCCAGCGCGTCCGGTGCCTCGGCCCGCGAAGCCCGCAACCACACGAAGAAGCCGTAGAGCACGAGCAACCCGTACACGCCGTAGAGCACGGCGGTGGCGTAGTACTCGCTGTGCCAGAGCAGCGGCACGCCGACGAGGTCGACGGCGATCCACATCAGCCAGAACTCGTTCCACCCGCGGGCCATCGCGTACGTCGCGAGCATCGAGCCCACGAGGATCCACGCGTCGCACCAGAAGTACCAGCGCGGAGCGGGCCACGCCGCGCCGATGCCGGCCAGGGCCCACTGAGCGACCAGGACCCCACCGATCCACACGAGCACGTAGCCGAGCCGCTCGCGCGCGGTCGCCCACCGCGGGGTGATGGCCGGGGTGTCGGCGGACGCGCCGGCCGCCAGGCGGGCGTTGCGGTGCTCCTGCCAGCGCCACCAGCCGTAGAGGCTGGTCATGATGAAGAAGACCTGCCGGCCGGCCTGACCGAACAGCGGGGTGCGCGAGTCGGCGTCGAAGGTCGCCGAGACGAAGATGGTGAACAGCAGCAGGTTCCCGACGATCCCGATGGGCCAGGCCCAGACCTTGCGCCGCATGCCGAGGATGGCCGAGGCGAACCCGAAGAGGTTGCCGACGACCTCGATCCACGGCAGCGGGTACCCCGCCACCGTGATCGACTCGTGCTGGAGCCACGCGAGCAGCTCGCGCAGCACGGTCACCGACCCGCCGCCGCGGCATCCAGGTCGCGCAGGGTCACGGCCGTGGCGACGGCTGCGGTCGCGGCCTCGTGGCCCTTGTCCTCGACGCTGCCGGGCAGGCCGGCCCGTGCCACGGCCTGCTCGTCCGTGTCGCAGGTCAGCACGCCGAACCCGACGGGCACCCCGGTGGTCACCGACACCTGGGTCAGGCCGACGGTGACCCCCTGGCACACGTACTCGAAGTGCGGGGTGCCGCCACGGATGACGACGCCGAGGGCGACGAGGGCGTCGAATCGGGGCGCGAGCCGGGCACAGGCGACACTCAGCTCGACCGTGCCGGGCACGCGCACCACGAGAGGTGACTGCACCCCGGCATCCGCCAGGCCGCGCAACGCGCCGTCGACGAGGCCGTCCATGACCTGCTCGTGCCACGACGCGGCCACGACGGCGACGCGCAACCCGCGTCCGTCGACGGTCACGACGGGTGCTCCGTGTCCACTCATGCTGGTGCTGCTCCTTCACTGCTGTCGATGACGAGGTCGTGCCCCATCCGGTCGCGCTTGGTGCGCAGGTAGGCGGCGTTCTCGGCCACGGGTGCGATCCGCAGTCGCTCGACGGCGACGACCCGGATGCCGTGCTCGCGCATGGCATCGACCTTGGCGGGGTTGTTGGTGAGCAGCCGCAGCTCGTGCACCCCGAGGTCGAGGAGCACGGCAGCGCCAGCGGCGTACTCCCGTGCGTCGATCGGCAGGCCGAGCTCGATCTGCGCGTCGACGGTGTCCAGACCGCGGTCCTGGAGCTCGTAGGCGCGCAGCTTCGCACCGAGACCCACCCCGCGGCCCTCGTGTCCGCGCACGTAGACGACGACGCCACCCTCGGCCGCGACGCGCTCGAGGGAACGCTCGAGCTGGGGGCCGCAGTCGCAGCGCTGCGAACCCATCACGTCACCTGTCAGGCACTCGGAGTGCACCCGCACGAGCGGGGCCCGCTCCGGGATGCCCAGGGGGCTGACCAGGGCGAGGTGCTCGACGCCGGTGAGCACGTCGCGGTAGGCGACGGTGCGGAACGTGCCGTGGCGCGTCGGCAGCACGGTGTCGGCGACCCGCGTCACCCGGTCGTGGCGCTGGCGCCACGCCACGAGGTCGGCGATGGTGACCACCGGCAGGTCGTGGGCGGCACCGAGGGAGAGCACGCCCGGCGTGCGCAGCATGGTGCCGTCGTCGGCGACGAGCTCACCGATGGCTCCGACCGGTTCGAGCCCGGCGAGCCGGCACAGGTCGACGGCTGCCTCGGTGTGCCCGGCGCGGGCCAGCACTCCCCCGGCACGGGCCCGCAACGGCACGACGTGCCCCGGTCGGATGAGGTCGTCGGCGCTCGCCGTCGGGTCGGACAGGGTGCGGATGGTGTGGGCCCGGTCGGCGGCCGAGATGCCGGTGGAGACACCGGATGCCGCGTCGACGGTCACCGTGTACGCGGTGCGTCGGGGGTCGCGGTTGTCACGGACCATCAGGGGCAGGTCGAGCCGGTCGGCGACCTCCTCGGTCACGGGGGCGCAGATGTAGCCGGAGGTGTTGCGGATGGTCCAGGCCATCCACTGGTCGGTCAACGTCTGACCGGCGAGCACGACGTCGCCCTCGTTCTCACGGTCCTCGTCGTCCAGGACGAGCACCGGGCGCCCGAGGCGCAGCGCGTCGAGCGCAGCCTCGATGGTCGACAGGGTCATGACTCCTCCGCGGGGGTCGGTGTTGGCTGGGCTGCGGGGCTGGCGAACCGGGTGGCGAGCAGGCGCTCGACGTACTTGGCGAGCACGTCGACCTCGAGGTTGACGGGGTCACCGACGTCCTTGGTGCCGAGCGTGGTCAGCGCGAGCGTGGTCGGGATGAGGGAGACGCTGAACGTCGTCCCGGTGAGCCCGGCCACGGTCAGGCTCACCCCGTCGACGGTGATCGACCCCTGCGCGACGACGTA
>JAGNQK010000035.1 GCA_017989115.1 Dermatophilaceae bacterium | reverse complement strand
CCTGTCGGGCGGCCAGTCGAACAAGGTGGAGCTGTTCGTCCAGGGCGGGTCCATCGGATGGCTCGGTGAGGACAGCGGGCAGTGGGCCGTGGTCACCAGTCAGGACGCCGCAGTGCCCCTGAAGGCCTACGTCCACACCGACGGCGTCCTGTACTACTGCAACGCCGGCGACGACTCCCGCTACCTGTCGGTCAGCGACGGGTACCACTACGTCGGCTTCTACAACTGGGTCGGCGCGCGCGGATGGACGCTGAACGGCGGCGTGCTCACGTCGCTGTACACCAATGCCCCGTTGTCGATCTACTCGACCGGCAACGGCTATCTGTACGCGAACAGCGGCTACACGCCGGTGACCGTCCAGTTCCACTGACCGCCCAGTCCCACACATCGCCGATGCCGGCGTGAGGAGTTCCGTCGTGGAATCAACCAGGAAACAGGCAACCCACGGCGGACTCCGTCTGGACGCCGGCGTTCGACGTCTTCTCGAGGACGCCTTCGACATCGACCTGGCCTCGGTGCGGGTCCACACCGGCACTCGGGCAGATGCCGTTGCCAGGTCGATGCACGCCGATGCGTTCGCGGTCGGACCCCGGCTCTACTTCCGGGAGGGAGCCTACGACCCGGCGAGCGAGCACGGGCTGTGGTTGCTCGCCCACGAGATCGCCCACGTCATCCAGCAGGCGCACGGGTGGGTGGGGCCGTCCGGCCCTCGCCGCCGACTCGAGCGGCAGGCCGACCTGGCCGCGGACAGGATCACCTCCGGGCGGCGGGCAGCGATGGGGTGGCTCGAGGCGATCCCGCCGCACCGTGCAGCCGGACCCGTGACCATCCAGTGTCATGCCTCGTGGGAGCACCGGTTGCTGGGGGACGCCTCGGCGGCTGACCTGGGCCGCCTGGAGTACGGCTCCACCGACCGGCCGGCAGCACTGCAGGCCCTTCGCGACTTCCTCGAGATCTGGCACCACGACCCGGACCACGTCACCCCGGAGGAGATCGCCGGGCGCTGCCCCGGGGTGCGCACCCTGACCTTGCGCGCCAGCGGCCTGCTCGTCACCTACGGCGAGCTGAACACCTTGCCGGACTACCTCTCCGACCCCACGACGATGGACAGCCTGCCCCGCGACATCCTCCTACCCATCCTGCAGGCGGTGCGGCAGGAGGGGTATGCCAACGCCCGGCAGCTCCTGGGCAACGAGGACCCGTTCCCCATCTTCGACGGCGCGGTCGCCATGCACCTGGCCAACGGGACGCTGAACGACATCTGGGAGTCGATGTGGCTCAACGACCTCACGGCGAACCTGCCCCAGGGCCAGCCGCCGGACTCCTCGCTGAGCCACACGGACGCCTACTCGGCCCTGCTCGCGCGCAACGCCTGCCACTTCGCACCGCATTCCTGGTACCGGTGGGCGCAGTCATACGACCTGGCACTGCACAAGGCGCAGGAAGCCCACCGAACCGGCGATCCAGAGGCTGCTCGCGCCGCCTGGATCCTCCACGGGTACGCCGACCACTTCCTCCAGGACTCGTTCGCTGCGGGCCACCTGATCAACAAGACCCTGGTCATGCAGTGGTTCGTCGAGTGGGCGGCGCCGACCTGGTTCGAGAAGGTGCCGGACTGGGTCGAGCTGCAGACCATGACGACGGCTCGACAGCCGCTGATCTCGGGGCCGGGTCTCTACGACCCGTCAGACCCCGGAGTGGTGCGCGACCCGCAGACCGCTCAGGAGCAGGGTTCGCGCGACGCTCGGCTCACGATGTCCGGAGTCGGCGCGGATGCCGCCAACGGCATCCCCCGTGACACCGCCTACCAGAACTACCTCATGTTCCTCACCAGCACCGTGGCCCAGTCCGCGCCGCTCGCGCTGCACGACGACCTCAACAAGAGCGGGCTGCTCGTCGCCTCGAGGGACCAGCCCACCGCGTACCAGGTCTTCGGTGACAACACGATGCTGAACGGCGGTGCCGGTCTGGTGATCGCCAGCGACACCGCCCACCTGTCGCAACAGTCCATCCGGGACGTCCTGGACACGGGCACGACGACGGTCACCCGCGAGCTGATCCAGAGCCGGTTCCCGACCGTCGCGAGAGCCGCGTCGGGTGACCTGCTCCCGCTGCGGGAGTGGAACGCCTCGCTGAAGGGCCGTGCCTTCACCGCCTTCGAGAGCGTTCACGACATCGTCCTCGGCTCGCTCCAGCCGCGGATGGGCCACGTCTCGCAGGACCTGAGTCATGTCGTCGTCCAGCTCTCCTACCAGGGGAAGCAGGGCTACCTGGGGCGAGATGCCGATAACTGGGGCCGGCTCGTGGGCCGCGACGACGCCACGAGATTGCGACTGCGGATGGTCGACGGCCAGAACTACTACGGGACCGACGACGACTGGTGGCTGTCCGTCGGCACCACGGGAACCCGGGCCGGGTACGTCTCCTTCTACTGGTGGAACAACTGCGGGCACCCGGACTGGAGGTACGACCGGGTCACCAAGCGCCTCACGTCGTCGTACTCCTCACGTGCCGGGATGTCGATCCGGGACGACGGCTACGTCTACTGCTGGCCGTCCTACCCCGCTGCCGACGTCGAGCTGCAGGAGGTGTAGCCCAGGACCAAGACCGACCGGCCAGGAGGCACGACACGTGACCCTCGCGCGGTGGGGCGGCACGTCGACCCTGAGGTGGCCGCCTACCATGGCGGTTCCGACGTGAGGAGAGCACAGTGGAGACCGGATCCGGCCTGCGGACCGTGGCAGCGACCGCAACCGTGCTGGTGGCCCTGTCCGTCGGGGGCTGCAACCGCGACGCCGAGGGGACCGAGACGGCATCCCCCACGGGGTCCGCGACGGCCAGCACCTCGACGAGCCCGACTCCCACCCCGAGCCCGTCGTCGTCGCTGCCGACGGTCGGTGAGGTCTACCGGCAGGCTCGCACCGCTGCCCTGGCTGCCCCGTCGGGGCACGTGGTCGGCACGCAGACCCGCGATGGGGCCCCGGTCACCGTTGACGTCGAGGGCAACGCCAACGGCTCGAACCAGACGGTCTTCATCACCACACCCTCGGGTGGCCAGGCCGAGGTCATCACCGTCGGAGCCGACCACTGGCTCGGGGGCGACGAGGAGTTCTGGGTCGAGCAGACCGGTGATCCGGCCGCTGGCTCCGGGATGGTCGGCAAGTACGTCGCCATCAGCGAGTCCGACGCCACCGAGCTCGGCTCCTTCACCCTGCGCACCATGCTCACCGAGACCTTCGGGCTGCCGGAGATCGCGGCTCTCGAGACGGACGCCTCCCCGGTGGAGGAGAGCGAGGTCGACGGGAAGGCGGTGTACATCCTCGGCGAGGCCGACGGGGCCCGACTCTGGGTGCTGGCCGACGGCAGCGCCACCCTCGTGCGCGCGGTCGGGCCGTCGACCGCCCCGGCCGACCTCGTGTTCAGCGACTGGGGCCGGGCCCAGACCTTCACCACGCCGCCGGCGTCGATGGTCGTCGAGGGCTAGCCGGGCTGGTACGCGGGATCGCGCCGCGTCCGCCGCCAGCGACGAACCTTCAGCCACATCCAGATCAGGAGCCAGGCGAGCAGGCCCAGCGCGATGATGACGAGCACCGGGGCGATGAGTGCGATGACCGTCAGGCCGAGGGAGGCGCCGTCCTCGATCGTCGACGCGACGGGTGCGCCGACTCCCGCGGTGCCGGCGTTGATCACGGGGCGAGAGGCCATCTTGCCCGTGTGGACCAGCCCCGAGATGATCACCCCGAGCACCACCGAGACCCAGGGGTTGTCCTGCATCCACGCCGAGTTGTCGACCTCGGATGCCGCGGTGGAGGCGGCGAAGATCAACCCACCCATGCTGGGGCGGATGAACGTCTGGATCGTGTCGTTGACCGTGTCGACGGCGGGGATCTTGTCCAGGACGATCTCGGCGAGCAGGAGGGCGGAGCCGATGCCGATGGCCCAGTTGCTGTCGATCCACTCGTACCCCGCGGGCAGGGTGATGAGGTCCGTGAAGCGCGAGACCAAAGCCACGACGAGAAACGGGATGTAGGCGTTGAGCCCTGCCGCGGCGGACAGGCCCATTCCGGTGAGGGCAGCGAGCACGGTCTTCCTTCCTTCGCACCCGCGACCGCTCCACGCGGACGCGCCGTCAGTGCAACGCAGGACCCCTCGAGCGTAGTCCCGGGATGGGCGGTGGGGGAGTGCAGCGCCGGGCACCTAGGATCGGTCCCCATGAAGGTCCTCTCCGCTGTTGCCTGGCCGTACGCGAACGGCCCCCGACACCTCGGTCACATCGCCGGGTTCGGGGTCCCCTCTGACGTCTTCAGCCGCTACATGCGGATGGCGGGGCACGACGTGCTGATGGTGAGCGGCTCCGACGAGCACGGCACCCCGATCCTCGTGCTGGCCGACAAGGCAGGGGTCACCCCGACGGAGTTCGTCGCGAGGAACCACGCCATCATCGCCGGTGAGCTCGCCGACCTCGGCTGCACCTACGACCTGTACACCCGCACGACGACCGCCAACCACTACGCCGTCGCCCAGGAGCTGTTCACGAGGGTCTGGGAGAACGGGTACATGGTCGAGCGCACCCAACGCGGGGCGATCTCGCCGACCACGGGCCGCACCCTGCCCGACCGCTACATCGAGGGCACCTGCCCGCTGTGCGGCTATGGCGAGGCGCGCGGCGACCAGTGCGACAACTGCGGCAACCAGCTCGAGCCCGAGGACCTCATCAACCCGCGCAGCAAGATCAATGGGGAGACCCCGGAGTTCATCGAGACCCAGCACTTCTTCCTCGACCTCCCCGCGCTCGCCGATGCACTGCGCGAGTGGCTCGCCGGGCGTGAGGCCTCGGGCACCTGGCGCCCCAACGTCATCAAGTTCAGCCTCAACATCCTCGACGACATCAAGCCGCGTGCGATGACCCGCGACATCGACTGGGGCATCCCGGTGCCACTCGACGGGTGGCGCGACCAGCCGACGAAGCGGCTCTACGTCTGGTTCGACGCCGTCATCGGCTACCTCTCGGCGTCGATCGAGTGGGCCCGGCGCTCGGGCGACCCCGAGGCGTGGCGCCTGTGGTGGAACGCCGGTGCCGGCGGGGACCAGCAGGTCTCGTACTACTTCATGGGCAAGGACAACATCACCTTTCACTCCCAGATCTGGCCGGCGGAGCTGCTCGGGTATGCCGGTCGCGGCGACCGGGGTGGCGAACCGGGAGTCTTCGGCAAGCTCAACCTGCCCACGGAGGTGGTCTCGAGCGAGTTCCTCACCTTCGGTGACCGGCAGTTCTCCACCAGCCGCGGTGACGTGATCTACGTGCGGGACGTCCTGGACAAGTACGGACCCGATGCGATCCGGTTCTACATCTGCGCGGCCGGCCCGGAGAACCAGGACTCGGCCTTCACCTGGCGGGACTTCGTCCAGCGCAACAACTCCGAGCTCGTCGCCGGCTGGGGCAACCTCGTCTCGCGCACGGCCGCGATGGTCGCCAAGAACTTCGGCGAGATTCCGCAGCCCGGGCCGCTCGAGGACATCGACATCGAGGTGCGGGACACGGTCACCGGTGCGTTCGCCACGGTCGGTGCCCTGCTGGAGCGCAACCGGGTCAAGGCCGCGCTTGCCGAGACGATGCGGATCGTCGGCGAGGTCAACGCGTACGTCTCGCGCACCGAGCCCTTCAAGCTCAAGGGTGAGGACGAGCGCGAGCGGCTGGCCACGGTGCTCCACACCCTGATCCAGAGCGTCTCCGACCTCAACACCATGCTCGCGCCGTTCCTGCCGCATGCCGCGAACCGGGTGCACCTCGCCCTCGGCGGGGTGGGGGAGTTCGTCCCCATGCCGGTGCTCACCGACGTCGTCGGTCTCGACGACGGCGACTCGGATCGCAGCTACCCGGTGATCACGGGCGACTACTCCGGCACCCCGCGGTGGGAGTCGACGCCCGTGCTGGTCGGCGCTCCGGTGGTCAAGCCGGCGCCGGTGTTCACCAAGCTCGATGAGGCCGAGGTGCTCCAGGAGTGGGGCCTGTCGTGACGCCCCGTGCGGAGGCCGCCCCTGAGCGGGTCCCCACGGCACCGGATCCACTGCCGGTTCCGGTCGTCGACAACCACACCCACCTGGACATCACCCGGGACGGCACCGAGGTGTCGGTCGAGGCTCTTGGCCCCGTGCTGGCGGCAGCGGCCGACGTCGGCGTCGACCGGCTGGTGCAGATCGGGTGCGACCTGCCCGGGGCGCGGTTCGCCGTCGCCGCGGCCGAGCACCACGCCGGGGTGCTCGCGGGAGTTGCCCTGCACCCCAACGAGGTTCCCGGGCTTGCTGCGACGGGGGAGTTGACGGCGGCGTATGCCGAGATCGAGCGTCTCGCAGCCCACCCGCGGGTTCGGGTCGTCGGCGAGAGCGGCCTGGACTACTTCCGGACCGGGCCCGACGGTGTCCCGGTGCAGCAGGAGTCCTTCCGGTGGCACATCGACCTCGCGAAGCGTCTCGGCAAGGCGTTGCAGGTCCACGACCGTGACAGCCACGACGACGTGGTGCGCATCCTCGACGAGGAGGGGGCGCCGCCGGCCACGGTGATGCACTGCTTCTCCGGCGGGCCGGAGCTGGCGCGGCAGTGCGTCGAGCGCGGTTACCACCTGTCCTTCAGCGGAACCGTCACCTTCAAGAACGCGACGGCCCTGCGCGACGCCCTGGCCGTGACACCGCTCGACCTCCTGCTCGTGGAGACCGACGCGCCCTACCTCACGCCGCACCCGTGGCGCGGCGCGACGAACTCACCGGCCCTGGTGCCCCTCACGGTGCGGGTGATGGCCGGGGTCCTCGGCGTCGCGGTGCCCACCCTGTGCGAGGCCCTCAGCGACAACGCCGAGCGTCTCTACGGCCCGTGGTCAGCGCCGTTCGCCGCACCGTGACGCGGATCTCGTTACTGGTGGGGCTCGTGCGACAGATGTGCTGCGTGAGGCGCGCCGAGCCCTGCATGACCGTTACCAAAATTTGACCTTCACCCGCTGACTCCGTCACGCTGGAGGGAATGGCCGGGGCCGAAACGCCTCGGACGGCACGTACGACCACCCTGATCGCCGCCGGTGTCGGCAGGGAAGGTGTCTGCGTGCGACGCCCCGGCGACGGGTCGTCAGGGCCGCCTGCGGCCGCGTCCGAGATCGGTGCCCGGAGATCACGAACACTGGAGAACCGTGCTTTTCACCCGCCCCCTTCGTCATGTCGCCCAAGGTGTCGCTGCCCTCGTCATCGCTGGCGGTGCCGTCGGCATCGCCCACGCGGACAAGGCAGTCGAGGTCACCGTCGACGGTCAGCCCACCTCGGTGCACGTCTTCGGCAGCACCGTCGCCGACGTCCTTGCCAAGCAGGACATCACCGTCGGCCCGCACGACGACGTGGTGCCCTCCCTGGACACCCCGGTCAGCGACGGCGACCGCATCTCGGTGCGCTACGGCCGCCTCCTCACGGTGACCGTCGACGGTGAGACGACCGAGCGCTGGACCACGGCCACCACGGTTGACGGCGCCCTGACCGAGCTGAACATCCGCGCCGACGGTGCGGCCCTGACGGCATCGCGTTCGCAGAGCCTGGGCCGGGACGGCCTCACCCTGGCGGTCACCACGCCGAAGAACGTCACGGTCGTCGCCGACGGCAAGACCCGCAAGGTCACCACGACGAGCCAGACCGTGTTCGGCGTCCTGGCCGAGCTCGACGTCGCCAAGCGCACGGCGGACGTCGTGTCCCCGGTCATGCCGACCTCGGTCGAGGACGGCATGAAGATCACCCTGAAGCGCGTGGACGTCAAGACCGAGACCGCGAAGCAGGCCATCGCGTTCACGACGACCAAGCAGAAGGACTCGAGCCTCTACAAGGGCCAGACCAAGGTCGTCACCAAGGGCAAGAAGGGCGCCAAGACCGTCGTCAGCCAGGTCACCTACGTCGACGGCAAGAAGACGAGCGCCAAGGTCGTCAAGAGCACGGTCACCACCAAGCCCGTCGCGGCCGTCGTCAAGGTCGGCACCAAGGCCCGCCCTGCGTCCACCACCACGAGCAGCGGCGGCGGTGGCAGCACCTCGGGTGCCGGCATCAACACCGCCCGCGCCGCCATGTGGGACCGGATCGCCCAGTGCGAGTCCGGTGGCCGCTGGAACATCAACACCGGCAACGGCTACTACGGCGGTCTGCAGTTCGCCACCGCGTCCTGGCTGGCCATGGGTGGCGACGACTTCGCCCCCCGCGCCGACCTCGCATCGCGCGCCGAGCAGATCACCATCGCCAACCGCTACTACGCGCGGGCCGGCCTCTCCCCGTGGGGCTGCGCGCACGCAGCCTGATCAACGACCTCATCACGACCTCGGATGCCGGGTCGACGCCTCGCGTCGGCCCGGCACCGTGCGTCGTGGTTAGGGTGAGCGCATGTCCGACGACCACGAGGTGAGCCTGCTGGGGGCAGGTGAGATCCGCGACCTCGCCGCGCGCCACGGCATCCGCCCGACCAAGCAGTGGGGGCAGAACTTCGTCGTCGACGGCAACACCGTCCGGCGCATCGTGCGGGTCGCGGGTGTCGGGCCGGGTGACACGGTCATCGAGGTGGGTCCGGGCCTGGGCTCGTTGACCCTGGCCCTGCTGCCGGAGGTCGACCGGGTCGTCGCGATCGAGGTCGACCCGGTGCTGGCCGCAGCGCTCCCCGAGACGGTCGCCCAGCACGCGCCCACCCTCGTCGACCGCCTCGACGTGGTGCAGGCCGACGCCCTCACCGTGACCGAGCTGCCCGGGCCCGCGCCGACGGCCCTCGTCGCGAACCTGCCCTACAACGTGTCCGTGCCGGTGGTCCTGCGCTTCCTCGAGCTGTTCCCCACGGTGCGCACGATCCTCGTCATGGTCCAGCTCGAGGTTGCCGAGCGGCTCGCGGCGGGCCCTGGTTCCAAGACGTACGGGGTGCCGAGCGTCAAGGCCGCCTGGTACGCCGACGTGCGGCTCGCCGGCCGGGTACCGCGCAGCGTCTTCTGGCCGGTGCCGAACGTCGACTCCGGACTCGTCGCCCTGACCCGCCGCGAACCACCGGTCACCGACGCCACCCGGCAGGAGGTCTTCGCCTGCGTCGACGCGGCCTTCGCGCAGCGCCGCAAGACCCTGCGCGCTGCCCTCGCCTCGTGGGCGGGGTCACCCGCGCTCGCCGAGGCTGCCCTGACGGCGGCGGGAGTTGACCCCCGCACCCGTGGGGAGCAGCTCGACGTCGCAACCTTCGCCGCGGTCGCCTCCGCTCGGGTCCAGGCGGTGCAGGGGCCCTGAAGCACTTTAGGGTGGGGACATGACCTCGGCTCCCCTCGTCCCCGCCCCGGTGACGGTCCGGGTGCCGGCCAAGGTCAACCTCGAGCTGCTCGTCGGCCCGCGCCGCCCCGACGGCTACCACGCACTGTCCACGGTGTTCCAGGCGGTGAGCCTCTACGACGACGTCACCGTGGCTGCCGCCGAAGACTGGGGTGTCACCGTCTCCGGGCCACTCGCGGCGGGGGTGCCCGAGGACGGCGACAACCTCGCCATGCGCGCGGCACGGCTCGTGGAGGCCCACTTCGACATCGACCCGGTGCACATCGCCATCCGCAAGGGCATCCCGGTGGCGGGCGGGATGGCCGGCGGGTCGGCGGATGCCGCAGCGACCCTCGTCGCGCTCGACCACCTCTGGGACCTCGACCTGGACCGCGAAGAGCTGGAGGACCTCGCCAGCGAGCTCGGCAGCGACGTGCCCTTCCTCATCGCCGGGGGCACGGCGATGGGCAGCGGGCGCGGTGAGCTCCTCGCACCCGTGCTCGCCCGGGGCACCTACCACTGGGTGTTCGCGCTCGCCGAGGGCGGGCTGTCCACGCCGGCCGTCTACGCCGAGTGCGATCGGCTGCGTGCCGACGAGGAGGTGCCGGACCCCGCGCCCACTGCCGCCCTCATGAGCGCCCTGCGCACCGGCGACCCCCACGAGCTCGCACCGCAGCTGTCCAACGACCTGCAGGCGGCGTCGCTGTCGCTGCGGCCCGATCTCGCCGAGGTGCTCGCCGCGGGCATGGAGTACGGAGCCCTCGGCGGCATCGTCTCCGGCTCCGGCCCGACGACGGCCTTCCTCGTCGAGAACAACGAGGCCGGCATCGACCTCGCCGTCGCGCTCACGGCCAGCGGCGTCGTGCGCGACGTGCGGCGCGCCAGCGGCCCGGTCCACGGCGCCCACGTGATCCACCAGCGGACCGACTAGTGGCCAACCTCGTCTCGGTCGAGCGGGCCTCCCTCGCGCTCGGCACCGCCCAGGTCCTCGATGGCGTCTCGCTCGGGGTCGGTGGCGGCGACCGCATCGGCATCGTCGGCCGCAACGGCGGTGGCAAGACCACCCTCCTGCGCGTGCTTTCGGGCACCCGGGGCGTCGACACCGGGCGGGTGGCCCGGGTGGGCGGGCTGACCGTCGGGGTGCTGACCCAGGACGACGGACTCGACCCGGCAGCCACCGTGCACGAGACCGTCATCGGTGACCTCCCCGAGCACGAGTGGGCCGCCAGCGCCCGCATTCGCGACGTCCTCACCGGGTTGCTCGGTGGGCTCGACGCACCCGTCGTCGGCGGGATGGATGCCCCGGTGGGGCCGTTGTCCGGTGGCGAGCGCCGACGGGTGGCCCTGGCGGCCCTGCTCGTCTCCGCGCCCGACCTGCTGCTGCTCGACGAACCGACCAACCACCTCGACGTCGAAGGGGTGGCCTGGCTGGCCGACCACCTCGTGCGCCAGCACGCTCGGCCGGACAACGCCGTCGTCGCGATCACCCACGACCGCTGGTTCCTCGACGCGATCGCCACCCAGACCTGGGAGGTCGACTCCGGCCAGGTCTTCGCCTACGAGGGCGGCTACGCGGCCTACGTGCTGGCCAAGGCCGAACGCGAGCGGATGGCCGGGGTGATCGCCGAGCGCCGTGACAACCTCCTTCGCAAGGAGCTCGCCTGGCTGCGGCGCGGACCACCGGCGCGCACGAGCAAGCCCAAGTTCCGGATCGACGCGGCCAACGCCCTCATCGCCGACGAGCCCCCGGCCCGTGACGGCGTCGAGCTCATGCGGTTCGCCACGACCCGTCTCGGCAAGGACGTCGTCGACCTCATCGACGCCCGGATCAGCGTCGGCGACCGGGTGCTGCTCGACCACGTCACCTGGCGCCTGGCACCCGGCGAGCGCACCGGCATCGTCGGCGTCAACGGCGCCGGCAAGTCGACCTTGCTGCGCGCCATCGCGGGGGACGTCGCGCTCGCCGCGGGCAAGCGCAAGGTCGGTGTCACCGTGCGCCTGGCGGTGCTCTCGCAGGAGGTTCGCGAGCTCGAGAAGTGGTCCGACCGCCGGGTCATCGAGGCCGTCGAGGACGTGCGCGCGGTGGTGCGCTTCGGCGCCAAGGAGCTCACGGCATCCCAGCTCGCGCAGCGGCTCGGGTTCACCGGGCCCCGCCAGCAGACGCGCGTCGGCGACCTCTCCGGTGGTGAGCGGCGGCGCCTGCAGCTGACCCGCCTCCTCATGGACGAGCCGAACGTGTTGCTGCTCGACGAGCCGACCAACGACCTGGACATCGAGACGCTGACCTCCCTGGAAGACCTCCTCGACGGGTGGGCGGGCACCCTCATCGTCGTCTCCCACGACCGCTACCTCCTCGAGCGCGTGTGTGACCGACAGGTTGCGCTGCTCGGCGACGGCCGCCTGCGCGAGCTGCCCGGGGGCGTCGAGGAGTACCTTCGCCTGCGCGCCGCCGCGGCCGGTGGTCCGGCCTCGACCTGGGATGCCGGGCGGTCGGCTGCCGCTGCCGTCGCGACGGCGGCTGCGGTCTCGGCGTCGGCCGGGCCGGGGTCTGCAGGGACAGCGGGTGGTGGGCAGACGGCATCCACGACGCCGGCCGTGCCGGCGGCGTCGCCGGCCGAGGCCCGTGAGGCCCGCAAGACGATGGCCCGGGTCGAGAAGCAGCTGAGCCGCCTCGCCGACCGCGAGGCGAAGCTGCACGCCGCGATGCTCACGGCAGCCACCGACCACGCCCGGGTGCTCGTGCTCAACCGCGAGCTGCGCGAGATCGTCGACGAGCGCGAGGACCTCGAGCTTCAGTGGCTGGAGGCCGCCGAGATCATCGGCTGATCTGCGTTGCGGTGCGCGGCCGGCCGAGTGCCCCGCGCCCACCTGCCACGGGCGGCGCGCGCCAGGCCGGGGCCGCGGGTCCACACCCACCAGTAGGCGACACCGGCCACGAGGCCACCCAGGTAGCCGAGCCACGGGGTCGAGCGGGTCTCCTGGAGCACGTGCCAGTGCAGCACGTAGATGAACAGCGAGCTCGCGGCGAGCACCTGCACCAGCGGCACGAGCCCACGGGGCACTCGCAGGGTCGGCACCCAGATGACGAGCAGGGCCGCGGTGAGGGTGAGCAGGTCACGCTTGGGGTTGCCCGAGAAGGTGCCGACGGTGGGGATCGCGACGGCCGTGACGAGCACCCGCTGACCCAGCCCCTGCGCCTTGGCAGCGGCCCAGCCCAGGCAGAACAACCACGAGACGACGAGCGCGGAGCCCTGCATGTGCGGCACGGGCGGGAAGAGCAGGCCCTTCCACCACAGCATCCCGACGCCCGACAGCGCCAGCGGCAGCGCGAACGGGTGCCGACGCTCGAGGCGGTCGCCCCACGGCGTCGCGACGACGGCGGTGACGAGGAGAAGCACGAACACCGCCGACTCGATGAACCAGAACCGCCAGTCGGGGCCGAGCCGCTCCTGCCCGAACACCCAGTTGAGCAGGGTCATGGTCGACCACGCGTACTGCCCGATGAGCAGGTGGGCGCCGACGATGACGACGAGCGCCGGCGCGGCGATGCGGCGCACCGCGGTGAGCAGGCCGCGCACGCGCTCGGTGCGCGGTGCCTCGCCGAGCCGGAAGCGGGCCAGGTTCCAGCCGACGAGCACGAGCAGGGCGTGGGCCGTGCCCTGGAGCCTGAAGACGTGGGCGTGGGTGCCGACGATGAGCACGATGGCGACGGCTCGCAGCACGACGCTCGTCTCGACGGAACGGGTGGACAGCGCCCGGCGCAGGCGGGCGCGCAGGGTGTGCAGCGTGCCGTCGGGTGCCGGCCGTCGGCCGTTGCCGGATGCCGCCCGGCCGGCTTTGGTGGCCTGCTCGGCTTCCAGCGCCTCGAGGTCGCGCAGCGTCAGCAGGTGCCAGTTCGTCGGCAGGTGTCCGAGGTGGTCCTCGACGTGCAGCGACACCTCGACGTAGGACAGCGAGTCACCGCCGAGGGAGGCGAAGGAGTCCTCCGGTGAGACCGATGCCAGCCCGAGCGCGGCGGCGTACCGCTCGCGCAGGGACCACGTGGTGGCCGGCGCCTCGGTCGTGGCCGCGGCCGCCAGGTCGGTCAGCGTGGCGTAGTCGACCTTGCCGCTGCTCAGGTGGGGCAGCGCGTCCAGGCCGAGGTCGGCGGCGGTCAGCACCTGCACGCACCGCGTCGGGATGCCGGCTGCCTGCGCCGCGCGCTCGGCCAGCCTCCTGTGGTCGCCCGAGGTGGGGCCCGGTGCGCAGGCGAGCGTGACGGCATCCGGCGCGGCGAGGCACCGCACGTCGTGCCCCTCGGTGCGCAGGGTGCGCTCGACGTGGTCGAGGTCGACCCGGTGCCCGAGAACCTTGGCGACGCGCGACCGGCGGCCGGTGATCTCGAGCAGACCGGCATCCGTGATGCGGCCGAGGTCACCGGTGTGCAGGCGCTCGACGGTTCGCCCCAGCGCGAGGTCGGCGGCGCTGTCGGCGTAGCCGAGCATGACGTTGGGCCCGCAGTAGACGACCTCGCCGTCGACGACCTCGAGGGACCCGCCGGCCACGGCCACGCCGACCGTGGTGGGGTGCTCGGCGGCGAGGTCGGGGGGCAGGTAGGCCATCCGCGCGGTCGCCTCGGTCTGGCCGTACATGACGAACAGGTCGAAGCCCCGCTGGCGCCCGAGGGTGGCCAGCTCGACGACACGGTGCGGGTCCATCCGGCCGCCGGCCTGCGTGACGGTGCGCAGGTGCGGGAGGTCCATCGTGGCGAAACCGACGCGGTCGAGCAGCTCGAAGGTGTGGGGGACCCCGGCCAGGGCGGTCACGCCGCTTTCGCGTGCGAGCGTCCAGAAGCACTCGTCGGCCACCGAGAGGTCGGTGAGCACGATCGACGCCCCGACGAGCAGGTGGCTGTGCACGATGCTCAGGCCGTAGCAGTAGTGCAGCGGCAGGCTGGTGAGCGCTCGGTCGCTCGCGCGGATGCCGAGGGCCGAGGCGATCGCCTCGGCGTTGCTGCGCAGGTTCTCGTGGGAGAGCCGCACCAGGCGGGGCGAGCCGCTCGAGCCGCTCGTGCTCATGAGCAGGGCGAGGTCGGGGTGCAGGTGGTGAGCTGCGTTCTCGCGGTGGTGCTGGATCGCAGGAGTGCCGCCGCCGGTGGAGCTGACGGTGATGTCGGGGTCCCAGGCGGCGGCCAGGGCCAACGCAGGGGAGCCGGGCGGGGTGAGCAGCACGACGTGACCGGCTTCGTGGGCCGCGAGGTAGCCGACGAGGGTGTCGAGGTCGTTGGCGCCGTGGACGTGCACGAGTCGCCGCTCACCGGCGAGGATGCCGGCCGCGCTCGCCACCCGCTGGGCGAGCTCACCGCGCGTCAGCGTCCTCAGCCGCCCGTCCCTGCCCCGCACGTGCACGGCGTCCGCGGAGTCAGGTGCCGCCCGCCAGCTCAGGGCCGTACCCGGCCCCGACTGCGCGGGGTGCACCTGAACCCGCGGGGGAGCAGCGGCGGTGGGAGGCACGAACCGAGGGTATGGAGGTAAGGCTTACCTACACAACTCGGATCGGTGTGAGATGCGCCCGGGCCTCGGCGGCATCACGAAGGACGCCAGATGCCGGATGCCGGTCAGCCCGCGTCGGTCTCGAAGGGGTGCAACAGGCGACGCAGCAGGGCGGCCAGGTCATCGCGCTCGGTGCCTGAGAGCTCTGCGAGGAGCTGGTGCTCGTGGGCGAGGAGGTCGGCGAGGGCGGCATCCACGACGTCCATGCCCGTGGGGGTGAGCCGGACCAGGACTCCGCGCCGGTCCGTGGGGTCGGGGTGGCGCTCGACATAGCCACGGGCGGCGAGCCGGTCGACGCGGTTGGTCATCGTCCCGCTCGTCACGAGGGTCTCGGTGACGAGCTGCCCGGGGCTGAGCTCGTAGGGCGTGCCGGCCCGGCGCAGCGCCGACAGGACGTCGAACTCCCACCCGTCGAGGCCGTGCTCGGCGAAGGCCGTGCCGCGGGCCCGATCGAGGCGTCGGGCCAGGCGGGACACCCGGCTGAAGACCTCGAGGGGCGCCACGTCGAGCCCGGGACGCTCCCGGCGCCACGCGGAGACGATACGGTCGACATCGTCAGCGGCCATGAGGCCGACTCTACTGCCCGTCAAGTTTCTTGACATCGAGACACCGGCGCCGTCCACGGATCCACCAGGTTCACCACACGAGGCGCCCGACCCGAGGAGCACGGCATGAGCGAGCACGTGAGCTGGGACCCCACCGCCTATGGCCGGTTCTCGGCCGAACGCAGCAGGCCCTTCGCCGACCTGCTCGCCCAGGTGCGCACCGAGGACCCCGCGGTCGTCGTCGACCTCGGGTGCGGCCACGGCCCGGCCACCCTCATGCTGGGTGAGCTCTGGCCGCAGGCCCGCGTCATCGGCGTCGACGCGTCCGAGGCAATGCTCGAGTCCGCCCGCGCCCTCGACGACGCCGGCCGGGTCGAGTGGGTGCAGGCCGACCTGCGTGAGTGGGACCCGGCCTCCCTCGGTGTGGCCCCGGACGTCATCATCGCCAACTCCACCCTCCAGTGGATTCCCGGACACCTCGACCTGCTCGACACCTGGGTCGAGGCGCTTGACCCCGGCGGGTGGCTGGGGCTGCAGGTGCCCGGCAACTTCGACGCCCCGAGCCACCGCCTCATGCGCGAGACGGCGGAGCAGCACGAGCGGGCCGGTGAGCTGGGTGCCGCCCTGGACCTGCCAGCGGTGGGGGAGCCGGCCACCTACCTGCGCTACCTCACCCGACTGGGCTGCACGGTCCACGCCTGGGAGACCACCTACCTGCACGTCCTGGACCCGGAGGGCGACGAGGACGACCCCGTGCTGAGCTGGGTCACGGCCACCGGGCTGCGGCCGGTGCTCGACATCCTCACCGAGGACGACGAGCGCGCTGCGTTCCTCGAGCCCTACACCGCGCTGCTCGCGGAGGCGTACCCGCGCACGCCGATCGGGGTGCTCTACCCGTTCCGCCGGGTCTTCGCGGTCGGCCAGAAGACGGGCTGACGCGCACCGGATGCCGTCCGGCCGGCCCTCAGGACGGGCTGGCGGTCAGGGTGGGCTTGGGTTCTAGGCCGGTCAGCCCGTTCCACGCGAGGTTGACGACGTGAGCGGCGACCTCGTGCTTCTTGAACTTGCGGGAGTCCAGCCACCACTGGCCGGTCAGCGCGATCATGCCGACGAGCATCTGCGCGTACATCGGGGCTGCCTTGGGGTCGAGCTTGTGGGACTTGAACTCGGCCGCGAGGATGTGCTCGACCTGGCTGGCGATGTCGCTCATGAGGCTGGCGAAGGAGCCGGTGGCCTGCCCGGTGGGGCTGTCCCGCACGAGGATCCGGAAGCCGTCGGTCGAGGTCTCGACGTAGCCGAGGAGGGCCAGGGCGGCCCGCTCGATGATCTCGCGCGAGGTGCCCTCGGAGGTCAGCGCTCCCTGCACCGCGCTGAGCAGGCTCTCGATCTCCCGGTCGACGACGACGGCGTACAGGCCCTCCTTGCCCCCGAAGTGCTCGTAGACGACGGGCTTGGACACCCCGGCCGAGGCGGCGATCTCCTCGATCGTCGTCCCCTCGAAACCCTTGTCGGCGAAGTGCTTGCGACCCACCCCGATGAGCTGCTCGCGACGCTCGCGCCCGGTCATCCGGGCACGGCTGGTCTTGGGGGGCTTGGCCGAGGCAGGGGCAGTCACCCTGTCATTGTGCCCGGCTCAGTCCATTACCCTCACCGTATGCCGTGCGCCGCCGTGCGCACCGGTCCCCGGTTGGTCTGCTGGTAGGGCCCGCCTGACTTTGAATCAGGACAAGCGACGTAGGTTCGATTCCTACCCGGGGAGCTGGCGCAGCGAAGCAAGCCAGCACCCCGGGTAGGAATCTTGGGAGCGACACCGCGCGACCGACGAAGGAGGTCGGGCGGAGGCGCGGCTCCTACCCGGGGAGCCATGTGGGCAGAGCCACGCGGGCCGAGCCCGCGAGGCGGGCACCAGGCCGGCCGGACGGCATCCGAGCCCACGAGGCCCGCTGTGCCACGATGGGGCGTGTGACGTGGTTCGAAGCAATTGTCCTGGGCATCGTGCAGGGGCTGACCGAATTCCTCCCCATCTCCTCGAGCGCCCACCTCCTGATCGTCGGGCAGTTGTTCTTCGACGGACGTGACCCGGGGGCGGCGTTCACGGCGGTCACCCAGATCGGCACCGAGTCGGCGGTCATCGTCTACTTCGCCAAGGACATCTGGCGGATCATCTCGCGGTGGAGCCTGGCCCTGGTCGGCAAGCTGCCACAGAGCGACCCCGACGTGCGGATGGGCTGGATGGTCATCGTCGGCTCGCTCCCGATCGCCGTCCTCGGCCTGCTCTTCGAGGGCGCCATCGACAGCGGCCTGCGCAACCTGTGGATCACGGCGGCCATGCTCGCCGGGGTGGCCATCGTGCTGGCCGTGGCCGACCGCGTCGCCAGGAACGAGCGCACCATCGACCAGCTGACGTGGAAGCACGCGATCTCCCTGGGGTTCTGGCAGGCGCTGGCCCTGATCCCCGGGGTCTCCCGCTCGGGCGCGACGATCTCGGGTGGGCTCTTCATGGGCTACCGCCGCGAGGTCGCTGCCCGGTACGCCTTCCTGCTCGCGGTGCCCGCTGTCATGGCCTCGGGGCTTTACAAGCTCAAGGACATCGGTGACGACGCCACCGCGGCGTGGGGTCCGACCCTGCTCGCGACGGTGATCGCCTTCGGCATCGGCTACGTGGTCATCGCCTGGCTGCTCAAGTACGTCGCGAGCCACACGTTCACGATCTTCGTCGTCTACCGGCTCGCCCTCGCCGCCGTGCTCGTCGGCCTGCTGGCCACGGGCACCATCGCCGCGACGTGACCGGATGCCGTCCGCGTCGGTGCGCGGACGGCATCCCTGATCATTCGGCCGGGTCCGAGGGCTCCGGCTTCTGGGTGCGGCGGAAGGCCACCCTGCTCGCGACGAGACCGGCGATCTCGAGCACCTCGATCTGCCAGCCGTCGACCGTGACGGTGTCGCCGGCCCGGCGCGGGACCTGGCCGAGGGCATCCATGACCAGTCCGTTGACCGTCGTGTAGTCCCGGTGTGCGGGGGTCAGGTCGATCCCGACGTCGGGCAGGTCGTGCAGGGGGAAGCCGCCGGGGACGACGACGGCGCCGTCCTCGAGGCGCCTGGCGGTGGACAGGTCCCGGTCGGTCTCGTCGTAGATCTCGCCGACGACCTCCTCGAGCAGGTCCTCCAGCGTGACGATGCCGTCGGGTGCCCCGTATTCGTCGAGGACGATCGCGAGATGGTGGCGCTGCTGCTTGAACTGGCGCAGCGCCTCGATGACGCGCAGGGTGTCGGGCAGGTACAGCGCTGGGGTCACGACGGTGGAGACTGCCGCGTCACGTCCACGGTGGACGTTCGACCAGTGCACCACCCCGACGACGTCGTCGAGGTGGCCACGGCGGGTGACCGGCGCCCTCGAGTGACCGGCCGCGGCCAGCTCCTCCAGCGCCTGGCTGATCGTGAGGTCCGCGCCGAGCGTGAAGACCGACCGTCGCGGAACCATCACCTCGCGCAGCAGGCGGGTGTCGAGGTCCAAGGCGCCGCTGAGGATCTCGCGCTGCTCCTCGTGGAGCGTCTGCTGGCTGGAGACCAGGTGCGCGAGCTCCTCGCGCGTCATCTCGGCCTCGCCGGCGTCAGGACTGACCCCGGCGAGGCGGACCACGAGGTTGCTCGCCGCGCTCAGCATCCTCACCAAGGGGCTGGTGACCCGGGACAACACGTCGATGGGGCCGACCGCGATCATGGCCCACGGCAGGGCCCGCTGCATGGCGATGCGCTTGGGAGCCAGCTCACCGAGCACGAGCGTGACCACGGTGAGGATCGCCGTGACCATGGCGATGGCGACGGCCTCGGCCGCACCGCCGAGCACGGACAGGTAAGGCACGAGGGGCGCGGCCAGGGACACGGCCGCGGCTGCGGATGCCAGAAACCCGGCGAGCGTGATGCCGATCTGGATCGTGGCCAGGAAGCGGTTGGGGTCGCGGGCGAGGGCGACGAGGCGTTTGCCCCGTGCGGTGCCTTCACGTTCGAGCTGGGCCAGCTGGCTCTCGCGCAGGGAGACCAGGGCCATCTCGCTGCCCGAGAAGGCGGCGTTGACCAGGACGAGCACCCCGACGAGGCCGAGGTTCAGCCACAGCCCGTTCACGGCTGGACCAACGAGTGGTGGACGGGGCGTCTGGCGGGATGGTGGGGGTCCATGGTCTTTCGGCGTCGGGGGCGGGGTTGTCGGGACAACGCCCGCACAGGCCCGACAGGTTCCGCGGTGTTCGGTGAACCTGGCCCGGAGTGCATGTCAGCCCGAGCGAGCCCTCACGAGGCTCGGAGAGCCTTGGTCCGCCGCACCTCCCGCTGACGCGCTCGAGAGCTCGGTGCAAGCCCACCGGATGGGTCAGCGGAAGCTTCCGGATCTGCTTGATATGTAGGTGATCTTCTCGGTCACTGGCGCGGGATGGTTGGCCTCGTCGTTCCACTCGAGGAGGAACCGTGATGACTGGTGTTCTGCCGTGCCTGATCTCGCCTGTGGAGTCCGAGCCG
>JAGNQK010000164.1 GCA_017989115.1 Dermatophilaceae bacterium | reverse complement strand
CCGGAAGCTAAGCCCTTCAGCGCCGATGGTACTGCACTGGTGACGGTGTGGGAGAGTAGGACGCAGCCGGACAACCATTAGCGAAGAGGGCCCACCAGTCATGGTGGGCCCTCTTCCGCATTCCCCGCCAAATTCACCAGGACATCACCAGTGGAATGCACCCGTGCGCGGCTGAGTCTGGCCGGCGGTTCAGCGGGTGAAGGCGGCCTGAGCGTGGCGCTGTACCGCGACGTACGTCGCGTGGTCCGTTGCGGGGATGAGCCCCGGTCGCAGCGACCTGGGGGTGTAGACCGTCCCATCCGGGTGGCCGACGAAGCCGCCGGCTTCGGTGACCATGAGCGACCCGGGGACATGGTCCCAGGGGTTGGTTCGGCTGTAGAGGATGTAGTCAGCGTCCCCCGAGATGAGCTTCGGGTAGTCCACCCCACAGCACACCCAGGACAGTCCCATCCGCGGGAGGTCGCCAAGCTGTTGGTCGCGCAACGCCCAGATGGACGTCACCCCACGGGGCTCGCCGTCAGCGGCCACCGCGCTGACGTGCTGGCGTACGCCGTCGCACCACGTGCCGGCGCCGCGTTCGGCGACCCAGGCCACCTGGTGCTCGGGCTGCCAGATCCAGGCGCGCACGGCCTGCCCATCGACGGTCTCGGACACCATCACCGCATGGTCTGGTGAGCCGTGGACGAAGTTCTTGGTCCCGTCCACGGGGTCGACGGTGAAGGCATGCTCCGCCGCGAGGTAGCGCTCCATCACCGAGTGGTCGAGGGAGTGAGCCTCCTCGCCCAGCACCACGGCATCCGGGTAGGCCTCGAGCAGCGCCGCCGTGATGATCACCTCGGCCTCGCGGTCGGCGATGGTCACGAGGTCACCGGGGTTCTTCTCGATCACCTCACCAGCGGCCAGAGCGCGAAAGCGGGGGGTGATCACCTCAGCGGCTACGTCGCGCAGCAGGTCCAGAACGGCATCCGTCGACAGTCCGTGCATGGAGCAACCGTGTCACACCCCGGAGCAGTCAGCATGATTGGGTCGCCGCGCAACCTCAACCACGAGCCTCGGACACCTACAGTCGCGGGCATGGCCAGGTTGCGGCGGGTGTCCCCGCAGATGAAGGGATGGACACGTCGCCGGGCGGGCAAGGGCTTTGCGTACCTCGACTCGGACGGAGCCCGCCTGCCCAAGGAGGACGTGGAGCGCATCCGAGGTCTGGCCATCCCGCCGGCGTGGCAGGACGTGTGGATCTGTCCGTGGCCCAACGGCCATATCCAGGCGATTGGCACGGATGCCGCGGGCCGTCGCCAGTACCTTTACCACCCGGTGTGGCGGGCCAAGCGAGACGAGCTGAAGTTCGACCGGGTCAAGGGCGCCGGCACCCGGTTGGCCAAGGCACGTGAGCGGATCATCGGCGACCTGCGAGCCGAAGGGATGCCGCTCGCGCGTGCCGCCGCGACCGCCACCCGGCTGCTCGACCTCGGCTACTTCCGCATCGGCAGTGACGCCTACACGGACGCCAACGGCTCGTTCGGCCTGACCACCCTGGAGCGCCGACACGTCCGCCGGCGAGGGCAGGACCTCGTGTTCAGCTTCGTCGGCAAGTCGGGCATCGAGCACTCCATCACCATCAGCGATCCTCACGTCATCGAGTCGCTCAACCTCATGCGCAAACGCCGGGGAGGGTCGACCCGCCTGCTGGCCTACCGCGGGCAGGCGCGGTGGGCCGACCTCGACGCCAGCGCCGTCAACGCCTACATCTCGGAGATGGTCGCCGAGGACCTCACGGCCAAGGACTTCCGCACGTGGCACGCCACCGTGCTCGCTGCTGTCGCCCTGGCAGAGTCCCCGGAGCGGGGCGACACCAAGGCGTCGCAGAAGCGGGCGGTCAAGGCCGCCGTGGAGGAGGTCTCGGCCTACCTCGGCAACACCCCGACGATCGCCAGGAAGTCGTACATCGACCCGCGCGTCATCGACCAGTACGAGGCCGGCGTGACTGTCGCCGGGACGCTCGCCAAGAAGTACCGCGACGACACCGCCCGTCAAGCAGCGATCGAGAAGGCCGTCGGGCGGCTCATCGACGGAGCCGACTGACCCGTCGCCCGATCCCGACAGGCCAGCTCCTCGTGCTTCGCACCACAAGGTTGTCCTTCGCAGGGGAACGGATGTCCTGTGAAGGTGAAGGTCCTGGCACCGGGCGGGAAAGTTGTGGCGGGGGGTGGTGGGGTGCTCGAAGCGAGTGGGGGAGCGCGCCGCCGGTAGGCTCACCGGTGATGAATGAGCACCCTGACGCCGTGCCCTCGGGCGCCGATGGCCGCACCGTCCCCACGCCTGCTGGAGCCGACGACCACGCACACCTGCACGCTGCACCCACCGAGAAGATCTCGGTGCGCTCCGGTGAGATGGCCGGGCGCAGCAACGACCCGGCCGGCCCGGCATCCCCCAACGCCGCTGGGGAGGCGGCGCCACCCGTGGCGCGCACCGGGCATCCGAGCTACCCGATCGAGGACGGCCCCGACGGCCCCGGCCCCGCGCCGTACGTCACGATCGTGCTGCCCTGCTACAACGAGGGCGCGCACGTGCTGAAGGAGATTGACCGCATCACCGCGGCGATGACCGCCAGCGAGCTCACCTACGAGCTGCTCTGCATCGACGACGCCAGCACCGACGACACCCTCGACGTGCTCCGCCACGCGCAGCAGAACTACCCGAACCTGCGGATCCTGCCGTTCCGGCGCAACGGCGGCTCGGGCACCGCCCGGCGCATCGGCACCCAGCAGGCCCGCGGCGAGATCGTCGTGTGGACCGACGCCGACATGACCTACGAGAACGAGCGCATCCCGGAGCTCGTGCGGATCCTTCGCGACGACGTCAGCTACGACCAGGTCGTCGGCGCCCGCACCACCGAGGAGGGCACCCACAAGTGGGCGCGCGTGCCCGCCAAGTGGCTCATCCGCAACATCGCCCAGTGGCTCACCAAGACCAAGATCCCCGACCTGAACTCGGGCCTGCGGGCCTTCCGCCGCGAGGTGTCGCTGCCGTACCTGCGCCTGCTGCCCGCCGGGTTCTCCTGCGTCACGACGATCACCATCGCGTTCCTGGCCAACCAGCACGACATCAAGTACGTCGAAACCAGCTACGCCAAGCGCGCCGGGGTGAGCAAGTTCCACTTCGTCGGCGACGCCTACCGCTACATCCTCCAGGTGCTGCGCATGGTCATGTACTTCGACCCGCTCAAGGTGCTCATGCCCCCGGCCCTGTGGATGATCGTCCTCGGCGTCGGCAAGGCCGTCGTCGACATGGTGCGCCACCCCTTCTACTTCCCGGCGAGCACGGTGCTGCTCATCGTCAGCGGCATCATGATCGCCAGCCTGGCCCTGCTCTCCGACCTCGTGGTGAGATCGCGAGACGGTGTCTGAGCGCGACGCGTCGTCGGGCAGCGCCGCGCTCACCGTCGCGCTCGTCGGCCCCACGCACCCCTTCAAGGGTGGGGTGGCGGCCCACACGACGACCCTCGCGCACGAGCTGAGCGAGGCCGGCCACGAGGTCACCCTCGTGTCGTGGAGCCACCTCTACCCGAGCGCGCTCTATCCCGGCGAGCAGTCCGTGCCCGGCGGAGCCCCCGACGTCGAGCCGTTCCCGCGCACCCTGCGCGTGCTCTCCTGGGCGCGCCCGGACACCTGGCTGCGCACCGGTCGCCGCCTGCGTGACGTCGACGTCATCATCGTCGTGCAGGTCATCCCCGCCGTGGTCCCCGCCCACCTGGCCCTGCTGCGCGCCGCCGGCGCCGGCCGCCGCACGGCATCCGGGCACGGGCCGCGCACGATCCTCATCGCCCACAACGTGCTCCCGCACGAGAGCCACCCCGGGGCGCGCCAGCTCGTCGAGTCGCTCGTGGAGCGGGTGGATGCCGTCGTGGTCCACTCCGACGAGCAGGCCCGCCTGGCGATGACCCTCGGCGCCCACCACGTGCGCCAGCTCGACCTCCCACCGCACCTTCCCGGGGGAGACCCCGAGCCCCGCGTGGCGAACGACGCTGACGCAGCCAGCACTCCCGTGCGGGTGCTCGCCCTCGGCATCGTGCGCGACTACAAGGGGGTCGACCTCCTCGTCGACGCGGTGCGCGACGTGCCCGGCATCCACCTCACCATCGCGGGGGAGTTGTGGGGGGATGCCGGTCGCACGGTTCGCGACCTCGCGAACGACCCGCGCGTCGCGGGTCGCGTCGAGCTGCACCCGGGGTACGTGCCCGCCGACCGGATCGCCGGGCTCCTGGCCCAGCACGACGTCATGGCCCTGACCTACCGGACGGCCACCGCCTCGCAGAACGTGCTGCTCGCCCACAAGCACGGCCTGCCCGTGCTCGCGACCACCGTCGGCACCTTCCCCGAGCAGATCCGTGACGGCGTCGACGGGCTGCTCGTCCCGCCGGGTGACCGGGGGGCCCTCGTCGAGGCGCTGCGCCGTCTCGCTGAGCCCGGCGTCACCGAGGCGTTGCGCTCGGCAGTGCGCCCGCCCGACCTCTCCGGGCCGTGGGCGAACTACGTCGGGGGCATCGAGGCGCTCGCCGCGGCCCCGCTCGGCCCCGTCGACGAAGCCGACTCCGAGGGCGGCGGGGCCGGGCTCCGGCTCGGCCCGGTGGCGCGCGCGAAGGCGACCGTCGCCGGCATCCGGGCTCGCCGTCGCCCCGTCGTCGAGATCGCCCCGGGTGACATCCCGTCGCGGGTGCGAGCGACCGACGTGCTGGCCCTGGACTCCGACGCCGTCGATGCCGTCGCCATCGCCCGGGAGCTGGGCCTGCCCCGGCCCGGCGAGCCGGTGGCGGCCTGGGCGGCCCTCGGGGCGCTCGCCGCGGTGGTGCGCATCCGGGACGACGGGCACCGCTCCTCGGTCATCGTCGACGAGTCCGGCAGCGGGAGCCCACTCGGCCGCTGGGCGAGGGCCGTCGGCTTCGCCCCCGTCGAGCTCGAGCTGACCGGGCAACGCGCTGCCGTCGCCGTGCTCGACATCGACACCGCGAGCCTGGACGTCATCACCCGGCTGCACCCCGGGGGCTGCACGGCATCCGACGTCGACGTCGCCATCGGTCAGGCGTCGTGGGCGCTGCGCTCGGGTGGCCTGCTCATCCTCACGCTGCCCATCGGCGACGACGACCCCGACTTCGCGGTGCGCCCGGCCGACGTGCGCGGCATCCTCGCGCGCGCCGACGACCTCGGGCTGCGCCTTGTCGGTGACGCCGACGGTGACGTGCTCGACCGCATGCGTGACGCCCGCGCCGAGGCCACGGGTGACGA
>JAGNQK010000163.1 GCA_017989115.1 Dermatophilaceae bacterium | reverse complement strand
ACCCTGTGGGAGGACGACGAGCGCTACGTCGCCGGCTACCTCTCGGTGTACGAGGGGTACTACCTCACCGGTGACGGCGGGATGATCGACGCCGACGGCTACCTGTACGTCATGGGGCGCACCGACGACGTGCTGAACGTCGCCGGACACCGGCTGTCGACCGGCTCGATCGAGGCCGCCCTGGCCGGCCACCCGGCCGTCGCCGAGTGCGCGGTCATCGGCGTGGCTGACGACTTCAAGGGCCAGGTGCCCCGCGGTCTCGTCGTGCTCAAGGGTGGCGTCGACGGTGCTGGCGACGAGGGTGTGCGCATCTGCAAGGAACTGGTGCAGCGGGTGCGTGACGAGGTCGGCGCCGTGGCGAGCCTGAAGCAGGTCGACATCGTGGCGGGGCTGCCGAAGACCCGCTCGGGCAAGATCCTGCGCAAGACGATGCGCGAGCTGGCCGACGGCAAGGTGCCCACGGTGCCCGGGACCATCGAGGACGCGTCGGTGCTCGACGCGCTCGGACCGGTGCTGCGCCCCGGCGCCTGATCGGCGGCGGGCTGGCCCACCCCCCGAGGTAGGTCGACGCAGAAGTTCGGTGCGCGGACCCTCGGGCGGGCAGATCGGCATCGGGGCGACGATGGCCCCGTGGAGAGCGTCATCCTGGGGTTCGCGACGATCGTCGCGGTCATCGGTGTCGGCGCGCTGGTCGCCCACCTCGGGGTCGTCGACCTCGGGGCGCAGCAGGTGCTCAGTCGGATCGCGTTCTTCGTGGCGTCCCCCGCGCTGCTCGTCACGACCGTCGCCCAGGCGGATGTCAGCGACGTGCTGTCGCGCGGGCTGGCCGCGACGGTGGTCGCGGTGCTCGTGCCGGCGGGGACGTACATGCTGATCGCCCGGTGGCGGTGGCGCCGATCGGCCGGAGAACGAGTGATCGGCGCCCTCTCGGCCTCCTACGTCAACGCCGGCAACCTCGGCCTGCCCGTGGCCGCCTACGTGCTCGGGGACGCGGCACTGGTCGCGCCGACCCTGCTCCTGCAGCTGCTCGTGCTCCAGCCCCTCGCCCTGGCCGTCCTCGACGCCGACGTGCGCGGCACCCGACCGTCAGTGTCCGAGGTGTTGCTGCGGCCGTTCACCAACCCCCTGACGATCGGCACGCTCGTGGGGCTCCTCCTGTCGATCACGGGCTGGCGCCTGCACCCGCTCGTGGCCGACCCGGTCGAGCTGATCGGGGCCATGGCAGTGCCCGGCATGCTGCTCGCATACGGCATCTCGCTGCGCCTGGGGCCGGGGTTCGGGGGCGACGTCCCCCCGGGTGAGCTCGCCCTGACGAGCGCGCTCAAGCTCGCCGTCCAGCCCTTCGTGGCGTATGCCGTGGCGCACCATGCGCTCGGGCTGTCGGGTCACGCCCTGCTCGCCGTCGTCGTGTGCGCGAGCCTGCCGACGGCGCAGAACATCTTCGTGCACGCCACCCGCTACGACCGGTCGAGCACCTTGGCGCGCGACACCATCCTCGTGACGACGACCGGGGCGGTGCCCGTGATCATGCTCGTGGTCTGGTTGCTCGGCTGAGGAGGTGCGCGCGGATGCCGGGTGGCCGGCATCCGGTCGTGGGTCACGATCGCTCGTGGGCCGGCATCCGGTCGTGGTCCACAATGTCGCCATGATCACCGTCGAGCTCGCGCGTGACCTCATCGGCGCCGGCGTCCTGTGGGAGCCCGCCGCCGGCGACCGGTTCGTCATCGATGCCGAGCTGCTGACCGGTGAGGTGTTCTGGATCAGCGACCTCACCGTCGAGGTGCAGACCTACCGCGACCAGTCACTGCTCGGCTTCAACGGCACGACCGAGTGGGCGCTGGACTCGGTGACGCTCGACCAGGCGCTGTGGCTGCCCCGCGAGGACCAGCTGCGCGAGCTGCTCGGTGACCGCCTCGAGGTGGTGCGGCGGCTCGAGGACGCGTGGGAACTGACGTATGCCGTCGCCCCGGGGTACGTGCGCACCGTCACCGACGCCGACCTCGAGTGCGCGTACGCCAAGGCCATCCTGACCCTCTGACCCGGCCGCAGCGGGGGTTGCGCGCTGCTCGTCGCAGATCCTTGCTCCCGATGTGCGTCCTTGCTCCGGATGGGCGCTGCTGCAAGGGCGCACGAGCGGAGTACGGATCTGCGACCGGAGGAAGGATCTGCGACGAGCGGATCGGCGGCACCGCGACAAGCGGCTCCGCGGGGTGTGTGCGGGTCAGCGGCGGCGGCTGGTCCCGAACACCGACCGGGTGATCTCTCGGCCGATGACCGTGCCCGCCGAGCGCAGCATCGACTTGAACGCACTCGACTTCACGACCTTGTCGACCACGTTCGGCTCAGCAGCCTTGCGGCGCTCCTCGGCGGCGCGGGCCTTCTCCTGTGCAGCAGCCTCCTTGGCTGCCTCGCGCGCGGCGACCTTCTCGGCCGCCAGCCGCTCCTTCTCGGCTGCAGCAGCGGCTGCGGCACGCACCTTGGCGTTCTCGGCCTCCTGCGCGGCGAGCTTCTCGGCCTCGGTACGGGCGATCTCAGCCTTGCCGAGCATCTCCGAGGCCGACTCGCGCTCGAGGTAGGTCGAGTACTTGGCGGCCAGCGGCGACACGGCGACGGCCTCGGTGAGCAGCGCCGGCGGCGACGGGGCCATGAGCGACTCCGGGGCGCGCATCCGGGTCCAGGCGACCGGCGTCGGCACTCCCTTGTCCGAGAGGACGGTCACCACGGCCTCACCGGTGCCGAGCGAGGTCAGGACCTCCTCGAGGTCGTAGTCGGTGTTCGGGTACGTGCGCACCGCCGCCTTCAAGGCCTTCGCGTCGTCCGGGGTGAACGCGCGCAGGGCGTGCTGGACGCGGCTGCCGAGCTGAGCGAGCACGTCGCCCGGCACGTCCTTGGGTGACTGGGTCACGAAGAACACGCCGACCCCCTTGGACCGGATGAGCCGCACGGTCTGCTGGATCGCGTCGAGGAACTGCTTGCTCGCCCCGTTGAAGAGCAGGTGCGCCTCGTCGAAGAAGAAGACAAGCTTCGGCTTGTCGAGGTCCCCGACCTCGGGCAGGTCGTGGAACAGGTCGGCGAGCAGCCACATGAGGAAGGTCGAGAAGAGCTGCGGGCGGTCCTGCACCCCCGGCAGCTCGAGCATGGAGATCAGGCCGCGGCCGTCAGGTGCGGTGCGCAGCAGGTCTGCGGTGTCGAACTCGGGCAGGCCGAAGAACACGTCGGCGCCCTGGGCGGAGAAGTTCACCAGTTCGCGCAGGATCACCCCGGCCGTGACCGACGACAGGCCACCGAGCTCCTTGAGGTCGGCCTTGCCCTCGGGGCTGGTGAGGAACTGGACGACGGCCCGCAGGTCGGGGATGGTGTCGAGCCACAGCCCCTTGGTGTCGGCGTAGTGGAAGACCAGACCGAGGCTGGACTCCTGGGTGGCGTTCAGGCCCATGACCTTCGAGAGCAGGGTCGGCCCGAACGTCGAGACGCTGGCCCGCACGGGGATGCCGGTGCCCTGCCCACCGAGTGCGTAGAACTCCACCGGGTAGGCCGTCGCCTGCCAGTCCATGCCGATGTCGGCCGACCGTGAGGTGATCCGCTCCCCCGGTTCACCCGCGCTCGCCATCCCCGACAGGTCCCCCTTGATGTCGGCGAGGAAGACGGGCACTCCCTGCTCGACGAGCTGCTCAGCCATGAGCTGGAGGGTCTTGGTCTTGCCGGTTCCGGTGGCGCCGGCGACGAGACCGTGGCGGTTCATCGCCGACAGCGGGATGCGGACCTTCGCGTCGGGGTGCGCGGCCCCGTCGATGACGGCGGCACCGAACTCGAGGGTCGGGCCGTCGAAGGCGTACCCCGCGCGGATCTCGTCGAGCTGGCTGGTCTTCACGTTCTCGGTCACCGCGCCAATCTAGTGCGCGTCCGGCACTTACACCGGGCGGTGCGGCACGACGCGGCATACAGTGACCCCGTGATCTTCAAGGCAGTCGGCGACAATCGCCCCTACCCAGACCACGGGTACACGACGCGCCAGTGGTCCGGGGTGCCTCCGCGTCTCGTGCGCCTCGACGAGCTCGTCACGACCAAGCGCGAACTCGACCTCCAGATGCTGCTCTCGGAGGACTCCACCTTCTACGGCGACCTCTTCGCCCACGTCGTGGAGTGGCAGGGCACGCTCTACCTCGAGGACGGCCTCCACCGCGCGCTGCGCGCCGCGCTGCACCAGCGACCGACCCTGCACGCCCGGGTCCTCTCGTTGTGATGGAGGTGTGATGAGCGAGACGTCGGATGCCGTGGACCCCCACCAGCGCCAGCGGCGCCGCTCCCTGATCACCATCGGTGTCGTGCTGCTCGGCCTGTTCTTCGCGTTCTGGTACGCGTGGTCGTACTACCAGGCCGAGACCGAGGCGGTCGCGGCCCGGCCGCCTGCTGCCACGTGTGCCCCGTTCGACCCCAAGGCGGTCCGGGCCGAGGACACCACGGTCAACGTCTACAACGCGTCCAACCGAAAGGGCCTGGCGGCATCCGTGTCCACGTCGCTCACCGAGCGGGGGTTCGTCATCGGCAAGGTCGCCAACGACCCGACCGAGCGCAAGGCACCCGCCGTCGCCGAGGTCCGCCACGGCCCCGCCGGCGTGGCCCAGGCGAAGCTCCTCCAGTCGACGTTGCCCAAGGGCACGGTGCTGTTCGCCGACAAGCGAAAGGGCGCCACCGTCGACGTCGCGCTCGGGGCGAAGTACACGGGGCTCGCACCCGCCGCCACGGCATCCGGCCTGCCCACCTGTCCCGCGCCCTCGGCGTCGTGACCCGCCGCACCCCCCGATGACGACGACGGCGATGACCCGGCTGCGATGAACGCCCTCGTCGACCTCGGCGCCGACGCGCTCCCCCGCAAGGCTGCGCCGATCTCACTCTCAGCGGGGATGAGCGCGCGGGCGGCCTTCGCGGTGGTGGCCACGGAGTGCACCGAGCACTGGCGCACCAACGAGTGCCGGCTGGTGCAGTCGCGGGCGATGCCGCACCTGCACCAGACCCGGGTGGGCATCCGCCGGCTGAGGTGCGCGGTGTCGCTGTTCGGGCCGGTCCTGGAGAAGCAGTCGCCCGCGGTGGCGGCTGCGCACGCCATCCGGGAGCTCGCCCTGCCGTTCGGTCACGCCCGTGACCTCGACGTGCTGCTCGCTGGGGAGGTCCTCGACGGCCGCCACGAGCGCGAGGTGGCGGCGCTCTTTCAGGTCCGCGAGTCGGCGTACGACGAGGTGCTGCACGTCCTCGGACGGCGGAGGTGGCACAGGGCCAGCGCCGCGTTCGACCGTGCCC
>JAGNQK010000162.1 GCA_017989115.1 Dermatophilaceae bacterium | reverse complement strand
TGAACCCCACCTGATGGTGCACCTCCACCGGCCCACGCTCGGTGAGCCGGGTCTCGTACGACGCCGCATGCGCCGCCGCGACCAGCTGGGCACCCTCCGCGCAGTTCTGCACCCCCTGGAGCTCACCAGTGACCTCGAACAACTCCTCCGACGTCATGGACGAGGCCTGCTGCGCGAGCAGCTCACCCACCTCCCGGGCATCGGCCCGCAGTGCGGCGATGCGCTCTCGGAGCTGGGTGCTGGACATGCCTGAAGTCTACTCGATCAGACGTTCGATCAACAAGCCCAATGAGCCATGAAAACCACTGTGGCACAGCAACTTTCAAACACGTTTCGAACCCTCTTCCAGACCCCCACCACGGCCCCTGCGACAGCCCTTTCACCGGCTTCGCGAGACCCGCCAGAACCGACGCTGCAGCGCGAGCGACAGCCCCCACCGTCGGCACCCCCGCTGAGCTCGACACCAGAAGGTTCATGATCGCCGGGGAAATGAACCCCGGCAAAGGTGAACCTTGTGGCATCGGGCGAGAAAGTTGATGAGGCTTTCCTGAATGGCGACGCGACCCCGGCAGGGACAGACTGGTTGCGTGACTGCCACCGAGAACACCGCCGTCCGAACCTCTGCGCAGAACGCCGGTATCAACCTGCGGCTCGCCCAGCTCGGCCTCCCTCTCCCGCAGGGGTTCGAGGACACCGAGGCCGCGCACCTGGCAGCACCGATCCTGGCTCGCCAGCGCGAGCTCAGTCGGCGGCTGGCCGACCGCCTGTGCGCCGCTGACGGCCGCATCCAGGCCTTCCTCGACGACTACCTCGCCGACACCGGGGAGCACCCGCAGCTGCCGCGGCGCACCCTCGTGCTCGACCAGCCGGGCCTGGCCCGCGAGCTGTCGCTGCCCTTCGACGGCGACACCTTCAGCTCACCCCTGCTGAGCAGCTACCGGCTCGTCAACGGGGTGCTGCACAACCCGGCCAACGACCGGCGCACCACGGCCGGCGTCTTCCACATCGCCGAGGGTGGCCTGCCGATCCCGGACGACAAGATCGCCGTGCCGAAGGCCGTCTTCGCGAAGCTGCTCGGCCTGGCCTTCCAACCGCCCGAGGTCGACATGGTGCTGCCCTACTCGGCGAACCAGCCGAACCCGGCGGCCTGCTTCGTTTCGCTGCACCTGCGCCCGCTCGTCGCCCCGGAGGTGCCGGGGTCGGTGCGCGAGAAGCGGATGGAGACGCGCTTCATCGTGCCCGGCGGCACGGTCGCGAACCTCGACTTCGTCGAAGGGATCTTCGGCAACGGCGGCGACCCCTACCTCCCGGAGAACGACGCCTCGCTGGCGCCCGAGACGTGGACCGGCCACACCGGCTGCGTCATCCTCGCCCCGCACCTGATCCGCGTCACGAAGAAGGAGCTGGGCCTGCCGCACGTCGACGACGCCACCGAGCGCCAGCAGCGTGACGGCATGTGCTGGTCGAGCGAGGACGAGCTCTACAACGGGGGCAAGGCCTTCAAGATCTGCGCCCGTGACGAGCGCGGCGTCATCGTCACCGTCATCGCCGACACCTACTTCGGGTACTGCAAGAAGGAGGTCAAGACGCAGATCTCCTACTCCGCCAACCTGTTCGGCAATGCCGAGGAGGAGCACTCCGGCGGGGCGCTGGTCTTCGCGAGCTACAACCTCGGTCAGGAGTACACCGGCAGGTACTCCGGCGTCACGGATGCCGTGAGCGTCGCCGACGTCGTCGCGCGCGACCCGCAGCGCTTCACCCTCCAGCCTCAGGGTCACGCCGTCGACGGCGAGCAGCCGCACATCGTCATCGTGCCGGCACAGGCGCGCTTCTCGATGAAGGACATGACGGTCACCTGGGGCGACGCCACGACCGACGAGGGTGCCACGCAGAGCCAGGCGAACGGCATCCCCCTGCGTGCCGACACCGTCTACCTCAGCCCCAGCGGCTACCGGGTCACCGTCGCGCAGCAACCCCACGACCCCAGCACGTGGACCCTCGTCGGCACCGCCGCGACCGCCACGTCGTGCCACAAGCCGGCGACGGTCTCCGGCGGAGGCAAGTCCGAGATCTCCAAGGCCATCACCGACGCGTTCATCGTCGGCTCGGTCTTCGTCGCCGACGTCGACGCCGACCTGGATGCCGTCGCGGCCATCCTCGATCGCGACCTCACCGACCGCTTCCTCGACCCCGCCCAGCGGGGCACCGACCACCGGCCGATCCTGTCACCGGAGCGCTCGATCGGGTCGGTCATCAAGCTGCTGACGCCCTCGCCCTCGACGTACACGCAGGAGTACAACGCCTGGCTGCGCACGATCCCGCCGTACGTCAAGGAACTCGTCTACGTCGTCAAGCGCTCGTACCAGCCGCAGTGGGGCCAGGACTGGCGCAGCCACTTCAGCGTCGCCGAGATCGACGGCCGCACCGGCAACTCGCTGCACCTGGACGGCACGAAGATCACCCTCAACATGCTGCGGGTGGGCTTCGACACCGACGGCCGGTGGCGCCTGTTCAGCCTGCGTCACGACTTCGCGCCCGCGGTGAAGGTCCAGACGCAGGACGACATCACGGCATCCACCGTCGTTCCCGGCGACCAGCTGGGCCTGGACCCGAATCGCTCGTACAAGCTCGTCGAGAACTGCGAGAACCTGCTCTTCCAGCGACCCGACGACGCCATCCACCGCGGGTACGACTCGGTGGCCGAGCGGGACATCGCGACCCCCGGCACGTTCCTGTCCAACTTCGCCCCCCTCACCCACGCGGATGCCGTGGCGATGCGTGACGACGCGGTCAGCTTCACGGCGTTCACCGAGCCGATGGCCACCCTCATCCGCGAGTTCGCCGACACCCCCGAGGGGGTCGGGCCCGACTTCGTCGTCAGCTCGGCGAATCCGCGCATCGTCGACGGCAAGCCGTCGAAGAACCCGCGCTACCTCCAGCAGCGGCCCGACCTCACCAACGCGAGGGCCACCGCGGTGGCGCACCTCAGCGAGCGCCTGGCGGCGGGGATGCCGGCGAGTGCCCCCCTTCCCCGGCCAGTGGACGTCGTCGCGGCCGGTCGGCGCAACAACCCGCCCGAGGCCGGCGTCCCCGCCCTGTGCTCGTACGGCCCGCTGCACTACATGGAGGTGCCCGAGCTCTTCATGGAGTTCATCGCGTCGATGACGGGCAAGTCGCCGTCGACGACCGGCGCCGGCTCCGAGGGCGCCCTGACCAAGGGTCCGTTCAACGCGCTGCCGACGATCATCGACCTCAACGCCAACCTGCTCAGCTACGTGCTCACCGGGCACGACGGCTGGCTGTCCGCGGCCGGGTTCGTCGGGCCGCACGTGCGCGTCGACCACGACGTCTCGCTCCTCGTGCCCGAGCTGTTCACCCGGATGACCCCACAGGAGCGCGACGCGCGCAACCTCATCGCCGAGGGCGCCCTGGAGAAGGTCGAGGACGTCGAGCACGACGGTCGGCGCGTGCCCGCCAGCCGCCTCGGCTACCGGATGACCGAGACGATGGCGACGAAGTACTTCGGCCGCGTCTTCCTGCACCCCGAGGTCGTGTTCACCCCCGAGATGCTGCGCCCCGAGCTGCAGGACCCGGCCGTGTTCGCGGAGTCGGTGACGACCATCGCGATGACCCACGAGCGGGTGGCGCGGGCCTTCGTCAAGGACGGCACCATCGACCTCGCGATCCCGCCGCTGCGGGCACTGCTCGAGATCATGGCCGACGGCGTCACCGCGTCGGGGCTGACCCTGGACTCCCCCGAGTTCCGGGAGATGTTCACCCGGGAGTCGGTGCTGGCCTCCGACTGGTACGCCGAGCGTCTGGACGCCAAGCAGGATGCCGCCCGGTCGCGCGCCGATGCGGGTCTCGCGGCGATCGAGAAGTTCGTCTCGACGCCGGGCAACGAGGAGCCGACGCAACGACTCGGGATGCCGGGGCGCGTCGACGCCGCGCGCGCGGAGTCCCAGCGCCTCGCCGGGCCGGAGTTCCGCGACATGCTCGTCGGGACGACGGGGAGCACGCCGCTCTAGGCGACACGGGCGACGACGACGAGCGCCACCGAGGGCGCCGCTAGGCTCCCTCCATGATCCGGATGGTCGTTCGTGCCCTGGTGTTCCTCGCGTCCGCGGCCGTCGGACTGTTCGTGGCCGCAGCCCTGGTCGACGGGGTCCGGGTCGGCACGAGCGGGCTCCTCACGGCCATCGTCGTCTTCGCCGTGCTCCAGAGCGTGCTGGCCCCGTTCTTCGCCAAGGTGGCCGCACGCAACGCTCCGGCCTTCCTCGGCGGCATCGGCCTGCTCACGACGTTCGTCGCGCTGTTCGCCGCCAACCAGCTGACCAAGGGCCTGAGCATCAGCGGTGGGGTCGGTACGTGGATCGCCGCGACCGTCGTCGTGTGGCTGGCCACCGCGGTCGCGACCCTCGCGCTGCCGCTGCTGCTCGCGAAGGCCGGCCTGGAGTCACGCCGAACCCCGGCCTGAGAGCGCCGTTTTCCCTCCTCGTCAGCGGCTGCGGACTAGCGTCGGCGCCATGAGCCCGACACCCACCGTCCTCGACGTCGCCCCGTCCCTGCGCCACCCCGTCGACATTCGTGTCGTCGACCACGACGACCCCCTCGACGGCGTCGAGGCGGTGAGCGTCCCGGTGACGACGACGGACGCCGTCCCCGACGTCCTCGGCGTCGACCTCGCCGGCCTGGGGCGCGCGGGTTTCCGTCCCACGGTCGGGTCCGCGCTCGCGTTCCCCGCCTCCGGCGCACCGGTGCTCGTGGCCGTAGGCGTCGGTGACGTGGCCTCCCTGACGGCCGCCACCGTGCGCGACGCCGCGGCGGCCTTCGCGAACGCGGTGCCCTTCGACGGCCACCTCGCGACCCGCGTGCCGCGCTCGTCTCGGATGACGACCGCCGAGTCCGCCGCCGCCATCGTCGAGGGCGTGCTGCTCGCGCGCTACCGCTTCAGCCTGCGCAGCACCGAGCCGGAGACGGCCGAGGTCGCCTCCCTGACCCTCGTGGCGCCCGAGGGCGAGCGGGCCGCGGTCGAGGAGGGCGCCGCCCGAGGCCGCCTCATGGCCAGGGTCGGCATGCTCAGCCGGGACCTGTCCACCAGCCCTGCCGGGATGCTCACCGCGACCGCCATGGCTGACCTCGCCGTCGAGCTCGGGCCCGACGCCGGGCTCGAGGTCGAGGTGTTCGACAAGGAACAACTCACCGAGATGGGCTGCGGTGGCCTGCTCGGAGTCAACCGCGGCAGCGTCGAGCCACCCCGCATGATCGTGATGCGCTACCAGCCCGAGGGCGAGCCCACGGGGCACCTGGCCCTGGTCGGCAAGGGCATCATGTACGACTCCGGCG